>NZ_JBSFLB010000061.1:0-25680 GCF_053598835.1 Streptomyces sp. NPDC001070
CGCGCCCGGCGAGCACCAGGCGGCGAGCCTGTCGACCCTCATCGACGAGGTCATCGAGTGGAGCCGCGCCCTGGCCCCGCTGCGCGGCTGACCGGGCTGCCGGGCCGGTCCGCGTCGATCGGCCCGGCAAGCAACCGACACACATCCAGGCCGTGAGCCGGGCACGCTCATAGCGTGTCCGGAGAGGGCACCGGGGATGTCGGCGCAGGTCTGGCCGTATGTCTGGGCCGGGAAGCCCTGGCCCAGACATACGGCCAGACGCTCGGCGCTCATCGCGAGGGGTCCCCCGGACGGTCAGTCGTCATCGGCGGACGGTGGCAGCACCGCGTTGGAGATGGCCGGAGCCGCCGTCGAGCACGACGCCCTCAACCACAACGAGCACCCCTGCTGCCGGTCCTCGCCTACGGCCTGTCGCAGAAAGCCGCCGCCGACCGGGTCATGCGAAAACGCCCGTCTCGGTCGGGGTGACGGGCTCCCGTACCCCAAGGTATCGGCGCAGCCGCCTGGAAGACGTCTTGCAGCTGCGGCCGTGTGGGCGGGCGGCTGACGGCGACGAGGGAGCTGCTGGACTCCACGCGATCGGGCTCGCACCGTTGGGGCCCGGGGGGGGTCGGAGCACTGGGAGCGGACGATCTCTAAGGCCGGCCTAAGGTTCCCTGAGAGTTTCCTTGAGTTCCGGGTGGTCTTCTCGGCCGTGGGCGCCGGCGGCCGCCGGCCCTGCCCAGGAGTTCGAAGGAGACCAGGTATGAGCAGCAAGGCGCGTTGGATCACCGTGGCGGGCGCGGCGGCCACAGTGGCCTGCTTGACGGCGTCCGCGGTCGCGGCCCCGTCACCCAGCCCGGCCAAGGCCGAAGCGGTCGTGGCCGCGGAGGCGAAGGGCAAGCCGGACAAGCCGGGGAAGCCGACGGAGAACCGCGCGCGGATCGCTGAGGCCCTGGCGAAGGGCGTCGCCGCTCGGCTGGGGGTGAGCCTGGCGTCTGCGCGGGAGGCGGTCGGGGAACTGTTCGCGCTGGCCGACCGGCCGGGCGGCGTCGACCCCCACAGCGCGCAGTTCGCGGCGATCGCGAAGAAGCTCGGGGTCACCGCCGACCGGTTCGAGAGGGCTCTCGGTCAGACCAAGCAGGCGCTCGGCAAGCAGGTCGTGGACGACAAGCACAAGGGGAAGGGCAAGCCGGGGCACGGCAAGGTCGTCATCAAGCACGAGGGGTCGGACGACGACGCCGGTGCGGAGCTCTTCGCGAAGGGCGTCGCCGCCCGCCTCGGCGTCGGCACCGACGCGGCGCAGCAGGCGGTCAGGGAACTGTTCGCGCTGGCCGACCGGCCGGGCGGCGTCGACCCGCACGGCACGCAGTTCGCGGCCATCGCGAAGAAGCTCGGGGTCACCGCCGACCGGTTCGAGGAGGCGTTGTCCGGCACCAAGCAGGAGCTCGCCGCCAAGGATCAGTCCAAGAAGGGCTGAGCCCGCGACCGGGGCGGCCGGCCCGGAGCAGTCCGGGCCGGCCGTCCTTTATCCGTTGTTGACTTACCGGACAGGACGATTGCGGGCATGCGTGTGCTGGTGGTGGACGATGACGACGCGGTGCGCCTCGCGCTGGCCCGGGCTCTGGCTCGGGACGGCCACGAGGTCGCCGAGGCAGCCGACGGGGCAACGGCGTTGGAGGTGCTCGGCGGCAGCCGGCCCGACGCCGTCATCCTCGACGTGCTGATGCCGGAGCCCAACGGCCTGGAGGTGTGCCGACGGATCCGGGCCCGGGGGGACCGCGTGCCGGTCCTGATGCTGACCGCGCGGGACCTGGTCGAGGACCGGGTGGCCGGACTGGACGCGGGCGCAGACGACTACCTGGTCAAGCCGTTCGCCCTGGACGAGCTCAGGGCGCGGATCCGCGCTCTGCTGCGGCGCGGCGGCGCGGCGCAGGAGGAGGTGATCCGCTTTGCCGATCTGGAACTGGACGTGGCCGCCTGCCGGGCACGCCGCGGTGGGCGTGCGCTGGAGCTCACCCGGACCGAGTACGCCCTGCTGGAGCTGTTCTTGCGCAACCCGCGAAGGGTGCTCAGCCGGTCGCTGATCTTCGAAGCGGTGTGGGGTTACGACTTCGGCCCCTCGTCCAACGCGCTGTGGGTCTACATCAGCTATCTGCGCGGCAAGCTGGAGGCCGACGGCGAACCGCGGCTGCTGCAGACGGTGCGCGGACTGGGCTACGTGCTGCGGGAGGAGCCGTGACCCTGGGCAACCGGGTCGCCCTGGCCGGCGGCACCGTGGTCTGCGCCGCGCTGCTGCTGGCCTCGCTGATCATCTATCCCTCGCTCAGCACCGGCCTGCACCGCCAGATCGACGACGTACTGGTGTCGGCAGCCGACCGGGACGCCTCGCAGTTGCTCAAGGATTTCAAGTTCAAGGTGCAGCAGATGGAACGGGAAGGGACACACCTCACCGTGCCGACCTCACCGGTCACCGTCGGCTCCACGCAACTGCAATTCATGGTCCCGCCGGTCAGCTCCGGCCCGGGCGGCGGGTTCATCCCCGTCACCGAACACGACGTCCAGGTCGCCCGGGGAAAGGCACCGGCGTACTTCCAGGACGCGACGTTCGAGGGCGTGAGCTACCGGGTCTACACCGCGCCGCTCACCGACTGGGACGGCGCGCTGGTCCGGGCCGCCATCCGGCAGTCCGTCGTCGGCTCCACCCTGGACCGGCTCACCGCACTTCTGGCCGCGATCACCGCGGGCGGCACCCTGCTGGCCGCCTTCGGCGCACGGCTCCTGGCCGGCCGGGTGCTCCGGCCGGTACGGCAGCTCACCGATACGGTCGAACACGTCACGGCAACCCAGGATCTGACCGCCCGCATCGACGTGCGAGGCCGCGACGAGATCGCCCGGCTCGCACGCTCCTTCACCGCGATGATGGCCGCGGTCGAGGAATCCGTCAGGGCCCAGCGGCGGCTTGTCGCCGACGCCTCTCACGAACTGCGCACCCCACTGACAAGCATGACCACCAATCTGGAACTGCTCAGCGAAAGTCCTGGCCTGGCCGATCCGCAAGCCCCCGCACTCGTCGAGCAGGCCCGCACGCAGGCCGAGGAACTCCGTGCCCTGGTCAACGATCTTGTGGAACTTGCCCGGTACGGGCAGCCGCACGTCCACACCGAGGACACCCGCCTCGATCTCCTCGCCCAACGGGTGGTGGACCGGGCCGCCCGGCGCAGCTCCCGGATATCGCTGCGTACAGACCTGTCCGAATGCCTCGTCCACGCCGACCCCGAGGCGCTGGAACGCGCCGTGGGCAACCTCGTCGACAACGCGGTCAAGTGGAGCCCGGACGGCGGCCAGGTCCTGGTCGGGGTGTCCTCCGACGGCACGGTCACGGTCACCGACCAGGGCCCGGGCATTCCGGCGGATGATCTGCCGTTCGTCTTCGACCGCTTCTACCGCTCGCCGGCCGCCAGGACGCTACCCGGATCCGGGCTCGGACTCGCCATCGTCAAACAGGTCGCCGAGACCCACGGCGGCAGCATCACCGCCGAGCCACTGGACCACGGCCTCCGCATGCGGCTGTCCCTCCCGTCCTTGGCCTGAGCTGCGGGGTAGGCGTTCGGCTCGATGGCGTGACCAGCCGAGGTCGAAGCGGGTGCGGGCGCGGGTGACAGTGACGTAGGCGAGGCGGGCGTCGGCGACGACGCACTCGCTTGCTGCCCTCAGTGGAGGCACAACCGTCGAGCTCGGTCGCCGAGCAGAACGCGGGGCCAGCCCAGAGGCTGGCCCCAGTTTCCTTTTTGGGTGGGCAGGTCACCGCCCGCCGTAACCGCCGCCGCCACCGTAGCCACCGCCACCGTGACCGCCGTAGCCGCCACCACCGTGACCGCCGTAGCCGCCACCGTAGCCACCGCCGCCGTGACCGCCGTAGCCGCCATAGCCGCCGTGACCACCGTGCCCGCCATAGCCGCCGTAGCCGCCGTGACCACCGTGCCCGCCGTAGCCGCCGTAGCCGCCGTGACCACCGTGCCCGCCGTAGCCGCCGTAGCCGCCGTAGCCGCCGTAGCCGCCATAGCCGCCGTGACCGTGACCGCCATGGCCGTGACCGTGACCGCCGTGACCGCCATGGCCGTGACCGCCGTAACCCCAGTCGCCGTTGCCCCAGCCGCTGTGGCTCACTGCGGAGACCGGTGAGCTCGTCGGGGCAGCGACAGCCGATGTGGCCGCACCCCCAAGGGCAAGCGCAAGGCCAGCCACTGCGGCGAGGGGCCACTTGGGAATACGCATCTCAACACTCCCTAGCCAGTCGCTTCCTGGATGTGGCTGAGGCCCGAGACCGCTTCCGGCTGTACACCCGAGAGGTCCTCGAACCTCACCACGGGTGATTGGATCCCATAGATCAAACAATGTGGTCCAATTGTTCCCTTTTTGATAGTTCTACACCATTTTCAAGATCCATGGTGATGCTGGGAATAGCCAAATGACCAAGAAGAGCGGCGAGGCCGGGTGTCGCACCCCGGGTGGGGTTATGGAGGCCTTTTGCGCTGCCGGCCCGCCTTGGCCCAGCGGCGGGTGAAGGCACGACGAGTCTGCGGGCCCCAGGGAACTTCAGACACTTTCCGCGATGGCATGCTCACACGTTGCGAACGTTGCGCGACGAACTGCTCCCCAACGACCTCAGCTGTGCTGTGCCACCGTGTTCAGATGATGATCGGCCAAGATGAGCACCTCGTCGACGAGCCGCCCCGGATGCCCGTCGGGCAGCCCGTGGATCACACGTCGCCCCTCTATGTGCGCGGAGACAAGGTCCGCGTGCCGAAGCTTGGCCAGGTGCCGGCTGACAGCCGGGCTCGCGGCGCCGGATTGCTCCGTCAGAGATGACGTCCGTCTCACCGGCCAGAAACGGTCTCAGCCGCGGCGGTCCTCGTAACGGGCACGACGCCGGGCACCGTCGGCGAGCAGGCGCAGACCCCGTTGAGAGGAGACCGACGATACGGTCGTGGAGCCCTCGTGCCCGGCGACGCCGAGCGGCAGCGGCAGCGGCAGCGGCAGCGGCAGCGTGCCACGAGGTCCCACGCGACCAGCACGGCGATGAAGGCGCCCGCGATGACGAGGTTCCGGGCCACCGGCTTCCGGGCCCGCCGGGACAGGTCGACCACTGCCGCGATGGTCGCCGGCTGGCGGCGGCGGGGAGCGGGGGCGTCGTTGACGCCGTCGCCGATGACGGGAGCCTTCCCCGAGGTGCCGGTCACTTCCCTGACCGCGGTGACCTTGTCCTCGGGCAGCAGACCGGCGCCGAGAGTCGAGACCGTTCCGCCCGGCGAACCCGCCGCTCACGGCGGCGGCCGCCTTGGAGGAAACCGAGGCAGGCTCCGCCCGCGCCGGCGCGCAGGCGGCGCGTCACTTCCCGACCGGGCCGACGCTCCCTGACCCGGCACCAGGGTCCAGTAGCCCGCGCAGGACATTGCCCTCCGTGGTCAGATAGCTGGAGGCGTAGTCGAAGCGGCGCGCCTGGGCGAACAGCAGGAAGTAGTACTTGGCGTTCTCGCTGAACCAGTACGCAGGGGTCAGGTCCCCCGGCTTCATGGGGAAGGCCGTCACATCGCGGACGACCGAGTAGCCGTTGGGGACCTTGCAGTAGCGCTGCTGACGGTCGAACATCACGCGGGCGCGTTCGCGGTAGAGCTCCTTCCCGGTGGCGAGCCACAGGAACAGGCAGGAGTCGACGTACTCCGGGCGCAGCGGATACGACGGATCGCTCACGCGCATGATGTCGTAGTCGATGAGGTCCGGCGGCAGGCGGAAGGTGTCGAGCACGGCTGTCCAGCTGTCGTGGTAACTCTCGCCGTCGGCGACGCGGCCGCTCTGGGCGAGCAGTCCGGCATAGAAGGCGGTCAGCTCGGACTGGACGTGCCCGGTGGCGTGGCCCGTGCTCATCTCCGCCTGCCGGAACCACAGCCGCCCCGTGCGCCGGTCGGCGAGGTATCTGAAGATCCCGGCGGTGAGCGTGGTGTACCAGGTGTGCAGCTCCTCGTCGCCGTACAGCTCCCAGCCGTGCCACAGGCACTCGAAGAAGGAGTCGACCGGAGGATCGAGGGTGGCGGTGGTGCCGGTCCACGCTCCGGTCTCGATGTTGAGGGCGGTGCCCACCAGGTCCAACCGTGAGCGGCGTTCGAAGACCGCGCGCAACGCCTTCTTGGCCGCACCGTGGTACGAGCCGTCGCCGGTGAGCCGGGACAACTCCCCGAACTCGGTGATACAACTGCCGATCTCGGCGAGATAGTTGATCCGGCCGCTGACCGCACCTGTGGAGAGGTTGACGTAGCGGTAGGGGGCGCCCGTGGGCGATGTGACGAAAGCGGGCATCAACCGGTCCGCGAGGTTGCGGGCCAGGTCCAACAGCGCAGGTTCCTTGGTCGCCAGGTACCCCGACAGCAGCCCGCCGACCATCCGGATGATCGACTCGAAAACCTGGACGGAGACGTCCTGGTCGAGTACGAGCTCGTTCCTCACCCACTGGACGGCTCTGGCCAGCTCCTCGTCCAGCTCCATCAGATACAGCGTGTCAAGCGCTTCGACGATCGTCAGACCGAACGTGTGACCCCGGGCGAAGAAGTCCGAACCGCGGCCACTGAGCGGCCGCAGCTCGTCGCGTCCCCAGGCCAGCCGCCGGTACGCGTCCCAGGCGCTGCGGAACGCGGCGACGGCCTCTTCCCCGAGGCCGGCGTACGGCTCGGAGGCCGCAATGGCCGTACCGGGCAGGGAAACGGGAGGGACGGCGGCGACAGGCGCGAGGGCGGCGAGGGCGCCGAGCAGCCCGCGCCGTGAGAGTCCGCCGGGACGCGCGAGTTTTCTCATGCCCCGAGACATGCCCCGAAAGCCCGGTCTGCCTTCCGGGCGTTACGGGACATCACCGCATTGACGGGAAATCCATCCGGTGGCCGACGCGGATGGGGCGCGATGCACGACGACCGGCTGCTGGTCGGAGGACCCTGACCAGGGCCGCGGGCCGGTTCACCAGGCCCGCGGTCTACGCCGGTCGGGTGCCTCCGGCTGTCCCGGCCCGGCATGTGCAGGGGTGAGCCGCGTCCCCCGTCGAGAAGGCGCTCGAGGCCCTCGCAAACGGCGCGTTCGAACCCTCGTCCACGGGCACGGCATGGGCTCCGACGTGGTCCACCAAATCATTGCGGCCGGAGGGCCGGCACCGGAACGCAACCATCCGCCGCCGACCCCGACGGGCTGAGCGCGCGCATCGCCGATCACACTGTTGCCGCGAGTTTCACATGGTGGCACGCAACTCTTCACAGTGAATCCAAACATGCATATGATCATCCCGCCCAGGTGACCCCAACCCGCTCCGGTTGGCCCCTTGGACGGCAGAGGGCGACCGTCCCCTGCCCGAACTCATCGCAGGGACACCCTTGAAGTCACACCACAGACGCTGGAGCGTGCCGGTCATCGCCGGTGCTTCGGTCCTCGCACTCACGAGCCCGTTCAGGGCGCAGGCAGCCGCCCCCTCCGACACACCCACTCCCCCACCCGCGTCCACCGCGGACCATGTGCCGGCCCGCGAGCACTCCGTCACGCTGATCACCGGCGATGTGGTCACCACCCGTCAGGCTCCGTGTCCCGGCGGGCAGTTCGGCGGCACCGTCACCGTCCGCGGTACCGACGGACTGCCGGCGCGGACCCGCGTCATGACGTCGGGCGACGACCTCTACGTGTACCCCGAGTCCGCGCTGCCCTTCCTGGCCCAGGGCACACTGGACCGGCAGCTGTTCAACATCACGGACCTGATCGCGGACGGATACGACGACGCGCACCGCGACCGGCTGCCGCTGATCGTCTCCTACACGCAGGCCGGCATCGCGCATCGCGCGTCCGCCGTCCCCGAGGGCGCGACCCGGGTACGGAACCTGGACAGCATCCAGGGCGCCGCCCTGACCGCGGACCGCTCCCACGCGGACGACTTCTGGAAGTCCGTGGCCGGGGCGGCGGTGAACGACGGCGCCCGGGCCCAGGACGCCCAGCCGTCCTTCGGCAGCGGGATCTCCCACATCTGGCTCGACGCCCCCATCCACGCCGACCTGGCCGACAGCACCGCGCAGATCGGCGCCCCCCAGGTCTGGCAGGGCGGCGACACCGGTCAGGGCGTGGACGTGGCCGTCCTGGACACCGGCGTCGACGCCGGCCACCCGGACCTGGCGGACCGCATCGCGGCGCGCCAGAGTTTCGTCCCGGACGAGAACACCGACGACCACGCCGGACACGGCACCCATGTCGCGTCCATCATCGCCGGAACCGGTGCGGCCTCCGGCGGCAAGGAGAAGGGCGTCGCCCCGGGCGCCCGGCTGCGCATCGGCAAGGTGCTGGACGACAACGGCGGCGGACAGATCTCCTACGCCCTGGCCGGCATGGAGTGGGCGGCCGTCGACCAGCACGCCAAGATCATCAACATGAGCCTCGGCACCAGCCAGGTGTCCGACGGAACCGACCCGATGAGCCAGGCCATCGACCGGCTCAGCGCCCGGACCGGCGCGCTGTTCGTGGTCGCCGCGGGCAACTTCGGGGAGGATCCGAGCACCGTCGTCGCACCGGGCGCGGCCACCTCGGCGCTGACCGTGGGCGCGGTCGACTCCACCGACTCGCTCGCCTCGTTCTCCAGCAGGGGCCCCCGTGTCGACGGTGCGCTGAAGCCGGAGATCACCGCCCCCGGAGTCGACATCCTGGCGGCCAACTCCCGGTTCAGCGGCAACGGCCAGGGTGCCTACCAGTCCATGAGCGGCACGTCCATGGCCACGCCGCACGTCGCGGGCGCCGCCGCCCTGCTCGCCGCGGCCCACCCGGACCTCACCGGCGGCCAGTTGAAGGACCTGCTGGCCAGCAGTTCCCGGCAGACCCCGACGTACGACGCCTTCGAGGCCGGGAGCGGCAGGCTGGACGTCGCGGCGGCGGCACAGGCCGGAGTCTTCGCCTCGGCGACCGCCTACGCGGCCCAGTACAAGGGCGGCGCCCTCCAGCGCCCGGTGACCTACACCAACGTCACCGACGCGCCGGTCACGCTCTCGCTGTCCGTCGACGCGGCGCATGCCCCGTCCGGGATGTTCCGCCTGTCGGCCTCCCACGTGGACGTCCCGGCACACGGCACCGCCGGCGTCACGGTGACGATCGACGGGTCCGCGGGCACCGCCAAGGAGCACTACTCGGGCCAGCTGCTCGCTGTGGACACGGCCGGCAGGGCCGTGGCGCACACCGCCGTCTCCCTCGGCTTCGCGACGATGCACAAGCTGACCCTGACCTTCAAGGACTCCGAGGGCAATCCCACGTCCGGCGAAGTCATGCTGCTCAAGGCAGGCAGCAAGGACCCCTTCCCGATCGGCGTCGGCCCCTCGGGCACCGAGGAGATCTTCCTGCCCGACGACGTGTACTCGGCCCTGTCCTACCAGGAGGTCCAGGGCGTCCACGGTCCCCATTCCAGAGGCCTGGCCCTGCTCGGCGACCCCGACGTGCTCCTGGACCGGGACACCACCGTCACGTTCGACGCCTCCAAGGTCAAGCGCATCGACATGACCACACCGCAGCGGAGCGACATGACGTTCCAGAAGCTGGGCTACAACCGCGTCATGAACGGCGTCAGGTCGGGGCTGTCCGCCGAGAGCGTGTACTACGACAGCATCTGGGCGCAGCCGACCACCCACAAGGTCACCCACGGGGACTTCCAGCTGACCGCCCGTTGGCGCGCCGAGAAGCCGGCACTGGCCGTCTCCACCCGCACGACCGAGTTCACCGGCATCCTGCGCCAGGAGGGCATCACGCCGCTGGCCAGGGGCACCTACAAGCTGCCGCTGGTCTTCGCCGGCCAGGGGTCGAGCGCGGACTACGCCCACCTCGACGCGCGCGGCAAGGCCGTGGTGGTCCGCCACAGCGACGACGTCAGCGACATCGACCAGGCGGCCAACGCGATCGCCGCGGGCGCGAAACTCATGCTGGTCGTGGAGAACGGCTACGGCCGCCCGGTGCGCTCCTACGCGCCGCTCGGCCGGCGGCCCGTCGCCCTCGACGTCGGCCTGCTGGGCACCGAGGAGGGCGAGGAGCTCATCCGGCAGGCCACGGACGGCGGGGCCGGGATCACCGTGGACTCCGAGACCGCGAGCCCGTACGTCTACGACCTCGCGCACGCCTGGCACAACGAGATCCCGTCGAAGATGACGGTCAAGGGCGACACGGAGAACCTCGCCCGGATCGACGTCACCTTCGCCAGCCCCAAGGCGGACGTTCCCGGCGCCGAGTTCCGCTTCGAATGGCTCGACGGCGTCGACTGGTCCTCCGGCCCCCTCATGCCGGAGCCGGCGAACGGGAAGCGGACCGACTGGGTGTCCACCGACGGTGTCCGCTGGCACCAGGAGGCGTTCGCCGAGTCCATCGGGTTCGAGGAGGGCGCGAAGACCGCCTACCGGGCCGGCAGCAGGCAGTCCGAGGAGTGGTTCAAGCCGGTCCAGCGCCCCTTCCTGAACAACGCCTTCTTCAACAACCTCCCGCCCACCCGCAACGGCAGCCTCCTGTATGTCGACATCCCCGCCTGGGGCAGCAGCGACCACGTCGGGTGGAACCAGGACCCGGCCGCAACCCAGCAGCAGACCCTGTACCAGGGCACCACCCAGCTGGGCCAGGGGAACTTCACGAACGTCTGGGGCGATGCCCCCAGCCGAGGCAAGCTGCCGTACAAGCTGGTCGTCACGGGTGAGCGGGACGTGGCCTACACCCCGTACTCCTCCCGCACGCGCACCGAGTGGGACTTCATGTCGGCGGAGCCGACCGACGCCGCCACCGTGGTGCTGCCGCTGGTGCAGCTCGACTACCGGATCGGCACCGACACGGCAGGGCGCGCCGGGCGGCACGACACCCTGTCCGTCACCGCCGCTCACCTGCCGGGCGCGAGCCTCACCGGCAAGCTCGGCGCGGTCGGCGTGGAGCTGTCCTACGACGACGGCCGGACCTGGCACACGGCCGCCTGCGGCAGCGACGGGCGGTTCCGCCTGGACGCCCCGACCAAGGCGTCCTTCGTGTCGCTGCGGGCGAGCGCCAAGGACTCGGCGGGCAACTCGGTGAACCAGACGGTGATCCGGGCCTTCGGCCTGCGCTGAGCCGCGGCCGTTCCCAGGACCTGCGACAAGTGCGGCCGGTCCGTCCGCGGTACTGCAACCACCGCGGACGGACCGGCGTTACGGGCGAGGCCCCGCAGTCCGCCGGCCGGATCACCAGGCACCGCACCGGCGGCTACCGGCCCTATCGCAGCGCCACACCACCGCGTCACGGCACACCGACCGCGGGGAACGGCAACGAGCCGACACCACTGTTGTGACAAGACCCACCACCGTCGTTCCTGCCCAGGCTCCTCGTCGTAGGCGTCTTCGTCTGTTCCCCCCTGATCGCCGGCACAACCTGACCCGGAACTCCAGGCAGCCGGAGACCGGAACACCGCGCGACCGCCCCGCCTGCCCGGCGGGCACCCGTCCGGCTGACCGTCTCCCATCAACAGGACACAACGTGTCACATGTTCGTGTTCCGGACGTCACTGCCAGTGCCCACTGGCGGAAAATCGAACCCCCGGATCACCCATCCGCAATGCATGGGTCTCATGCGAACACCGGCGGGTCTCGGCCAATGCGAGCGCTCGCGGTCCGCTGCAAAGCGACCGTTGTCGTCGCGGCCACTCAACAACCTCGGGGCCGGATCGCCTCCGCCGCCTTCGAGTTCAGCAACCTACGAACCCGGCAGGCTCAACAGCCAGGCCAGGCTCTCGATGTTCTCTCCGGCATAGAGACACAGGCCGCACAGTCACCACCAGCCACCCAGTGCTGCGACACGGAAGGTTCACGGGGTTGTGGTCGCGGTGGTAGATGACATCGCGCGGTGGCTGCTGGGCTGCTTCGAAATCGTTGGACGCCCTTCGGGTCGGTAGGCGAGCATCCGCAGGTGACAGATGATGCTGATTACTGGGGACCGTTCACGCGCAGCCCGAAGTGTGTCCGTTTTGCAGAGCTGTCCGGCGAGGCGATGTCCGCTCTGATCGAGGGAGACCTGGCCGAAGCCAGCAGGGTGGCCGGGGTTTCGCTGACCGAGTACTTCGTGACCGAAAGAGCGCGGTGGCTGTGGCAGTTTCGACTCGACCAGATGGCCGCCGATCCGGGCCATGCGCGATGGATGGTGCGGCAAGCGGTCATCGGGGACAAGGGTCTCGTCGTCGGACACGCCGGGTTCCACGGACCGCCCGATGAGGTCGGCATGGTCGAGATCGGCTATTCCGTCGCTCCCCGCTTCCGCCGCCAGGGATACGCCCGATCCACGTTGATCGAGTTGCTGCGCCGGTCAGCGGCCGAACGCGCAGTCACGACTGTGCGGGCGACGATCAGCCCCGACAACGTGGCCTCCTTGGCCACGATCTCGGGCTTCGGCTTCGTTGAGGTCGGAGAGCAGTGGGATGACGAGGACGGTCTCGAACTCGTCTTTGAGGTCCCTGCCCGCCGGATTTCACCGGCTTGATCGGTCACGGACGGAGCAGCGCCGAGCGCATCAGCCGCCGGGCCGGGTCGTGCCCGAAGTGGAGCACGACTCGCGAAGCCCCCCGGTAGCAGTGGATCTCCAGGCAGGACTCACTGCTACCAGGGGCTTCGCGCCGACGTGACGGGTAATCAGGCCTCAGCGGCAGGTTCGAAGGCAGATCACTTGGTGGCGTAGACGGCCGTGTAGCCGCCGATGAGGGGACGAGCGTTCGTCTTGGAGAAGCCTGCTGCCCTCAGCCACTGGGTCGCATCCGCGACGGTGTACTCGGAACCGCCTTCCGTGTCGATGAGCATGTTCAGCGAGACCATGAAGCCGTAGGTGTTGTGGCGTCGGTCGTCGTCGATCATGGCGTCGTACACGATCAGGGTGCCGCCCTCGGGCAGGGCGTCGTAGGCCTTGCGGAGCAGGAACTGGCGCTGCTCGAGATCCCAGTCGTGGAGGATCTGCCCCATGACATAGACGTCGGCCGGAGGGAGGGGGTCGGAGAAGAAGTCGCCGCCGTGGAAGGAAAGGCGGCCGGACAGGCCGTGCGCGGCGATGAATTCCTCGAACACGGGGCGCACCGGCGGAAGTTCGAAGACGGCACCGGTCATCTCGGGGTGGGACCGCAGCACTGCGGCGGGCACGGCACCAAGCGCGCCGCCGAGATCGACCACGTGCCGGCGCCCGGTCCAGTCGAAGTCTGCGGCGAGTGCGCCGGCAAGGGGTGTGCTGACACCGTTCATGCCGTTGAGGAAGTTCCGCCACGCTTCGGGGTCTTGGCTCAGCGTTGCGAAGAAGGGGGCCCCGGTGTGTGTGACCTCGTTCTGCTGGATGCCGGTTCGCAGGGCATCGGTGAGGTTGTCCCAGAAGCCGAATAGGCGGGCGTTGGCCATTTCAAGGATTCCGCCGACATAGGAGGGCTTGGCCTGGTCCAGGAACACGTCGGCCGCAGGGCTGTTGCGGTAGAGGCCGTCATCGTCGCGGTTCAGCAGGCCCAGCGACACGAGGCCGTCCAGGAAATCCGCGGAAGACCGCGGGTGGAGCCCCACTTCGCCCGCGAGCGACGCACGATCCCGGCCTCCGTGCGCCAGGACGGTGAATATCTTCAACTCCACCGCGCTCAGCAGCGTCTTCGACGCCATGAATCCCAGGCCCAGCTGAAGGATCGGCTCAGGGCTGATCGGTTCGTTGACGGTCATACGTGTCTCCACTCGCTTCACAACGGATTGTCAGGGTTGATCATTTGCCGCGGCCTCACATCGCCGCCCGCGCCGCGTGCGCGCGGGGACAGCCGGCGGTGTCGTCGACCGGACCGGCTCAGGGGGGTGCGGTCCGCCCCGCGACGCCGAGCCGGAAGGGCGGGCTCGGCCGCTGTCCTATAGGGGCGGGCCGGCCGGGGTGTTCAGAGGGTCTTGATCTGACCGCCGTCGATGAGCACCTCGGCTCCGTTGATGTTGCCCGCCACCGGCGAGGCCAGGAAGAGGGTGAGGTCGGCCACCTCCTGCGGCTCGGTGATCCGGCCCGAGGTGATGCCCATGCTCTGGGGCACCACGACGTCCAGCGCCTCCTGCGCCGTGGTGCCCGCGGCAGCGGCGGTGGCGTCCGCGAAGGCGCCCGGAGCCGTCCAGAACGGGGTGCGGACCGGGCCGGGAGAGATCGCGTTGACGCGGACGCCCTTCGGTGCGAACTCCTCCGACAGCGACTTGCTCAGGTTGGTCAGCGCGGCCTTGGCCGCCGAGTAGTCCACGACCATCGGGAAGGGCGTCCGGGCGTTGATGGAACTGATGTTGACGATCGCCGCGCCCTCGGCCTTGACCAGGTGGGGAAGTGCGGCGCGGCTGGCGCGGACGGCGCTGAAGAAGGTCAGGTCGAAGATCCGCTGCCAGTCGGCGTCGCCGACTTCGAGGAACCCGTTGCGAGGTTCCGCGGCGCCCACGTTGTTGACGAGGATGTCGATCCGGTTGTGGCGCTCCGCGGCGCGGCGGACCAGGGCCTCGGCCCCCTCCGGGGTTCCCAGGTCGACGGGCACGATCGTGACGTCGTAGGCGTTCGCCAGCGCATCGAGTTCGGGCGTGGAGTTGCGGCTGCCGGCGACGACGCGGACGCCTTCGCGCGCCATCGCCTCGACGACGGCCAGGCCGATGCCCTTGCTGGCTCCGGTGACGACGGCGACCTTGTCCTTGAGGTGCAGTTCCATGTGAATCCTTTGTGGAGTGATCAATACAGAATTACGGCGGGCAGAAACCCGGGCTCGCGTGGCGCGAGCAGCCGGAGCCTGCCCGAGGTCAGTCCGGGGCGCGCATCGCCACTGCGGGCGCGTCCTCGACGAAGGTCCGTCCCAGACGCGCCCGGCCGACGATGCGGAGGCCCCGGACGAATGCGGTCAGGAAGCGGGCCGGCTCGGCCGGGGCCTTGCCCCGAGGCAGCTCACCCCGCGACTTCGCCCGCTCGAGGGCTCCTCCAAGCGATGACTCGACTTGCCGCAACGCTGCGGCAACGTGTCGGCTGTCGGGCGCCCGCCCCCACCTTCGGCGGGCGTGTCGACCACGAGGCGGCCCCGGGAGGGGTCCGCCAGATCCGCCTCGATCATGGCGACGAGGACCTGTCGCACCGCGGGCCGGATCTCGGTCCCGTGCTCGAGGATCCTCACGAGCTCGTCCGCCTGGAGAGCGGAGTAGTGCTGGGCGCGAAGACAGAGCCGCTCCTTCGAGCCGAAAGCCGCGTAGAAGCTGCCGCTTTCGATCGGCAGTTCTCCGAGGAGGCCCTGCGGGGAGGTCTCGGTGTAGCCGCGACGCCGGAACAGGTCCATCGCCTGATCGACCGCCTGGTCGACGTCGAACTCCCTGATCCGCCCCATGCCGGGAAGCGTAGCACGCATTCTGGATTGACCAATAAAGTATGCGGGTGGGAGGTGATCATTTGCCCCGCGTCCGCGGAGGGAGCCGCCGCCCGCGGCCGGCCGAGCAGGTGCCGGAGCCGTGGACCAGGACGACCCGGTCGCGGGACTCACGGCGGGGTCGGCCGGGCCGCAGCGGTGGACCTGCGTGCTTCCGGAGGTGGTCTCCGCGTCCGTCTCGCGCGGGTGGGAAGCTGCGGGACCCCTCCCGCCCGGCCGGTCCACGGCGGCCACAGCCGGCACGGGGCCCCCGGCGGGCCCGACAAAGGCTCGGCGCCACACCCGGCACACACGTCCCCAAAGAGCGACAGGGCGTCAGCGAGTGCCCGAGGCCGCCGCCCCAGCCGCCCGAAACAAGCAGCACGCTTGCCTCGCCGGTGGCGGCAAGCGGGCCGGCCGGGTCGCCGCAGCGCCTTGAAGGCGTACTCCGAAGGCCCGGCCACCGCCCGCCGCTCGATCAGGGCAGGTCGTCGTAGGAGTAGTACTCGCGCCGGTCCAGCATGGTGCGAATGATGGTGTAGAAGGTGGGATTGTCGAGCGTGTCGTCGATCCGCTCGCCCCTGTAGGGATAGTCCGGGGCTGTCGCGTCCGGAGCGTAGAGCCGTTGTTGTGTTGCAGCCAGCTCTCCCAGATCCGGTCCACATTGCAGTGGTGCAGGAAGAACACCGGGTCGTTGGGAGAGCTCATGGGAAGCATGTCTCCGCCGACCCATGTGTGAACCTGATTGTGCAACCAGGGACGCGGGTTGGCGGGGTCGGGGTTCGGGGTGAAGCCTTCGAGGCGGCCGCGGAAGCCGTCGGAGTTCGCGCTGTAGTCGAGGACGTCGCACCGGTCTCCGGGCTTGGGGCTGGGGCCGGAGGGCGCGAAGGCGAGGGCGTTCTTCATGTCCGTCGTGGTGGGCAGCGTCCTCCAGTGGGAACCGAACTCCCGGATCAGCCCGCGGCCTTGGCCGCCGTTGGACTGGGAGGGCTTTCCGTCGTAGGCGCTTTCGATGCGGACGGTGAAGCTGTTCGGGTCGCCGGGGCGATAGGCGAACGGCACGTCCGAAACGGGGTTGCCCTGCCCGCCCATGCGGGTGGGCCCCCAGATCGGGGCCGTGGGCGACGAACCGTTGTCACCGTCTTCAGTCCAGTCCCAGTAGGGCAATCCGAAAGTTGTGCCTTCGTCTTTGAGCAACCGCTGGAGTTGCCCCTCCAGGTACAGGAGCATCATCCGATGCCAGGGGAGGAAGACCGGACCGGGGTGTCCCCAGTTCCGCAACATGGGGTTGCCGCCCGGCGGGATGGGGGCGGTGCTGACCTGCAGGTGCCAGATCACGAAGGCGTCGTAGCTGTACACCGGGTTCTTCGGGCCGGGGATGCCGAAGTCGGTGGTGTACTTCCCGGTCGGCTCCTGCTTCAGCAGGTTCACGGCCTTGATGTACTTCGCCAGTACATCCGGATTCTCACTGCGTTCTGCCGGACAACGCTCATCTCAGGCTCCTCCTCCGAAGTGGTCGGGATAGGCGGCGATCAGCGCGCGGACAGCGTCCAGCGCCGAGGTGAACCGCTGATAGGGCAGACCGGGGCAGTGCAGCATGCCGCCGTCGTCCACGGTCAGCCGGATCGCGACAGGTGACCCGTCCACGACTACCTCGTAGACCGTGGTGACGGTGATGTCGTGCTCGTCTTGTCGGGCCGTGCGCACGGACTGGACTGGGCCCGGCGTATCCGTTGGCCGGTCCACGCCGGCCAGATAGCCTGCCAGGTCCTCGGGCGCGGCAGTGTAGGCGAGTTCTTCCGGCTCAATGGTTGATGTCATGGCTGGACTCCCTGATGATGCTGGGTCCCAGGGGCCGGGAAGTTCGGGCTGAAAGCCGTCGACCGTGACACGCCAGCGCGACTCGACGAACGAGTCCGGCTGCGCCGGGCGGCCCATCCCTCTCTTTCCACCATCCCCGCCCCAGCTCAGGCTGTCTATTCGGTCGCACGGGGCGGAAACGTCGCCAACGGCCACGCAGGCCAGAGGTGCGCTCCCCTCCCCCCTTCGCCCGGCTCCAGAAGGAGGCATTCCACCGATGCAGCACGTGGCAATGCGGCCGAACAGTCCCTTTCCAGGGGGGACGAAGGCGTGGCATTGGCCGGACGGGGCGGCGAGGGCGAGCAGGGCGCAGTCGGCCGGCCCTGGGGTGGTGGAAGCAGGGGCAAACGTATGAGACAACCTTGATCCTCAAGTTCCCCGGGGAACCGACGAGTTGCCGCCATATGGCGCGACGTGCCGCGCACCACGGCATCCGTCGCACACCCGCATCGGGAGCACCGTCCCCGTCAGCACGCGTCAGGCGTCACCCAGGAACCCGCAGCCGATGCAACGGGGAAGCAGTGCCGTGCGGAGCACAGCCCACCACCGCGGTTCCACTCCGAGCTGTCGACGGTCAGCAGCAGTTCCTCCGGTTCGCTCAGGTCAGGCAGCCTCGGGCCGAGGCGGAGGGTCGAATCGCGTGACCGGCCGCAGCGGGAGGATCACCAGGAGCGGAAATGCGACTGGACCGTGGATGTCACGGATTGCGTGGGGCTACCAGGCCGGATTCATAAGCGAGGACGACGAGTTGAGCGCGGTCACGGACATGGAGCTTGGTCATGGCCCGATTGATGTGGGTTTTCGCGGTCATCGGGCTGATCGCCATGCGGTCGGCGATCTCGTCGTTGGACAGGCCTTGCGCGACCAGGGCGACCGCTTCGCGTTCGCGGTTGGTCAGCTCTTGCAACCCCGTGCCGGTGCCAACGCGGGTGTCGAACGGTTGGGTGACGTACCTGTCGATCAGCTTGCGGGTGATCGAGGGCGCGAGCAGGGCGTCCCCACGAGCTGCGACACGTACGGCATGGAGGAAGTCTTCCGGCACGATGTCCTTGACGAGGAATCCGGCCGCGCCGGCACGCAGCGCGTTGAAGACGTACTCGTCAAAGCCGTAGTTGGTCAGGATGACGACGTGGACCCCGGCCAGGGCCGGGTCCGAGGCGATGCGCCGGGTCGCCTCGATGCCGTCGACGACCGGCATCTGGATGTCGATGAGAGCGATGTCGGGCAGGTGTTTCTTGACCAGGGCCAGGCACTCCTCCCCGTCGGAGGCCTCAGCCACCACCTCGATGTCGTCTTCCAGGTCGAGGAGCGCGCGGAACCCGCTGCGCAGCAGCGGCTGGTCGTCGACCAGCAGGACACGGATCACGACGTCTGGTCCACGGGCAGTTCGGCCTGGACCGTGAAGCCTCCCTCGCCGCGCGGTTCGGCACGCAGGCGACCGCCCAGGGCGGTGACTCGTTCGCGCATCCCGAGCAGCCCTGTGCCGGGCACCGGGGCGTTGCCCGGCACAGCCGTGCCGTCGTCATCAATGCGTATCGCGAGGGTGTCCGGACGCCAGGCGATCCGGACCGACGCCGTATCCGCGGCGGCATGCCGGGCGATGTTGGTGAGCGACTCCTGAACGACCCGGTACACCGTCCGGTCCACCGCGGCAGGCACACTGTTTCGGTGTCCCTCGATCGTCAACGTCGCGTCCAAGCCCATGGCACGGGCCCGTTCAACCAGTACCGGGACGTCATCGAGCCCTCGCGGCGGGGCCGTGTCGTCGTCGCGCAGCGCCTCCAGCGTGGCACGCAGCTCCCGGCTCGCCTCACGTCCGGCCTCCTGGATCGCCAGCAGGACCTCCGGCACCTGTTCGCCACGCCTGCGGGCCACGTGGACGGCGACTTCAGCCTGCACCTTGATGATCGAGATCTGGTGGGTGAGCGAATCGTGCAGCTCTCGTGCGATGCGCAGGCGCTCCTCGTCGGCGCGGCGCCGCGCGGTCTCCTCCCGGGTGCGCTCGGCTTCGTCCGCCCGCCGTTCGGCCTGCCGCAGAGCCTCACCCGCGGCGCCGGCGGCGATCAGCCAGGCCACCTCGAGGGCGCCGCGGGCCTGGGCGACCGCCTTGCCCGTGTCGTGCAGGGAAACCAGGGCCGCGAGCGGGAGAGCGGCCAGCATGGTCATGCTCGCCGCGATGGTGATGGTGCGGTGTCCCGCCCGCACGGCGGCGTACACGGCGAAGAGGTAGGCGACGGCAGGCACATCGAAGCCGGTCGCCTGGTAACCCACCGCGCACAACCCGGTGACGGCCAGAACGGGTAGTGGGGCCCACCGGCGCGCGGCCAGCGCCAATCCGCCGGCCACCAGCAATCCGTAGCCGAGCAGGACGAGGTCTCCGGCGGCGTGCTGCCCGGACAGCCCGGTGGCCAGCAGCGCCGCAGCCACACCGACCGCGATCACCCAGTCCCTGACCCCGGCAGGGATACCAAACCGTCCTTCGCCCATGCGCGCACCCTAGCCGGATGTCACCGCGGGCGAGTCACGCTCGCGAACGAGTGGCCTCCTACCCCACCCGCAGTAGCTGCGCGGCGCCTGCGGCATCCGCAGTAGCCGGGTGCATCATCGGCGGCAGCGCGAAGTGCCTGCGCCTGCGGGACGACCGGCGCTGGGTCCGGCAGACATGATCGGGCGACGTCCAGTCGTGACAGACGAAGGAGCACCTCATGTCAGTCGGATCCGTGCTTGCCGCACCAGCGTCCGCGCACGTCTTGGCCCACCAGGCCGCAACCAGTCCCAGCACTGTGACCCCCGAGCGCATCTGGGCCAGTGCAGCCGCGCTGCTGGCGTTGATCGCCGCGGTCCTCGGCGCGCTGGCGGTGGCCCGCTCCACTGGCCGAATCCGCACCGGCAGCAGGCGAACCGGGGTCATGGTGGCCATGGTGGCGGGGCTGATTGCCATGATCAACGGCGGGCTGGTGGTGGTCACCGCCGACGGTGGTCCCGGCACGGGCAACGGAATCGTCGGTGGTTTCGCGGCCTTGGTGATCGGGCTGATCGCCACGGTCCTCGGCCGGCTGGCTCTGGCCCGCTCCCACCGCACCGCCTGAGCGCAGTGCGTACGAGCGCGCGTTCGGGGCTGCCGAAGACCGATCGGATTCTGCCCCCTTCCCGGGGAAGGCCGACAAGCAGCAGGGTGGACGGCAGCCGGTCCGGTGCGGACGTGATGCCGGTGTGGTCAGGCCGGGACGGCGTGCTCGGTGCTGAGGGGCGATGTCAAGGCGCGGGCTCGTCGTGTGGGACTTCGACCACACCCTGATCGGAACCAGCGGTGTGGACCGGGGGCTGTCGGCGCTCGCCTTCGCTCAGGCAACCGGCCGGTACCTCCGCCGTCAGCCATCGGTCCTTGCCGGCCCGCCCAAGAGCCGCAACGCACTCAAAGCGTTCCAGCAGGCAGAGGACGGACCGGGCGCCGGTTCAGCCAGGGCGAATGAACGCACAAGGCTCTGCCCTTTCTGTATGACATTCCGGAAATAGCAGGACGGTCGTCATGTGGTCGGCCGAGCTTGTATTCTCCGCGCTCGTGCAGATCAGTCCCCCTTCCGATCCGGCTTCCCGCGCTCGGGCGCGCCGTACCGCGCCGCGCAGAACCGCCGCCACGCGACCGGTCTTCGTTGACCCCTCCGGCCGGCGGCAACGACGGGTGCGCCGGCTCGGCTGGCTGTTGGCCGTGCCCGCCGGTGCGTACGTCGCCCTGCTGCTGAGCGCCGCCCTCGGGGGGCCGACGGTCTCCTCGCCGTATCTCCCGCTGCCCGAATCCGGCCACCGCCCGGGCGTCTCGGAACCCGGCGTCTCCGGGCCCGGCCGGCACTCACCGGCCCCGGTGAGCAGCCCCGGCAGCGCACGACCCAGCCGCGCGGGGACCAGCACGGCCGGAACCGAGGCCCGTCCGACCCCCGCCGCCACGGCGACCACTGCGGCGGTCACACGTCCGACCTCCGCACCCGGCGCCAAGCCGTCCGCCGCGACGACGCCACCGGCTGCCGAGGCGACCCACGGCAAGAGCACGGCCACTCACCCCGCCCCGGCCCACAGCACTGGTGGCGGCCGCCCCTGACCCGGGGCAGCCGATCCGCCTTCGAAGAGAGTCCCCCGATGTCGCACGCCCACACCCGCGCCGCCACCTCCCCCTCCCGCAGACGTCGTGACCGCCGGGGAGTCGCACGCAACGCGCCGCTGCGCACCCACTGGCTGCTGCTGACCGTGCTTGTCCTCACGCTCAGCGCGGCCCTGGTCATCCAGGGCTACACGCAGCACATGTTCGGAATCAGCGACGACTCCGTATCGGCCGGTGGCCCTTCCGACCACGTGCCCGCTGCGGTCACCCACGGCGGCCCGCTGATCGACAGCGCGGCGACCCCGGCCCGCACCGCCCGCCCCCGGCCGCACACCATCGCCCTCACCTTCGACGACGGCCCTGACCCGACGTGGACGCCGAAGATCCTGGATGTGCTGCGACGCCACCATGTCCACGCCACCTTCTTCGTCGTCGGCACCCAGGTCGCCGCGCACCCGGAGCTGGTCCGGCGCATCCTCGCCGAGGGGCATCAGCTCGGCGTCCACACCTTCACCCACGCCGATCTCGCAGGACTCCCCCGCTGGCAGCGCTCGCTCGAGCTGCGTGAGGCCCAGCTGACGCTGGCCGGGGCCACCGGAAACACCAGCTCGCTGCTGCGCCCGCCGTACTCCTCCGACAACGAAGCCCTGAGCAACCAGGATTGGCAGGCGATCCAGGCGGCCCGGGCCGACGGCTACCTGACCGTGCTGAGCACACGCGACAGCCAGGACTGGCAGCGACCGGGGGCGGACCGGATCGTGTCCAACTCCCTGCCGCAGGGGACCGCCGGCCAGATCCTGCTCATGCACGACGGCGGCGGCGACCGAGCCCAGACCGTCGCCGCCCTGGACCGGCTGCTGCCGAAGCTCGCCGCCCGCGGTTTCACCGTGACGACCGTCGGTGAGGCAGCGGGCGTCCCGGCTGCCGTCAAACCCGTCGCGGCCAAGGACCACTGGCTGGGCCTCGGCCTCATCGCGGCGCTCGACGGCAGCGCGTGGGCGCTGCGAATCCTCGGCTGGCTGCTGTACGCGGCCGGAGCGCTCGCCCTGCTGCGCGCCGGTGCGGTGCTGTTCGCCGCCCGGCGTCACATCCGCCGGCGCGGCACCGCGTGGGGGCACCCGGTCACCGCGCCCGTCACCGTCATCGTGCCCGCCTACAACGAGAGCGCGGGCATCGAGGCCGCGGTCCGCTCACTGCTCGCCTCCGACCATTCCGTCGAGGTCATCGTGGTGGACGACGGCTCCACGGACGGCACGGCCGACCTCGTGGAAGCGCTGCACCTCCCCCACGTCCGTGTCATCCGCCAGGCGAATGCCGGCAAACCCGCAGCCCTCAACACCGGGATCGCCGCCGCCTCGCACGACCTGCTCGTCATGGTCGACGGCGACACGGTCTTCGAGCCCGACGCCGTCCGCATGCTGGTGCAACCCTTCGCCGACCCGCGGGTAGGCGCCGTCTCCGGCAACGCCAAGGTCATCAACCGCGGGGGACTGCTGGGACGCTGGCAGCACATCGAGTACGTCGTCGGCTTCAACCTCGACCGCCGGCTGTTCGATCTCGCCGAGTGCATGCCCACCGTTCCCGGAGCCGTCGGTGCGTTCCGGCGCGAAGCGCTGCTCGGGGTCGGCGGCGTCAGCGACGCCACGCTCGCCGAGGACACCGACCTGACCATGGCACTGTGCCGGGACGGCTGGCGGGTGGTCTACGAGGAGAACGCGATCGCCTGGACCGAGGCGCCCGCATCCCTGGGCGCGCTGTGGCGGCAGCGATACCGCTGGTGCTACGGAACACTGCAGGCGATGTGGAAGCACCGGGGCGCCCTCATCCAGTCCGGCGCGGCGGGCAAGCTGGGCCGGCGCGGCCTGGTGTATCTGTTGCTCTTCCAGGTCCTGCTACCGCTGCTGGCACCGGTCGTCGACATCTTCGCCGTCTACGGGCTGATCTTCCTCGACCCGTTGCGCATTCTCGGACTGTGGCTGGGATTCCTGGTCCTCCAGGCCGCGATGGGCCTCTACGCCTTCCGCCTCGACGGCGAAAGCCCCCGTCCCCTGTGGAGCCTGCCCCTGCAGCAGTTCGTCTACCGGCAATTGATGTACCTCGTGGTCATCCAGTCGGTCGTGACCGCGACCGCGGGATCGCGGCTGCGCTGGCAGCGCATGGAGCGCTACGGCAGTCTCTCGGTCCCCGTCCAGGCGCCGACGCCGGAGCCCGAACCGGCGCAGACCCATGCCTCCGCCGCCACCGGCCTGGCCGACTCCTGGATCCACGAGGCCCGTTCCCCCGCAGGTACGGCCGACGTCAAGTACCTTCACAACGGGCAGACATCGGGCCTGAGCCACGAACGCGGCGCAGCGCCCTGGGACAGCCGACCCGGCTGGTAAGCCCGTCCGGCAGCCCGCCGCCCATCCGGCCGCGGACGTGGGCCCGGGCGTGGACGGGGTCCACTCGGATCTGGCCGGCAACCACCGCGGTGCGTCCGGGGTTTGCCGGAACGAGAAGCGGTGTCCGTGAAAAGGTGTGCCGGCCCGGGAACCGGTATCCACCGCGGGGACCTCTGCGCCGGCGGCGACGGTGCGCACCGTCGCCGCCGGTGCGCACCGCGATGTCATCCGGCGCTGGGACGCGGGCTTGGCTGTGGGACCCCCACGTGCCGTGCTGTCCCTGCTCCTTCATGTCCCCTCGGAACGGGCTGCCGCCATGCTCGCGCTGCCTGCCTCCGCTGGGCGGTCACCCCCGATGCGAGGAGAACGCCAGGGTCAGGACCTTTTCCACCATTGAGAGCGTCTCTTGTGACGGTTCCCTCAGGCACACATCGATTTTCATCTCCGGGCTCTCGACGGCGCTGGACGAGTGGCCGCGCGCCCAGCCCGTCATCTGCGTGTCGCCGCCGATGACACGGCAGCTCTTGCCGGCGGGGACGAAACCCCCCGTCACCAGCGGCACGCCATTGCTGATCTTGTTCGTCTCACTCTGCAGGAACGTGATCAGCACACCGTTCTTGTTCAGGTCGGCAAGAGGTGGGCACACGGCCAGCACGAGATCAGTGATCCTGGAACACCTGCTGGTCGCTGACGAGCGGAGCGTCTGAGATGCCACGAAACCGGCCGCGGTTCCGTGGTCGTCCCTGACGGACAGACTGTGCCAGGTCGTCGGCAGGTACATGGTCACCCCCTCCAAGGGGGACTGCAGGTGCACCGGCGCGAGTTCTTGACTCACCGTGGGGGCGACAGCCGGTTCCGCGGGGGCGTGCCCTGGGCCGAGGGCCGCCGGCCACAGGCCGATCGCGACAAGCGCGCATCCCACAGCGAGCGCCGCCGCGCTCCCGGCCACCCGCCTGCGCCGCCTGCGCCGCTGAACCCGCAGCCTGACCTGCGCCATCCGGTCGGAGGGCAGGGCCAGCTGGGGCAAGACGCGTTCCAGAAGGACCGGAAGCTCCCGTTCCATCTCCTGCGGCTCCCGCTCAGGCACGCTGTGCATGCCGCTCACCGCTTTCCACCAGGCTCGGGACGGCGACCAGCTTGGTGCGCAGCATCGCCAGTGCCTTGGACGCCTGGCTCCTGACCGTACCGGGCCGACAGCCCAGCACCTGTGCGGTCTCCTCCACGCTCAGATCCTCGAAATAGCGCAATATGACCACGGCCCGCTGCCGCGGCGGCAGCAGGCGTATGACGTCCGACAAAGACTGCTCCAGGTCCACGGAGGCGAAGGGGTCGGCGGCTGCCGCACCATGGCCCGCCAGCGTCGTCAAGTCGCGGTGCGCGTGGGGTACCTCGCCGCGCCAGCGGCGCTGCCACCACGACAGGTGCGTGTTGACCAGGGCTTTGCGGACGTACGCCTCCGGATTCCCCCCGGCGATGGCCCTCCACTTCGGCCAGACCTTCGCCAGCACCGTCTGCAGCAGGTCCTCCGCCAGGTGCGCGTCCCCCGTGAGCAGCCAGGCGACTTTGAGCAGCCTCTGACCGCGGGCGGAAACGAACTCCTCGAAATCCGCGTCCGCGCTGTTCACCGTGCTGTCCCTGCCATCGTGTTCCCGTTCCACTTGCCATCGTCACACTAGTCCTAACCAGGAAGGTCCTCTGTTTGGCTGCCGCCGGGCGAGACCACACCGCCTTCCGGGCCGGAGCTTCATCGGCGTCAGGGATGCCGACCGGTGGTCGCGGACATTCACGCGCACCAGAAGGACGACCTTGTCCTTCATACGCTTCGGGGTGTCGTGCACCGTCGTGTGAAGGCAACGAGCGGGCCTCAGGAGGGTGCCCGGAGTGCGTCCACGGGTTCCATGCGGGCGGCGCGCAGCGACGGATAGAGTCCGGCGAGGAGTCCGACGAGGGCG
>NZ_JBSFLB010000062.1:0-23295 GCF_053598835.1 Streptomyces sp. NPDC001070
GTCACGAGGAGGATCGCTCCGACGGCCTTGATCAGGCGGTTGCGCAGTTCGCGCAGGTGCTCTGCCAGGGGCATCCGCGCCGCGTCGGGCGTCGTCAGGGTGGGCATGGGGCACTCCCGGTCTCATCCTGCGCGGCACCGGGTCGCGCATGTGTCGGTCGGTGGACTGGGCGTGTCAGCGCCGGTCAGGGGTGGTTTCCTCGGCTGCTTGGTGGGCGGTGTGCCGGGAGTCGGGTGCGGGCTGCAGGGCGGGACCGGCAGCGCTGGTCGAGGGGGCGTCCGCGGCCGCGTCGTCCCTGTGCATGGCCTTGGTCTCGCTCTTGAGGATCCGCAGGGACTGCCCGAAGGAACGGGCCATCTCGGGAAGGCGCTTGGCGCCGAAGAGGAGCAGGACGACGACGAGGATGAGGATGATCTCGGGGGCTCCGAGCCTGCCGAACATGGGCGTTTCCTTTTCTGGAGGACTGAGGGACACAGGAGCGGCGCTCCTGTGCGGGTGGCCTGGCCGCCGGTGGACACGGGAGCCTCGCCCCGGGTGTTGAGGGATTCGCCGACCGGCCGGGCCGACGGCGAGGGCTGGTGGGTGGATTGCCGTCAGTGGTCCCTGGAGTGCTCCGCGCTGGTGCCTGCTTGGGGCCGGTCGTCGGTGGTCACGGGAATCGTGCCGGGGCTCTTCGGAGGCGGTGCCGGGGGGCCGGCCGGCGGTTGTCCCTCACGGTCGAAGCCGGAGGTCAGCTCGGTCAGGCCCAGACCCAGGCTCTCGGCACTGGGCAGGTGTCTGGCCACCAGTGCCCTCGGGCTGAGGTCCTCGAAGGTCAGGTCCTGCAGCTCAGGGGGCAGTTCGCTGCGGATGCCGGCCTGGGCGCTCTGCGCAAGCTCGCGGATCCTGCGCAGGGTCCGCACGGCGTCGGACACCATCTTGGGGAGCTTGTCGGGCCCGACCAGAATGACGGCCAGGACGATCAGTGTGACGACTTCGAGCGGGCCGATGTCGGAGAACATCCATGACTCCCGTCGGGGAAGGTGAGGACTCCGCCGCTGCGGGGCAGACGGCGGGCGGACCGTGTCGCGGCAGCCGCCCGGACACGGCCACCGCCCGAAGGGGGGCCGCACGACGCTGTGCGGCCCCCCGTGCCGGCCGGGTGCGGCTGCGCCATCAGGTGGCGTTCGCCCCCGGCCCCTGCCCGCCGGCGTACCCGGCGGACAGCACGGCCACGGTCGAGGGTTGTGGCCGTGGGACCAGGGCAGGAGACGGGCGGACCGGTGAAGTTCTTCGGTGGAGAGCTGTGGCTGTGACCACCCCGGTCGAGCTCGTTCCTGTCTCGTCAGAGGCCTGCTCAGAAGTCCGGGAATCGGCCGCTAGCGACGCGAGGCGGACGCGCGGTACGGGGCCAGGAACGCGGTCAGTGCCGCCACCGTGGACCTGGGTGCCTGCTCGGCGAACCAGTGGCCGGCGCCGGGGATGGACGCGGTCTGCACATCGTCCGCGAGGGACTTCATCGCCTCTCCGACTCTCTCGCCCCAGCTTTCCGCTCCGCCGATCCCCAGGACGGGCATCGTCAGCTTCTTCTTCGCGCGCTCCTTGTTCTGTGCGCTCCAGACGCCCCACGACCGGTAGAACTCGAAGCTGCCACGCAGCGACTCGGGGTTGGAAAGGAGACGGAAGTAGTAGTCGAGTGCGTAGCGCGGCAGCTTGTTGCTGCCGGCCTGGATGTCGAACTCGTAGCCGAAGAAGATGTCCTCCCGTCCGCTGACGAGCTGTTCGGTCATCCTGTCGTCGACCCGGTTGAAGGGGATGTGCCAGACGTGGTTGTTGGAGGCGTCGTCGAGGAACAGGGGCGGTGAAGGGACCGCTCCCGGAGGGCCGGGGACCTCGGCGAGGGCCACGTAGGCGACCCGGTCCGGGTGATCCGAGGCCAGCGCGTAGCCGATCGGCATGCCGGTGTCGGTGCCGGCCACGGCGAACCGCTGGTGGCCGAGCGCGTCCATCAGCGCGACCAGGTCGTTGGCGATGGTGCGGGTGTCGTACCCGTCCTGAGGCTTGTCGGTCAGCCCGATACCGCGCTGGTCGACTGCGACGACCGTGAAGTCCCGGGCCAGCGCCGGCATGATCATGCGCCAGGCGTACCAGTTCTGCGGCCAGCCGTGCACCAGCAGCAGCGGCGGGCCGTCACCTCCGATGACCACGTGCTGACGCAGCCCATTGGCCCGGACGAACCGGCTGGAGAACGTCTTGGTGAACCCCGCCGGGAGCATCGGAGCGGTGGAGACCGAGCCGAAACCGCTCGGCCTGCGCAGGGAGGGGGCGGCTGTGGCGGACGGCGTCAATCCGCCGACCAGCGAGATGCCGGCGGCGGCAGCAGCGGAAGCAGCCGCGCCGCCGACGAAGGCGCGTCGCGAGAACCCGCGCCGGGCACGGTGTGACGCCGGCTTCGGGCCGGGGCCTTCCTGGGCGGGCGGCTCCATGGGAGACATGTTCATGAGAATTTCCTTTCGCAATGTTTCTCGGGCGTCATGGCGTGGCCGGGACCTGGACAGCGAAGAGCATGTGCGCACGGTGCGGGATCCGGCCGCCGGCGGCGCCGGGGCTGCGCCCGAGGGCTGGGAGGGCCCGGCCGCCGCGCGGGCTGGTCTGGGCCTGTCGCGCCCCGGGGCGGCCGGCTTGGTGTCAGCGGCCGGGGAGCCGCTGCGTGATCTCCTGGAGCACCCAGCCGTTGCCGTCGGGGTCGCTGAAGGTGGCGAAGGAGCCATAGGAGGCGCGGTCGGGGTGCGGGCCCGTGAGCCGCTCCTGGCCCTTGATCCGGTGGGTGACCTCTCCGGCGTCGTGGCCGTGGTAGAGGAGTCCGCCGGCGTCGTGGAAGATCTCGCTGACCGCGATGCCGCGGCCGACGAGCTCCGCGTGGGCCTTCTCGATGTCTGAGACGATCAGGTACAGGCCCTGCGCCGAACCCGGCGCGGCGGAGGTGATCCCCTTGCCGAAGATGATCGAGCCCTCGGAGCCGGGCGGCGTGAACTGCACCCCACGCCAGTCCTCACTGGGCGCCTTGTCGAGATCCAGACGGAATCCCGCCTGCTCGTAGAAGGCCTTGGCCCGATCGACGTCGGAGACGGGCAGCACGATGACTTCGAGCTTCAAATCCATGGGAGTACCCTCGAGATCTCATAGTAGACCGGTCGGCTAGTCCTTCGGAGCATATGCTCCCATTCAGGATGTGGCAAGGGCCCGCCTCCATGCAGAATGCGGCGGAATGCGCCGGATGCGGCGAGTGGCACCGATCACGGCAGGCGGTGGCCCGAACCGGTCCGGGAACCCACCCGGCCTCGATCCACCGGTCGGCTTCTGATGTGATCTATTGGCGTCCGCAACGGCGCTCGCCACCTGGCGCGTGCGCTGCGCCACGACGACGACCAGCAGCGCTAGCTGTACGAACTGGCCGGCAGGACCGATGCGCGCCCGCGCCGGCGGCGGCCGGTGCAGCGGGTACGGCCCGCCATGCAGCGCCTGCTCGACCGCCTCACGGCAACCCCCGCCCTGGTCCTCGGCACACGCATGGACATCCTGGCCTGCAACACCGCCGCCGCGGCCTTGTGCACCGACTTCTCCGCGACCCCGCCGGACCGGCGCAACTACGTGCGCCTGATGTTCACGGACCCGGTCATCCGGGGCATGCACCGGCAGTGGGGCACGACGCCCGCGACGCCGTCGCCGCGCTGCGCATGGAGGCGGCCGCGGATCCCGACACCCCGAAGTCGACCGACTCGTCGGCGAACTTGCCGTTCAGGACGCCGACTTCCGCTCCTGGTGGGCCGAACACCGTGTCATCGGCTCCAGCTACGGCACCAAGCACTACGGGCACCGTCTGGTCGGCGATCTCACGCTGGATTGCGACACCTGGAGCAGCCCCGACGGCTCAGGACAGCGCCTCATGGTGCTGACCGCCGAACCCGGCAGCCCCTCGCACGACGCCCTGCGCATCCTCACCGCGTGGACGGCCGGGCAACCGGACGTGGACCGGATGGAGGGCCGGGCGTGACCAGCCGGTCGGTTGTCCGGCGCGTCGGTCGGGAAGAGGGTGAGGAGTGTTCCCTCGATGGCGAGTGCGGTGAATCCGGTCTCTGTGCCGGAGGTGTGTTCTTCGTCCTCGTCCCACTGGACGCCCCGGCCGGCGGTGATGCGGATGCGCTTGCGGTCGGGGCCGGCGATCCAGCCGTCGCCGGTGAGGAGCAGAGACATCTGCGGCGTGGGGGGCGGGGTGGGTGCCGATCGTGCCGCCGGGTTCGACGCTCAGATGAGTGAGGTGGACCGGGCCGTCGCCTGACGCGATGCGGGTCACGCGGAGCCCGGTGCTGTTGTGCCGCGTGATGCGCCACTCGTTGCGTTCGAACTCAAAGATCTCCAAGAAGGTCCTTCCCGGCGCGTTTGCGGAAGCCGCGATCGTAGAGGGTCGTTGCACGAGGTGGGAACCTCGCCCGGGTGGAGCCAATGAAGCCTCGGACTCGAACGGCCCGCCGTGGCACGCTCGGCGGCGCGTGAGTGCTCCGTGAGGTATCCACGCCAAAGCACCTCAACCGTGGGCGTCTACAATCTCCCCGCAACGGCCCGCGTGACCGTGGCCGTGAACGGGCAGCTTCTGCCAGACCCGAGAGGTGTTCGGCGTTTTGATACGGATAGATTCAGTCACCAAGCGGTACCCGGACGGCACAGTGGCGGTCGATCGGCTTTCGCTGGAAGTGCCGGACCGCTCGATCACCGTCCTCGTGGGTCCGTCGGGCTGCGGCAAGACCACCACGCTCCGCATGATCAACCGGATGGTCGAACCGAGTGAGGGATCGATCCTCCTCGACGGCGTCGACATCCAGAAGCAACCCGTCAACACCCTCCGCCGGTCGATGGGTTACGTGATCCAGAACGCCGGGCTCTTCCAGCACCGCACCATCCTGGACAACATCGCCACCGTGCCCCGGCTGCTCGGCTGGGACAAGCGGCGCGCCCGGACACGGGCGGCGGAGCTGATGGAGCGGGTCGGACTCGACTCCGCGCTCGCCAAGCGATACCCGTACCAACTGTCGGGTGGTCAGCAGCAGCGCGTCGGCGTGGCGCGGGCGCTCGCGGCGGACCCGCCGGTCCTGCTGATGGACGAGCCCTTCTCTGCCGTCGACCCCGTGGTCCGCAAGGGCCTTCAGGACGAATTGCTGCGTATCCAGGACGAGTTGGGCAAGACCATCGTCTTCGTCACCCACGACATCGATGAGGCCATCAAACTCGGCACGATGGTCGCGGTCCTGCGCACCGGCGGCAGGCTCGCCCAGTTCGCGCCGCCTGCGGAGCTGCTGTCCGCCCCCGCGGACGATTTCGTAGAGGACTTCCTCGGCGCCGACCGCGGCATCCGCCGGCTGTCCTTCTTCGCCTCCGGGGGACTGGAGTTGAGGACCGAGCCCGTCGTCGCCGTGGACGCCACCGCCGAGCAGATCGCCGCCCGGAGTACCGGGGACGTGCCCTACCTTCTCGTCACCGACCTGGATGGCAGGCCCCTTGGCTGGAGCGAGCCCGGGCGGCTGACCGCGGGCGAGGTCGATCCCGACCGTCTCCTGCCCTACGGCCGGCCGTTCGAACACGGCAGGGAGTCGCTGCGGGCCGCGCTCGACGGCGCGGTGCTGTCGCCGACCGGCTGGGCCGTCGGTGTGGACGGCACCGGCCGGGTGGTCGGCGTCGTCTCGCAGAGGGCCGTCGGCGAGGCCATCCGCCGCGCCCACGCCTCGGACCGCGACGACCGTACCGACGCCAAGGTCGCCGGATGAGCGGCTTCTTCGACCTCCCGAGCGACCTCCAGCACAGCTGGACCGGCCTGATCGGGCTGCACCTGCGCGAGGCCCTGCTGCCGGTGATGGCCGGCCTGGTGATCAGCCTGCCGATCGCGCAACTCTGCGTCCGCTTCCGCTGGCTGTACGCACCTGTGCTGGGCGTGACGACCGTGCTGTACGCCATCCCGTCGCTGGCCTTCTTCGTCGTCCTCATCGACTACACCGGCCAGTCCGAGCTGACGGTGATGATCCCGCTCGCCGTCTACAGCCTGGTCGTGCTGGTGCCGGCGATCGTCGACGGCGTCCGATCGGTGCCCCAGGAGACCCTGGCCGCGGCCACGGCCATGGGCTTCGGGCCCGTACGCCGCTACCTCCAGGTGCAGTTGCCCATCGCGGTGCCCGCGATCATCGCGGGCTTGCGGGTGGCGACCGTCTCCAGCATCAGCCTGGTCAGTGTCGGCGCGCTCATCGGCAACCAGGGCGCGCTGGGCAACCTTCTCTGGGACGCCAACATCTACCACCGGCCCGAACTCGCCGTGAACTCCGTGGTCACCACGGCGGCCCTGGCGATTCTCGCCGACGCCGCACTGGTCCTGCTGCGTCTGCTCCTGACGCCCTGGATGCCGCGCGGCACCAGCCGCCGCGGCGCGAGCGGCACCGAGTCCCGGTCGGAGCCGGCCACACCCGCACTGGAGGACGAGGTCCGGTGAACATACTGCACTTCGCCAACGCCTTCTTCAGCGACAACGCCCACTGGCACGGCTATGACGGCATCCCCACCCGGCTGCTGGAACACATCCGCTACTCGCTGATCGCTCTCGGCATCGCCGCTGCCATCGGCCTTCCGATCGGCCTGGTCACGGGGCACTACGGGCGCGGCGGCAACACCCTGGCCCTGATCGCCACCGGCGGGCGGGCACTGCCCAGCTTCGGCCTGCTGGTGCTGATGTTCATCCTGCTCGGCTTCGGCCTGGTCCCGGTGATGATCCCGCTGGTCGTCCTCGCCGTCCCGCCGATCCTGGTGACCACCTACGAGGCGCTTCGCTCCGTCGACCCGTCGCCGGTGGACGCGGCGCGGGGGATGGGTATGCCGGAGTCGCGGGTGCTGTTCCAGGTGGAACTGCCGGTCGCGCTGCCGCTGATCCTCAGCGGGCTGCGCTCGGCCGCCATCCAGATCGTCTCCACCGCCACCATCGCCGCGTACGTCAGCCTCGGCGGGCTCGGCCGGTACATCATCGACGGCCTCTACCAGCGCGACTACGAGAAGGTCGTGGGCGGTGCCACTCTGGTGGCCGCGATGGCCCTGGTGACACTCGCGGTGTTCTGGGCGATCGCACGGTTCACGGTGTCCCCAGGCGTGCGCCGACCCGCCTGAGTCACCAAGGTGCGGAACGGACCACGGGCCCGGGGCGATTCTCCATCGCCCCGGGCCCGCCCGCCTGTTCGGGGCCGCGGGTCAGCCCCCGGTGCGCTCCAGCGCCAGTTCCAGCACCACCAGCAGGGCGTCCCGCACCGAGCCGCGTTCGCGGGCGTCGAACACCACCACCGGTACGTGCTCGGCCACGTCCAGCGCCCAGCGGACCTCGTCCAGCGAGTGCTCGACGCGTCCGTCGAAGGCGTTGAGCGCGACGGCGAACGGGATCTGCCGGTGCTCGAAGTAGTCCACGGCCGCGTAGCAGTCGTCCAGGCGGCGGCTGTCGACGATGACCAGGCCGCCGACCGCGCCCTCCACGATGTCGTCCCACATGAAGCCGAACCGCTCCTGCCCGGGCGTCCCGAACAGGTACAGCTTCAAGGTGGGGTCGATGGTGAGGCAGCCGAAGTCCATCGCCACCGTGGTCGTGGTCTTGTGCGGGGTCTGGCTGAGGTCGTCCACGCCGGCCGCCACCTCGGTGATGGCGGCCTCGGTGGTCAGCGGCTCGATCTCGGAGATGGAGCCGACGGCCGTGGTCTTGCCCACGCCGAAGCCGCCCGCGATCACCATCTTGACCGGCAGCGGCGGTCGTACGACGGCCTGCGCGGCCATGCCGCCGCCGATGAGCGGTTCAGTCGGTGTCACGGAGTACCCCCCGGGAGTCGGGGACGGCCCGCAGGCCATCGATAACCCTCCGCAGGACGGACGCGTCATGGGTGGCACCGGTGTCGGGCACATGGACCGTGAGCTGTCCCGCGGCGCGCAGGTCCTCGGCGAGGACCCGCACCACGTTCAGATGCAGCCGCAGCCGGGCCGCGAGTTCCGCGATGGACTGCGGCTGCCGGCAGGCGGCGACGATGTCGTACTGCTCGAAGGCGAGCCTGTCGAGCGTGTCGAGCCCGGCGGCGGTGGCCACCACCTGGGTCTCCACCGGCACCGGCCGGCCGGAGGCGGGCGCCACCCGGCCGGCTGTGAGGAGGAACGGGCGTACGGCCGAGGCCGGGCCGACCCGATCGGGGTCCGCGGGCGTCGCGCCGTCCTCGCCGGCCGGTGTGCGGCCGTCCGCCATAAGTCGTGTCTTCCTCTCCGGACCGGGCGGTCGCAGGTCAGCGCGCCGACGCGGCGCCGACGGTGTTCTTCAGTTCGAGCACCAGCTGCGGGCTGAGCGCGGTGCCGGCCCGGTTGGCGAACAGCGTCATCTCGTAGGCGATGTTGCCGAGTTTGGCCTCCTTGTCGGTGACGACGCCGAGCACGGCGCCGCTGCCGATCGCGGAGACGATGACGTGGCCGCCCTCCAGGTCGATGATGACCTTGTTCAGGCCGCCGAGGCCGTAGTTGCCCGAGGCGCCCGCGGCCAGGCTGGTGATGCCGGAGACGATGGCGGCCAGCCGCTCTGAGTGGGCGCGTTCGCGCAGCTCCGACACGGCGATGAGCAGCCCGTCGGAGGAGACGGCGATGGCGTCGACGACGCCCGCGGTCTCGGTGGCGAAACGATTGAGCAGCCAGTTGAAGTCGGCCGCGGCGGCCTGCAGGTCGGTCGTCGGAGTGTCACCTGTCGGCGTGCTCACTGCTCGGCTCCTTCTGGGAGGTTGTTCGGGTGGTGCGTGCGGGGGGTGGTCGCGGTTCCGGGGTCCGCACCGGGGGCGGTGCGGTCGACTCCTGTGACGTGGGTGCCGGTGCCGGTGCCGCTGTCGCGGTGGGCGCGCTCCACGGCGGCCTCGAACTCCTCCAGCGCGGACCGTACGGCCTCGGCGTCACCGGGTTGCATGGGTTGCGCGGCCTGAAGGCCGGACTGCTGCGCGGCCCCACCGGCGGTCGTGCTCAAGGTGGCCCCGCGGACCCGGCGGCGCAGGGAGGGGTGGCCGGCGGCGTCGTCGGCCGGTGCCTCCTTTCGGGGCCCGGGCACGAGCGTCCCCTGTCCGGTGGCTCCGGTCGGCTTCCGCCGGGGCACGCGCCGTGGGAGCGGCATCCCCTCCCCGCCGGCGGTCGCGGCGGCGCCGTCGTCCGCGGCCGGCCGCGCGGCCGCGTGGGGGCCCGTGGAGGGGACGAGGTCCGCGACCGGGTCCGCGGCGGCGGGCTCGGTGCCCGGCGCGGTCGGCGAGGGCTCCGGCGTGTTCGTCCCCGGGCTCACCGCCGGGCCTCCGGAGCCCACCGCGCTCATGCTCAGGAGCAGGGTCGAGGGGATCGCGACCTCAGCGGTCACGCCGCCGCCCGGGGTGCGGGACAGGGTCACCCCCACCTCCCAGCGGCGCGCCAGCGTACCGACCACGAACAGGCCCAGCACCTTCGTCGGGACGAGGTCCAGCCGTTCGCGGCGGATCAGCCGGGCGTTCTCCTCGGCGAGACGCTCGGCGCTCATGCCGAGGCCGTGGTCGGCCACGGCGATCAGGGCGTCCCCGTCGCCGGAGCGCACGGTCACCTCGACGGGGCTGCCCGCCGGGGAGAACGAGACGGCGTTCTCGACGAGTTCGGCCACCATCAGCGTGAGGTCGCCGATGATGTCCGGTTCGACCATGGCCTCGGTCTCGGCGTACAGCCGCACCCGCTGGTAGCCCTCGATCTGCCCGAGCGCGGCCCGCACCACATTGCTGAGCGCGGTGGGGCCGGAGTCCAGGACGGTCTCCCGGATGCCCGCCAGCAGCATCAGGCTGTCGGCGTTGCGGCGCAGGCGTACGGCGATGTGGTCGATGGAGTACAGGCGTTCCAGCAGCGCCGGGTCGGTCTCACCCCGTTCGACCGCGTCGATGAGCGCCAGCTGGCGCGTCGTCAGGTTGCTGACCCGGCGGCCCACGTTGCCGAACATCTCGGCGACGTTGCGGCGGCTGAGCACCTGGCGTTCCAGCAGCGCGGCGGCGGTCGTCTGCACCTGGTTGAAAGCCTGGGCGAGCTCGCCGATCTCGTCCCGGGCCGTGACGGGCACATCGCGCACGCGCGGCGGGCCGGAGTCCTCGGTGTCGTCGTCGGCCACCCGGGCGAGCTCTCGGCTGGTGGCGGCCGAGACCTCCTGCGCGGCCGCGGTGAGCGCCTGCACCGGGCGGACCACCGACCGGCGGACGACGACCGAGAGGACCAGCCACAGCAGGAAGCCGAACAGTGCCACGGCCAGGAGCAGCGCGGCCCGCCACCAGGCGTCGCCGGAGGCGTGGTCGGCGCGTTCGGCGATCTGGTCGATGAGCGAGGAGGTGATCCTCAGCCGGTTCGCGGCCTGAGCGGGGTAGGCCGGGTAGTCGGTCAGCGCGCCCCTGAACGCCCGGTGGATCTCGGCCGGGGTGTCCGCCTGCAGGGAACTGGGGTCGATCTGGAGTTCGGCGTACGCCTGGGCGATCCGGCTCTGGGGGTCGCTGTGCTCGATGCCGGAGAGTTCGTCGGCCTGCTGCTCGGTGGCGAACCGGGCGAAGCGGTCGGCCTGGTAGGTGTACAGCTGGTAGGAGCCGACCGCGGCATTGAACTCGATGAGGGCGTTGGTGTCGCCGGTCGTCGCCGAGAACACGCTCGTCTCGAAGGAGCTGTGGGCGGCGTCCGCCCGCAGCAGGGAGTCCAGCAGATTGCCGGTGAAGGTTGCCGCGAGCGCCGCGTTGCGGTCCAGACCGAGGCCGTCGATCAGCCCCCGGGCCACGCCCGTGTAGGCGGGGTCGATGTTGTCGGCGGGCAGATAGCTCTGCCCCACCGTCTCGCGGAGGCTGGTCAGGCCCTCGATCTCCCTGAGGGTCTGCGCCTCGGTGTCCGGCATCCGGTCGCCGAAGGCCCGGCGCACCTTCGCCACCTGGGCGTCCACCGCCCGCTGCGCCTTGCGGTACGCGTCGTTCGAGGGACGTGCACCGCGGCCGGCGGCCTCGTACCGCACCGAGAGCAGGATGGCCTGCTGGTGCTCGGCCTCCACCCGGTCGGCCAGGGTCGCCACTTGGGCGCTGTCCCGTACCAACCGGGCCGCGGACGCCGCGTCCCGCGCCCGTCCCGCCTGGTCGGCGATGAGGTAGGTGAGCAGCACGGCCACCACCGCCAGCGGGACGCCCACCAGGACGTTGAGCTTGAGCCGGAAAGGCCAGCGGTCGGCGAACCCCAAGGGCCCCTCGCCCGGCGGCGGGGCAGCCGGGCGGGTGGTCACGTCCACCTGCACCGTGGACACCTGGCCTCCTTCATGGGGGTGTGGTCGATGATGCGCGACGACAACGAAGCGGCCCCCGCACACGGCTGTGGTCGATCAACAGCGGTGAATGTATCGCGCCTTCGAAGCTGCGTTCGCCACGCCCCATGTCAAGAGTTCGTTACAAGGCGACCGCCGACTCTCCACATTTGCGCACCAAGGAGGCCAATCGGTGACCCGAATGCTCTTGACTGACCGGGAACCGGCTGGATTGGATCAGGACCGTGCGTGTGCCCGCACGCCCTGCCACGACCCAGGCTCCACCAACCTCCGAGTACGGAACGGGAATTGTGACTTCTAACGCGAAGAGCACCAGGTCAAGCACGAGAAACCGCGGCGTGGCCGCCGTCGCGCTCGCCGCCACCGCGGCACTCGTCGCCGGGTGTTCGTCGTCCTCCGACGACAAGTCCGACAACCCGCTCTCGGAAGGCAAGGCCAGCGGCAACACCGTCGTCGTCGGCTCGAACAACTTCGCCGAGAGCATCCTGCTGGCCGACATCTACGGCGAGGCCCTGAAGGCCAAGGGCATCAACGTCACCTACAAGCCCAACATCGGCAGCCGCGAGACCACCTACGGCCTGCTCAAGAACGGCTCCGTCACCGTCCTGCCCGAGTACAACGGCGCCCTGCTGGCCTACCTCGACAAGAACGCCACGCCGAAGACGGTCGAGGAGACCACGGCCGCCATCGGCGCCAAGCTGGACCCCAAGCTGACGCTGCTGGACCCGGCGCCGGCGCAGGACAAGGACTCGGTCACCGTGAACGCGGCGACGGCCGCGAAGTACAAGCTCACCGGGGCGTCCTCGATCGTGGATCTGAAGGACATCGCCAAGGACCTGGCCATCGGGGCCTCGCCCGAGTTCCAGACCCGGCAGCAGGGCCTGGTGGGCCTGAAGGACGTGTACGGGCTGGAGTTCAAGTCCTTCAAGGCGCTGGACGCGGGCGGCCCGTTGACCGCGGCGGCGCTGACGAAGAACACCGTGCAGGTGGCGGACATCTTCACCACGGACCCGACCATCGCCAAGGAGAAGTTCGTGGTCCTCCAGGACCCGAAGAACCTCTTCGGCTTCGAGAACGTGCAGCCGCTCGTCTACAAGTCCGGACTGGAGCAGAAGGGCGTCGACGCCCTCAACGCGGTCTCCGCCAAGCTGGACACGGCGGCCCTGCTCGACCTGGACACCCAGGTGCAGTCGCAGAGCAAGGACCCGCTGGACGTCGCCAAGGCCTGGCTGAAGTCCGTCGGCCTGGACTGACTCACCGCCGCACATGGACACGACCCTGGACGACTCGACGCGGGTGCCCCCGGACCCCGAGGACACCCGCGTCGAGTTGGACGGGCGCGGCCTCACCGTGCCGGGCGTGGTACGGCTGGCCGACGCGGCCGCCGCATCGTCCGTAGCGCCGGACGCCCTGGACCGGGCCCGGCGCTCCTGGGAGGCTGCCGGCCGGCTCGCGGCCCGCGGAAGCCTGTACGGCCGCGGGACCGGCGTCGGCGCACACCGCTCGGTGACGGTCGCGGCGCACGACGAGACCGAGCACGGTCTGCGCCTCCTGCGCAGCCATGCGGGGGGCGCCGGGGCGCTGCTCCCGGCCCGCCAGGTGCGGGCGATGCTCGCGATCCGCGCCAACCAGCTTCTCGCGGGGGGTTCCGGTATCCAGCCCGCGTTCATCACCGCTCTGACCGACGCACTCCGGCTCGGCGTCCACCCGGCGGTCAACGAGTACGGAGGCCTGGGCACCGGTGACCTCACGGCCCTCGCGCAGACCGGCCTCACTCTGATCGGCGAACGCCCCTGGCTGACCGACCGCCCCGACACGGTGCCGGTCCCCGTGCCCGGGTATGCCGGTCCGCAGACCTCGTCCTCCCCGAGCGCGCCCGGAGCCCTGAGCGGCGACAGTGGTCATGCGGTACCGGATCTCCTCCCCGGTGCCCTGCCGCCCGGATTCCCCGTACAGCGGCGCGGGGGAGAAGGGCAGACGGGGCCGGGATACGGCGGCCCCGGCGGACCGGCCGTACGGGGGGACGCACTCCGTGGTGCCGCAGAGTCGCCGCCGAGGCTGCCCGCGCCGGTGGTGCCGCAACCCGGCGACGCGCTCGCGCTGCTCAGCAGCAACGCGCTCACCCTGGGCCAGGCCGCGCTCGCCTGCCACCACCTCGACCTGCTGCTCCGCGCCACACACGCCGTGGCCGCTCTGTCGCTCGCGGCGGTCTCCGGCTCCCTGGAGGCCTACGCCGCCGAAGTGCACGCCTTGCGCCCCTATCCGGGTGTCGCCCGTGCGGCGGCCGAGGTGCGGCGCCTGCTCGGCCCGTCCGGCCGGCCGCACGGCGCCGGACGCCGCATCCAGGACCCATTCGGTTTCCGGGCCTTCCCGCAGGCGCACGGTCCCGCCCTGGACGCCTCCGACGCCCTGCGCCGGATCGTGGAGGTGGAGATCAACTGCCCGTCGGAGAACCCCCTCATCACGTCCGACGGCACCGCGGCCCACCACCACGGCGCCTTCTACGCGGCCCCGCTCGGTCTGGCTCTGGACGGACTGAACCTGGCCGTCCTGCAGACGGCCCAGCTGTCCGCCGCCCGGTTGACCGCCCTCGGCCGCCCGGACCTCACCGGGCTGCCCGGGTTCCTGGCCGCGGGCCCGGCGAGCAGCTCGGGCGCGATGATCCTGGAGTACACCGCCCACTCGGCCCTGGCGGAGCTGCGCTCCTGCGCCACGCCCGCGTCCGCCGGCCACGCGGTGCTCTCCCACGGCCTGGAGGAAGCCGCCAGCTTCGCCTCCCAGGCGTCCCGGCAGTCGCTGCGCGCCGTCGACGCGTACACCACCGTGCTGGCCTGCGAACTCGTCACCGCGGTACGGGCGCTTCGGTTGCATCCGGCACCGCCGCCCATACCGGCGTTCACCATGGCCGCCGCCACGCTCCCGGCCGGCGTCGAGGACCGCCCCCTGACGGCGGACGTGACGGCGGCGGCGGCCCTGCTTCCGGTGCTCGCCGCACTCTGAGGCCGCCCGGGCCCGGCACGGAGTCCGGACCATCGCACCGCTGCCGGCTTGTGCGGTCGGCCCGGGGCGCGACGGCCGGGGCGTTCGGCACGGGTGCACGGACCTCCCGCGGGAACCGTGGGTCACTTCACGAAGTTGCCTCGTACGCACGGGCCTTGCGTACGAACAGCTCCCGCGGATCACGGACGGCCCGCGGGACGGAACCGGAGCGGCGGCGCTCAAGGACCAGCAGCACCTCGGTCGCGTGCCGCGCCAGCGGCCATTCGGTGACCGCACCCCGCCGCTCCAGCGGGTCGCCCGATCCGATATCCAGCGTGCCTCCGGGACAGCGGGAGTCGTCGTCCCCGCCCCAGCCCGAGCTGCCGCCGGAAGCTGCGCACGCCGAAAGGTCGAGGCGCGCCGATGCGGTCGGGGCGCGCGTGCCTTCCGGAACCTTTCAGGCCGGCGGCGGATCCGTCAGCCGGGCCCGGCCGCCGGCACCGTCACACCTTCGGCCAGGCCCGCAGGAGTGCGGCAATCCTGGTCGAGGTACAGGTGGGATCGAGGAGGAGGTCTCGCAAGGCGGCGGCGTCCTCGTGGGTGGGCTTGACGGAGATCCCCGAGGCCTCGAGATACATCACCCCGGTCGCGGCGGCGACGGCGAGATTGGAGCGCTCCAGCCATCGGCACCGGCCCAGGGTGTCGACCAGTGCCGCGGCCCGGGCGTAGGGGCCGTCGTAGACGGGCTGCTCCATCAGCTCGGCCTGGTGCCGGGCGCAGGCCGCCACCGGGACGCCGTAGTCGTCGGGGGCGGGATCGCCTGCGCCGGCGAGCTCGGCCACCTGCAGGATCCAGGGGACGTCGATGTGCAGCTCCATTACGCGGCGTGCGCCCCCGCCCCGTCCTGGTTCCGCTCGGCCTCGTCGAAGACCTGCTGGTGCTCGGCGAGGAACCGCTCGGCCGCGCCCATGGCGCGGGCCCGCAGTCCGCTGGCGTCCTCCAGGACGAGCTGGGAGAGGTAGTCGCCGACCGACAGCCCGCGGTCCGCCGCGCGCTTGCGGGCGATTTCCGCGACCTCGTCGTCGACGCGTGCTCCGAGTTGTGTCTTGGCCATACGAGGATGGTAACAGCTGTTACCGATGTCGGCGAGGTGTGTGGCGAAGCCGGGGGAGCAGGACGGTGACCTCTGTGAACGCCCAGGCAGACGCGGGCCCGGCCGAGGTTCACGCCTCGACGGCCCGATGGTCCACCGGTACGTCACCGCCTGCGCGAAGACGCGTCATGCGGGCTGCCACAGTTCGACCCGATTGCCCTCGGGATCGGTGACCCAGCCGAATCGGCCGACCCCCTCCATGTCCTCCACTTCTTTGGCCACGTCCGCTCCCTTGGCGCGCAGTTGCGCGAGCATCGCATCCAGATCGCGGACCCGGAAGTTGAGCATGGTCTGCTGGGCGCGGGACCCGAAGTATTCGGTGCCGGACTCGAACGTCGCGAAGACCGTCGGCCCGGTCTCCTGCTGCCACAGGCCGTTCTCGTCGGCGTCCAGGCCCAGGCAATCGCGATACCACGCGCTCAGGGCCGACGGGTCCGCGGCCCGCATGAAGTACCCACCGATTCCCAGTACACGTTCCATGCCGCCATCCTGCCAGGACGGCGATCGGGCGGCATGGCACCTCACCATCTTCAGGCCCGAAGGCACGGCGGGCAGTAACCGGCCCACCCAGGAGGAGTCCCACCGCACCGTGCACGGCTGATACCGAGACCATTCGTGGGGTGAGCCGCAACCCAAATGCCCCTGGTGGAAGGCGACTTCAGCACCACCGGTCGTCCGTTCGCACCGAGGGCTCGGTGGGCCCAGGCCCCGGCCGCCAGCCGATCACCGAACGGTCAGAGGCCGGGACGATGTCCTCCTGCCACGCGAACGGGGCGGCGTACGCCGACGGGTGTCGGTGTACGCCGCCCTGCGGTGGGACGAGTTGCGGGAGGCGGCCCGCGCCGCCATGGCGGCTATTTCGGGTCGCCGTTGAACTTCGAGGTCGACCAGAAGTAGCCGAGCACCGCGAGGCCCAGGCACCAGAGGACGGCGAGCCATCCGTTGTTGCCGATCCCGGTGCCGAGCAGCAGGCCGCGCAGGGTCTCGATGGCAGGCGTGAACGGCTGGTATTCGGCGATCGGCTGGAACCAGCCCGGCATCGCGTCGATGGGGACGAAGGTGCTGGACAGGAGCGGCAGCAGGATCAGGGGCATCGCGTTGTTGCCGGCGGCCTCGGCGTTCGGGCTGATCAGGCCCATGCCGACCGCTATCCAGGTGAGCGCCGTGGCGAAGAGCGCGAGCAGTCCGAACGCGGCGAGCCACTCAAGGACGGTGGCACCGTTGGAGCGGAAGCCGATGGCCACGGCGACGGCGCCGACGAGGACCACGCTGATGACCGACTGCAGCACGCTGCCGATGACGTGTCCGATGATCACGGAGCCGCGGTGGATCGCCATCGTGCGGAAGCGGGCGATGATGCCCTCGGTCATGTCGTTGGAGACGGAGACCGCGGTGCCGACCACGGTGCTGCCGATGGTCATCAGCAACAGGCCCGGGACGATGTAGGCGATGTACTCGGAGCGGTCCGGTCCGCCGCCGCCGATGCCCGCGCTCATGGTGTCGCCGAAGATGTAGACGAAGAGCAGCAGCAGCATGATCGGGGTGAGCAGCAGGTTCAGCGTCATGGACGGGTAGCGCCGGGCGTGCAGCAGGTTGCGGCGCAGCATCGTGGAGGAGTCACGCACGGCCAGGGAGAAGGAGCTCATCGGACAGCCTCCTTGGGCTGGTGGGGGACGCCGGCGCCGCCGGTCAGGGCGAAGAAGACGTCGTCGAGGTCGGGGGTGTGCACGGTCAGCTCGTCGGCCTCGATGCCGGCGGCGTCCAGCCGGTCGAGGATGGAGCGCAGTTCGCGCTGGCTGCCGCCGCTGGGGATCTGCAGCGCGAGGGACTCGTCGTCGCGGGAGGCCTCGCGCAGGGCGGATGCGGCGGACTGGTACACGTCCGGGTCGGTGAAGCGGAGCCGGACGTGCCCGCCGGGGACGATCCGCTTCAGCTCCTCGACGGTGCCCTGGGCGGCGATCTTGCCGTCGTGGAGCACCGCGATGCGGTCGGCGAGCTCGTCGGCCTCCTCCAGGTACTGGGTGGTGAGGAAGACGGTGACGCCGCCCGTGACGAGCTCGCGGATGATCTGCCACATGGTGTGCCGGGAGCGCGGGTCGAGGCCGGTGGTCGGCTCGTCGAGGAAGATGATCCGCGGGTTGCCGACCAGGGTCATCGCGATGTCCAGGCGGCGCTTCATGCCGCCGGAGTAGGTGGAGGCGGGCTTCGACGCGGCCTCGGTGAGGTCGAAGCGCGCCAGCAGTTCGGCGGTGACCTGCCGTCCCTCGCGCTTGGAGAGGTGGTGCAGGTCCGCCATGAGGAGCATGTTCTCCTCGCCGGTGATCAGGCCGTCGACGGCGGAGAACTGCCCGGTGACGCCGATCGCGGCGCGCACGGCCTGCGGGTCGGTGGCGAGGTCGTGGTCGCCGACGCGGATCGGGCCACTGGCGGGGTCGGGGGAGATGAGGGTGGACAGGATCTTGACGGCGGTGGTCTTGCCGGCGCCGTTCGGGCCGAGAAGGGAGAAGACCGTGCCTTCGGGGACGGCCAGGTCGATGCCGTCGAGGACGGTCTTGTCGCCGTAGGACTTGCGCAGCCCGTTCGCCGCGATGGCCAAGTTGGTCATGAGGGGTGGGTTCTCCTTCTTACAGGCTGCGGGCGGTGATGTCGCCGTAGGCGGTGGTCGCGTGGATGTTCAGGGCGGCGGCGCCGCCCTCGGTGTTCTTGAGCGCGTTGTGGATCCGGCCGTATGCGGTGCCGGCGTCCAGGGAGGCGGAGACTCCGTGGGCGGCGCCGACGGAGATCTCGCCGTGCTCGGTGCGCAGCGAGACGGTGTCGCGTACGGCCTCGGCGATGTGGATGTCGCCCTTCTGGGTGCTGATCTCCGCGGGGCCGCCCAGCCGGCCGACCGAGATGTCGCCGGCGAGGACGGTGAGCCGGGTGCTTTCGGCCTCGTCGAGCTTGACCGTGGCCTGCTGCCCCTCGAAGGCGACGTCGCCGAGGCGTCCGACGCCCCGGAACTCGGTGCTGGCCGCCTTCGCCTCGATGCGGGAGCCGGCGGGCAGTTGGACCGTCACCTCGATGGATCCGGAAGCGCCGAGGACCCGGTTCTTCGCCGCCGGGAGCTCGATCCGCAGGACGCCGTCGCCGTATGCGACCTCGGTCTGCTCCGCGGCCTTCACGTCGCGGCTCTTGGAGGCGTCCGCCGGCAGGATCTCGACCGTGGTGTCGGCCCGGTCGGCGGCGATGAACCGGATGCGGCCCGCGGGGATGTCGAGGACCGCCGAGACCGGAGCGGGGGTGTCGAACTTCTGCATCGTGCTCTCCTTTGCCGTGTTGTTTCTGACATCGGAAACGCTACGTTGCATTCGAAGATGCGGCAAGGTTGTCGTTGCGTCAAATTGCCATCGCTGCAGTTAAGGGGCGGGAAATTGTTGCAATGGCCGTAATTGCAATGCAACGGCCCTCGCCCTGAGCGTTGCAATGGATGAGGGGTGAACGCTACACGGGAGCCACCGCGGGCCACGAAGGAGACTTCGATGCCGGTAGGAAGGCTCACCCGGCACGAACGCCGCGCCCACCACCGCGGGCAGGGCCGTTCCCCAGGAGTCAACAGCACACCTGCAGGCCCACGAAGGCGCGTTGAGGGCGTGCGGGGAGCACAGGAGATGCTCACCGCCGGCCTCATGCAATCGGGCTTGCTCAGGGTGACGTTCCGGGTGCTGCTCCGCCTCTGCGCCGCCGACGCGGACAGCCTCACCGCGTCCACACCCGTTCAGCGGCGTTCCTTGAGTGCCAGGGCCGCGTCCTCCCCGTCGACACGGGACGACGATGCCCTCGACGAGGACGACGAGGAGTACGACGAACTGGCCACGTACTGGCACCACGACTGGCTGCTCATCACCCTCGGCATCGGCTGGCAGTCCTCCGACGGCCTGTTCCTGTCCTGCCACCCCGGCCGGAACTGGGGCCGCCTCCCCGCGCACGCACGCCCGCGCCAGGAAGTCGGCGCAATCACCGTGGGCGGCGTACCGTCCGATGGTCCGTGCTGGCAGCACCGGCGGATGGGCCTACGCGATCCAGGAAGGCGGCGCCGCCCAGTTCACCCGACCGGAGGTGCTGCGCAGGGTCTCCGCGAGCACGCGCGCGGTGGCCCTGACCCGGCGCGGCCCGGAGGTCCAGGTCACGGTGACCGAGGACGGCGTGCCGAATCCGGACGGCGCTCGCCATCTCCTGTCGCCGCGCGAGGGCGGCGGAGATTCCTGGCCGGGGTCGACCGCGGCGTACGCCCGCTTCCTGGGCCAACTGGAGGGGGAGTTCGGCATCTCGTACAGGCCGGACGACGACACCGACGCGGAGCTGACGAGTGCCTTGCTGCTGCCGGTGCTGGAGGACGTCGACGGGGCCGCGAACCGGTACGTCGGCGTGGTCCGGCACTTCGACCTGGCCGCACTGATCGAGCGGACACCGCCCGCCCGGCTGCGTACGGCTATGGCCGCACAGTTGGCGCGGCTGGCGGCCGAGACCCGGCTCGACGTGTACGAGGAGGTGAGCGACGCGCTGGTCCGCACCGCCCGGGGCGAGAGTGTCGACCTCGCCCCGGACAGCCCCCTGGACCTGCGCATCCGCACACTCACCGCTGAGGCGTGGGCCGCCCGGCAGATGGTGAGCGGGCAGCGCGGCCGGCGCGACGGCAACGGCCCCGTGACGCACTCCGACTCCAGCGCGTGGGCCCTGCGCGCCGAGGCGTGCCGCGCACTGCGCGAGTTCGCCGAGGCGGGGGCGCCGGCGGCGGCCGCGACGATCCTGCATCTGCGGATGTCGGCGCAGTGGAGGACGCAGTTGGCCGCGGACCTGGAGGAGTGAGCGCGCGCGGAATCGCGCGGGCGTGAACCGGGCCGAACTGGTCGTGCTCGACGCAGCCGATCACCGCCCCGTCGCCGGGGTGCACCTGCCCCGTCGCGTGCCCTTCGGCTTCCACGGCAACCGGATTGCCGACGACGAGATCGGTCCTGCGTGGCCGTTCGTTGACCACAGGTGACAGAGCCCGGCGGATTCCCCCTGCCGGAGGACCGCGCACTCTGCGTGATGTGACCTACTGCTCGCCGCTCCGCGTTGCCCGTGGCGAGGTCTCCACATTAGGTTCAGTAGATAGAACGTTCTATCTGCTAGGTGAGCCGACCCAGTCCCATGAGGCGGCGAGCCCACCGTCCACATCACCTATGGAGAAACGATGTCTCACCGTCGCCCCGTCCGCCGCGTCCGTCTCGCCGTCGTCGGCGCGGTCGGCCTCGCACTGGCTGCCGGACTGGCCACGACCGCTTCTGCCACCCAGGACCATCACGCCGAGCCGGCAGGCAAGCCGGCGGCCAAGCCGACCGTCGTCCTCGTCCACGGCGCCTGGGCGGACTCTGCCGGCTGGAGCGGCGTCGCCAAGCGCCTGCAGGCTGACGGCTACTCGGTCACCGCTCCCGCCAACCCGCTGCGCGGCCTCAACAGCGACGCCGCCTATCTGGCCGATTACCTCAAGACGGTCAAGGGTCCGGTCATTCTGGTCGGCCACTCCTACGGCGGCGCCGTCATCACCAATGCCGCCACCGGCAACCCCAACGTCAAGGCACTCGTCTACGTCGCCGCCTTCGCTCCCGACAAGGGCGAGAGCATCACGGACCTGGTGGGCAAGTACCCCGGCAGCCACATCAGCGACGACCCCGATGCGCCCGTGCCCACGGCCCTGAACGCCGTCCCCTTCACCCAGGCCGACGGCAGCACCGGCGTCGACCTCTACATCAAGCCCGACAAGTTCCGTGACGTCTTCATGAGCAACCGCGTCAGCAAGAGCAAGGCCGCCGCACTCGCCGCCACGCAGCGCCCCGTCACCGCGCAGGCGGTCAGTGAGCCCTCTGCCGCGACCCCGGCCTGGAAGACCATCCCGTCCTGGTACCTCGTCGCCCGCGGTGACCGGACGATACCCGCCGCGGCCGAGCGGTTCATGGCGTCGCGCGCGCACGCTCACACCACCGAGGTCGACGGCCCGCACGCCGTGCACCTGACCGACCCCAAGGCCGTGACGCGCCTCATCGAAAAGGCCGCGGCGACCAAGCGCTGAGCCCTCCCCTGCCCCGGCCTCGTTTCACCTTCGAGGGAGGAGGCCCGCTGCCTTGTGTGAGCTGTGGGGGCGAAGGCGCCGGAGTCAGGCCGTGGCCGCGAACATCGCGGCGCCGTGCGCCACGGCGGCGAGAAAGTCGGACGGCGAACCGATTGTCTCCTCCGCCGTGGTGATCCGGTCCCGGAAGGCACCCGTACGGGGCGTGCCGCGCTGGGCGCCCCGTCCGGGTGCGGGCACCTGCCCGCGCAGTCCTGGGCGGTCGTATGCTGCTGGGCCCAGGCCAGGCGCTGTGTGTCCACCGGGGTCCCGGAGTCCAGCTCCAGGCCGGGCACCGGCTCGAGGCGTCCTTCGCGCAGTTCGGCGAGCAGGTCTTCGGCCCGGATCGGCATCGCCACGGCGGCCTTGCTGCGCCGGCACCTGGACGCCGAACCGGGCCTCCCGCCTTCGGCCCACCGCCGCGATTTCCGAGCCGCTGGGTTGTTCCGCGGTGGCCTCGGCGGGGTGGGCCGGGTCGCCTCGCGGACACGGTGTGTCACCCGCTGGCAGGCGCGGACGGTTGACGGCGGGCTGTTTCGTACCCTGGGCGGCATGCGTATGCGCCCCACCTTGAGCTGGACCCCTGCCGAGGACCTGCCGCCGGCCACCATGGATGTCGCCCCGGTCGTCGATGCGCTGGGCACCGGCGGTGTGCTGGTGCTGAGCGGGGCGGGCATCTCCACGGAGTCGGGCATTCCCGACTACCGGGGTGAGGGCGGCAGCCTGAGCCGGCACACCCCGATGACCTACCAGGATTTCACCGCCAGTGCCCAGGCTCGGCGCCGGTACTGGGCGCGCAGCCACCTTGGCTGGCGTACTTTCGGCCGCGCCCGCCCGAACGCCGGGCATCGGGCGGTGGCGGCGTTCGGGCGGCACGGCCTGCTTGCGGGTGTGATCACTCAGAACGTCGATGGCCTGCACCAGGCCGCCGGCAGCGAGGGCGTTGTGGAACTCCACGGAAGCCTGGCCCAGGTCGTCTGCCTTTCCTGCGGCGACGTCAGTCCGCGTCGCGAGCTCGCCCGGCGGCTGGAGGAGGCCAACGTGGGCTTTGAGCCGGTGGCTGCGGGGATCAACCCGGACGGGGATGCCGACCTGACCGACGAACAGGTCGGGGACTTTTGTGTGGTGCCCTGCGTGGTCTGCGGCGGCATCCTCAAGCCGGACGTGGTGTTCTTCGGCGAAGCCGTTCCGCCGCAGCGGGTCGAGCACTGCCGTGACCTGGTCCGGCAGGCGGCCTCGCTGCTGGTCTTGGGCTCGTCGTTGACGGTGATGTCCGGGCTCCGGTTCGTCCGTCAGGCGGCCCGGGCCGGGATACCTGTACTGATCGTCAACCGGGACCCGACCCGGGGCGACCGGGACGCCCTGACCCGGGTCGCGCTCCCGCTGGGAACAGCTCTCACCTGCGTGGCCGACCGGCTGGACGTCCCCGTCGACGACCAGCCGGCGGCTGGGTGAGATGGTGACGGCGATGCAGGCCGGCTGTGTCCGTGCCGGGCGGTGGCGACGTTGGTGGCGAGGACGTGAAGGCGTCGGTCCGCCGGTGGTGTCTTCAGCGCCGGCCGGGGTTGAGGGCGGCGATCTCGCCTACGGCCTTGGCGATGGCGGGGTGGTCCTTCTTGAGGATGGCGCCGTGGTTGCTGGCGACCTTGGCGGCGATGCGGATGTTGGGGTTGCGGGCGG
>NZ_JBSFLB010000063.1:0-22729 GCF_053598835.1 Streptomyces sp. NPDC001070
GCCTCCGCAGCGGAGCGGAGGCGGGCCGTCGCGCGTTCGCGCGGGGATCAGCCCTGCAGGATGCGGCCCTTGGCGTCCGTGCGGTCCTTGCTGGTGAAGAAGAGGATCGCGTCGATGAAGGACCAGATGCCCAGGCCACCGCAGGTCAGGAGCTGGCCGATCGCCATGCCGGTGTGGCCGGTGTAGAAGCGCCCGATGCCCAGAGTGCCCAGGAAGAGCTGCAGCAGACCGGCGGTGATCTTCGACTTGTCGGACAGCGGCCGGCCGGCCGGGTCGTAGCCGTGCGGGGCGTCAGTGGTGGGCGTGGCCATGAGGATTGCTCCTTGCGCAATGGGGACGAACCGGCAGGAGCACGCGTTTCACGAAGATCCGGCCCCCCGCCATGGAATGGCCAAATTCTTTCATCAGAAATGGACATCCGTCTCTCTGATTAACAGAAGTCACGGAACCGTGATCGCGGCGTTGTCAAACCGCGTTGCGCACCACGGCCCACACCACGGCCACCCCGATGACCGCCGCCTGCGCCCGTCGTCCCAGCGCGGGACGGTACGCCCGGCCGCGCAGCCCCTCCGTCACCCACCGTCCGTACAGATAGAGGGGAAAGGGGCTGGCGAGCAGCAGCAGCGCGTTGTCGTGGAAGGCCGCCGCGAGGTCGCCGTGCATCAGGTCGTAGACCATGCGGGTCGCGCCGCAGGCCGGACAGAGCAGTCCCGTCAGGAAGTTGAAGGGGCATCGGGGCAGCCAGTGCCCCTCCTGGTGCGGGTTGGTGCCCCACAGATGGGCGGCGCCCGCAGCGCCCGCCACAAGCGACGCCAGCGGGGCCGTGGCCGGTCGTCCGGCCACGGCCTTGAGGCGGTTCCAGGTCAAGGAGGTCATCGTCCTCAGCTGCGCAGGATGCGGCCCTGGGAGTCGGTGCGGTCGTTGCTCGTCAGAAAGAGGATGCCGTCGATCAGCGACCAGATGCCGAGGCCGCCGCAGGTGAAGAGCTGGGCGATGCCGATGCCGATGTCGCCGACGTAGAAGCGGCCGATGCCGAGGCCGCCGACCAGCAGCTGCAGCACGCCCGCAACGACCTTGGACTTGTCCGACAGCGGGCGGCCGTACGCGTCGTAGCCGTACGGCGCGTTGGGGTCGCCGGTGTAGCCGCCCTGCTGCGGGTAGCCCTGCGGGTAACCCTGCTGGGGATAGCCCTGCTGCGGGTAGCCGTAGCCGGGCTGCTGCCCGTAGGCGCCGGGGCCGGCCGGGGGCTGCTGCGGGTAGCCGTAGCCGTCCTGCTTCGGCTGGCCGTACGGGTTGTTCGGGTCGGACATGGTCGGACTCCCCCTGAGAGAACGTTCGGTGTTTCCGGCCATCTTGTCAGGCGAGTCAAGAAGGTCGCAGGCCGAGGAGGGGTGCACGCGAGGGGCGAGGAGGGCGGCCCGGCTGACGCGCGGGAGGAGGCGAAAGGAATCGGCCAGGCCGTTTCGAGCGGAGTTCACCACGGGTTCTTCCCGATGTCGCCCCGGCGTGCCACTCTCCGGGCGCGGGGGAGTCGTCGTGGGGGCAGAGGGACCCGGGGGGTCATGTACATGGAGACCGCGCCAGGGATCTTCGCCGGAGTGGTGTTCGCGGTTTTCGGGGCGGCTCTCCTGGCCTGGACCGTCACCCGGTCGCTGCGGCGCGAGCCGGTGGTCCATGGCGGGGGTCCGGCGGCGGCCGCCGTGGCCGGTTTCTTCGGGATTGTTTCGTTCCTTGCCGGGGTCTGGCTGTTCCTGATCCTCTGAGCTGGGCAAATCGGACATGGGCGGCAGTCCGTGCGGCAGACAGGACGCTTGTCGGGTTACCGTTCGAGTGGCGTTGCGGACTTTTCCCGTTTGACACGGGACCGGGATGTACGGTCACACTCCGCAGCGAGACCACCTTCGACCCGGAGAGAAGAGCGAAGTTGTCCCCGACCCGCGAGACCGCAGAGGGCGGCGGCCGCCGACTCGTCATCGTCGAGTCGCCGGCCAAGGCGAAGACGATCAAGGGCTACCTCGGCCCCGGCTACGTCGTCGAGGCCAGCGTCGGGCACATCCGCGACCTCCCGAACGGGGCCGCCGAAGTGCCGGCGGAGTACAAGGGCCAGCCGTGGGCGCGGCTCGGCGTCAACGTCGACAGCGAGTTCCAGCCGATCTACGTCGTCAACGCGGACAAGAAGGCCCAGGTCAAGAAGCTGAAGGACCTGCTGAAGGAGTCCGACGAGCTCCTGCTCGCCACCGATGAGGACCGCGAGGGCGAGGCCATCGCCTGGCATCTGCAGGAAGTCCTCAAGCCCAAGGTCCCGGTCCGCCGGATGGTCTTCCACGAGATCACCAAGGACGCCATCCAGGCCGCCGTCCGCAATCCCCGTGAGCTGAACCAGCGACTCGTCGACGCCCAGGAGACCCGCCGCATCCTCGACCGCCTGTACGGCTACGAGGTCTCGCCGGTCCTGTGGAAGAAGGTCATGCCGCGCCTGTCGGCCGGCCGCGTCCAGTCCGTCGCCACCCGTCTCGTCGTCGAGCGTGAGCGCGAGCGCATCGCCTTCCGCTCCGCCGAGTACTGGGACCTGTCCGCGACCTTCGCCACCGGCCGGACCGGTGACGCCACCGACCCGGGCACCTTCGGCGCCAAGCTCAACGCCGTCGACGGCAGGCGCGTCGCCCAGGGCCGGGACTTCGGCGCGAACGGCCAGCTCAAGGAGGGCGCGAACGTCCTCCACCTGGACGAGGCCGCCGCCCGCTCGCTCGCCGCCGCCCTGCAGGGCGCGGACTTCTCCGTCCGTTCGGTCGAGTCCAAGCCGTACCGCCGCTCGCCGTACGCGCCCTTCCGCACCACGACCCTGCAGCAGGAGGCCAGCCGCAAGCTGGGCTTCGGCGCCAAGGCCACCATGCAGGTCGCCCAGAAGCTGTACGAGAACGGCTTCATCACCTACATGCGTACGGACTCCACGACCCTGTCGGAGACCGCCATCACCGCCGCCCGGGCCCAGGTCACCCAGCTCTACGGCGCCGACTACCTGCCGGACAAGCCGCGCGTCTACGCGGGCAAGGTCAAGAACGCCCAGGAGGCGCACGAGGCGATCCGCCCTTCGGGTGATCGTTTCCGCACGCCCGCCGAGACCGGCCTCACCGGTGACCAGTACCGCCTGTACGAGCTGATCTGGATGCGCACCGTCGCCTCCCAGATGAAGGACGCGGTCGGCCAGTCCGTCACCGTCAAGGTGGGCGGCCGCGCCGGCGACGGCCGGGACGTCGAGTTCTCCGCCTCCGGCAAGATCATCACCTTCCACGGCTTCATGAAGGCCTATGTCGAGGGTGCCGACGACCCCAACGCCGAGCTCGACAGCAGCGAGCGCCGGCTGCCCGCCGTCGCCGAGGGCGACGCGCTGAGCGCGCGGGAGATCACCGCGGACGGCCACGCCACCAAGCCGCCCGCCCGCTACACCGAGGCCTCGCTGGTCAAGGAGCTGGAAGAGCGCGAGATCGGACGTCCGTCGACGTACGCCTCGATCATCGGCACCATCCTCGACCGCGGCTACGTCTTCAAGAAGGGCACGGCCCTCGTGCCGTCCTTCCTCTCCTTCGCCGTCGTCGGCCTGCTGGAGAAGCACTTCGGCCGGCTCGTCGACTACGACTTCACCGCCCGGATGGAGGACGACCTCGACCGCATCGCCCGCGGCGAGGCCCAGGCCGTGCCGTGGCTGCGCCGCTTCTACTTCGGCGAGGGCGAGGGCGCGGGCCCGGACGCCGTCGGTGCGGCGGCCGACGCCGGCAACGGCGACGGCGACCACCTCGGCGGCCTGAAGGAGCTGGTCGAGGACCTGGGCGCCATCGACGCCCGCGAGGTCTCCTCCTTCCCCGTCGGCAACGGCATCGTGCTGCGCGTCGGCCGCTACGGCCCGTACGTGGAGAAGCCCAGCGAGGTCGAGGGTGAGACCGGGCAGCGCGCCGACGTCCCCGACGACCTGCCGCCGGACGAGCTGACGGTCGAGCTCGCCGAGGAGCTGCTCGCCAAGCCGAGCGGTGACTTCGAGCTGGGCGCCGACCCCGAGACCGGCCGCACGATCGTCGCCAAGGACGGCCGCTACGGCCCGTACGTCACCGAGATCCTGCCCGAGGGCACCCCGAAGACCGGCAAGAACGCGGTCAAGCCGCGCACCGCGTCGCTCTTCAAGTCGATGTCCCTCGACACGGTGACCCTGCAGGACGCCCTCAAGCTGATGTCGCTGCCGCGCGTCGTCGGCGCCGACGCCGAGGGTGTCGAGATCACCGCGCAGAACGGGCGCTACGGCCCGTATCTGAAGAAGGGCACCGACTCGCGCTCCCTGGAGAACGAGGAGCAGCTCTTCACGATCACCCTGGACCAGGCCCTGGCGATCTACGCCCAGCCCAAGGTGCGCGGCCGCGCCGCCGCCAAGCCCCCGCTGAAGGAGCTCGGTACCGACCCGGTCAGCGAGCGCCCCGTCGTCGTCAAGGACGGCCGCTTCGGCCCGTACGTCACCGACGGCGAGACCAACGCCACACTGCGCCGCGACGACGACGTCGAGACCATCACGCCCGAGCGCGGTTACGAGCTGCTCGCCGAGAAGCGGGCCAAGGGCCCCGCGAAGAAGACGGCGAAGAAGGCCCCCGCGAAGAAGGCGGCCGCGACCAAGACGGCGGCCAAGAAGACGGCGGCGAAGAAGACGGCCGCCAAGACCACCGCGGCGAAGAAGACCACGGCGGCCAAGACGGCGGCCAAGACGACGGCGAAGAAGACCGCGGCGAAGACCACGGCCGCGGCGAAGAAGGCCACCTCGTCGGCCGCCGAGCCCGCCGAGTAGGCCCCGTGCCGGCCGCAGGGCCGGTGCCGTCCCGGCGGCCGCCCTCCGGGACGGCGCCGGGTCCCGATAGGCTGGCGGGATGACGCGATCCGAGCAGCCTACGGACACGTTCGCCGACGAACTCGAGGCCGACTCGCGGGAGCGTGCCGTGGGCGCGCTGCTGAAGATCCCTCCCCTGCGCAAGTTGTGGGGAGCGGAGCTGACCGGCGCCGTCGGCGACCGGCTCGCCCTGCTGGTCCTGGTCGTCCTGACGGTGCAGGCCACGGTCGGCGCCCAGGCCTTCGGCGGCGGATACCGCGGCGCGGCCTTCGCCGTCGCCGCCGTCCTCGGTGCGCGCGTCCTGGCCGCACTGCTCTTCGGCGCGGTGCTGCTGGGCCCGCTGGGCTCGCTCACCGGGCCCGACGGCGTGCTCGACCGCCGGTGGACGATGATCGGCTCGGACGTCGTACGGCTCGCGCTGCTGATCGTCGCCCCGCTGTGGATCGAATGGGTGCCGGACGACGCCGTCGCCTGGCTGCTGGTCACCGTCTTCGTCACCGGGGTGGCCGAGCGGCTGTGGACGGTCGCCAAGGACGGCGCCGCCCCCGCCCTGCTTCCCGCCCCCGTGCCGGGCGCGGGAACGGTACGGCCGCTGCCCGACCGGCTCGACGCGCTGCGCCGCCTCGACCGGCGCACCGGCTTCGTGGCCTTCCCGATCGCCGCCGCGAGCCTCGTCGTCATCACCCTCGTCGGCAATCTGATCGGCGTCGGCGTCGACTGGTTCGGCGTGCACCAGGCGGCGCTCGCGTCCTACGTCGCCGCCGGGCTGTTCTCCGCCTCCGGCGCCGTGCTGTACCTGCTGGAGCTGCCCGGCGGGCAGGCCACACCGCTGCACTCCCCGCTGCAGGGCCTGCGCAGCAACGACCGCGGGCGCACCGGAGCCGTCCCGCTGCTCGTGCTGGGCACCGCCACCGTCGCCGGGGCCATCGCCGCCGCCGTCGCGCTCGCCGCGCTGCACGCCGCGGACCTCGGCGGGGGGCCGGTCGGCTACGGGCTCCTCGTGCTGGCCCTGACCGCCGGCCCCGTGCTCGGCATCCGGATCGCTCCGCGCACCTTCCCCGGCCTGTCCCGGCGCCGTCTGCTCGCCATCGCCATCGCCGTCACCGGGCTGGCCCTGCTGCTGACCGGCATCGTGCCCGACCCGACGACCGTGCTGCTGCTGTCGCTGCTGGCCGGCACCGCGGCCGGGATCACCGCCAACACCGGCCACACCCTCATCGACCAGGAGACCGAGGAGCCCCGCCGGGCCCGCGCCGCCGACCACCTGCACGCGGTCGCGCACCTGCTCATGGCCGTCGGCGCCGTCGGCGCGCCCCTGCTCGCCGGGGGCATCGGCCCGCACCGCGTCGTCAACGGGCACTTCACCTTCGACCACGGCGGCGCCGCGTACGCGCTCATGCTCATCGGCGCCCTGCTGCTGCCCGTCGCCGCCCTCGTCCTCGGCAAGACCGACGACCGCCACGGCGTGCCCCTGCGCCGCGACCTGCGCGAGGCGCTGCGCGGCGGCGACCCGGAGCAGGCGCCCGCCCCCACCGGCTTCTTCATCGCCGTCGAGGGCGGCGACGGCGCGGGCAAGTCCACCCAGGTCGAGGCCGTCGCCGAGTGGATCCGCGGCAAGGGCCACGAGGTCGTCGTCACCCGGGAGCCGGGTGCCACGGCGGTCGGCAAGCGGTTGCGCTCGATCCTGCTCGACGTATCCAGCGCCGGGCTGTCCCACCGCGCCGAGGCCCTGCTCTACGCCGCCGACCGCGCCGAGCACGTCGACACCGTCGTACGCCCCGCCCTGGAGCGCGGCGCGATCGTCGTCTCCGACCGCTACATCGACTCCTCCGTCGCCTACCAGGGCGCCGGGCGCGACCTCGCGCCGACCGAGATCGCCCGCATCTCGCGCTGGGCGACGGACGGACTCGTCCCGCACCTGACCGTCCTCCTGGACGTCTCGCCCGAGGCGGCCCGCGAGCGCTTCACCGAGGCCCCCGACCGGCTCGAGTCCGAGCCCGCCGAGTTCCACGACCGCGTGCGCTCCGGCTTCCTCACCCTCGCGGCGGCCGACCCGGCGCGCTACCTGGTCGTCGACGCGGCCCAGGAACCGGAGGCCGTCACCACGGTGATCCGGCACCGCCTCGACCAGATCCTCCCCCTGTCGGAGAAGGAGATCGAGGCCCGCGAGGAGGCCCGTCGCCAGGCCGAGGAGGAGGCCCGCAGGCTCGCCGAGGAGGAAGCCGCCCGCCTGGCCGAGGAGGAACGGCTCGAACGCGAGCGCCAGGCCCAGCTGGAGAAGCTCCGCGCGGAAGAGGAGGAGCGCCGCCGCATCGCCGAGGAGGCCGCCCGTCGCGAGGCCGAGGAGGCCGCGGCCGAGGAGGCCCGCCGCCGTGCCGAGGAGGTCCGGCAGCAGGCGGAGGAGGAGCGCGCCCGCCGCGAGGCCGAGGAGCGCGTCCGGCGCGAGGAGCAGGAGCGGCTGCGCCGCCAGGCGGAGGAGGAGGCGCGCCTCCGCGCCGAGGCCGAGGAGCGCCGCCTGGAGCGCCAGCGCAAGGCCGAGGAGGCCCTGATGCGGGCCGAGCAGGCCCGTCTGGCGTCGGAGGACGCGACGAAGACCGTCGAGACGCCCCGGCCGCAGACCCCGTCGACCGGGGACGCGGAGACCGCCGTGCTGCGGGCGGTGCCCGTCGACGACGAGACGGCGGTGCTGCCGCCGGTGAAGCCGGCGCCGTCCTTCCCGGACCTGACGAAGACCGTCGAGTCGCCCCGGCCCGCGGTGCCCTCCGACGCGGCGGCGGACGAGACGGCCGTGCTGCCGCCGGTGACCGCGCCCGGCCCGGCCCCGGACGAGACCGCCGTGCTGCCGCCCATCGCGCCGGCCGACCGCGTGCCGCCCGGGATCTTCCGTCCGGAGGAGCCCCCGGCGGGGGCGCCGAGGGACGCGGAGAACGAGCGCACGCGTGAGATGCCGGCCGTCCCCACCGAGGGCCGCCGCCCCCGCCCCTCCTGGGCGGAGGAGACCCCCCTGGACGACCTGCCCTCCCTCGCGGACGAACTCCTCGGCCCGCGCGACGAGGACGACGACCGCTAGCCCTTCCGAGGGCGGTACCGGGTTTTCCCGGTGCGGGTTGTTTTTGGGGGTTTGCCCGGCGTGGTCAGTTGCCGCGTGTGCGTTGTGCGCTGCGTGCGTGCGTGAGGTGCCGGGGTCGGGGCCTCCGGGGCCGGCCATTCTGGACCGCGTGTTTACGTGCATCGGGCACGACCTCGATCTGTCCCCGGATGCCGCACACACGTATGCGTCAGCGCCCGCCCTCCCCCGGGCCGAAGGCTGGGGGAGGGCGGGGGATGCCCGCCGTAGGCGCAACGGAGCCGCACCAACCACGGTCAGCCCGGCGCAGCCGCCCGCACACAGGCGACCCCGGGAAACGGCTTCGCCTCCCGCGGGCGGCCCCGCAAGAATGGCCCCGTGCGGTACCTGATCCTCGGCGCCACGGAGGCGCGCAGCGCGACCGGCGCTCCCGTGCCGCTGGGCAGCGGCAAACGGCTGCGGGCCCTGCTCGCCGCACTCGCGCTGCACGCCCCGCACGCGGTGTCCCCGGACGCGCTGATCACCGAGGTCTGGGGCGGCGACGGCGACGAGCCTCCCCAGGACGCGCCCGGAGCGCTGCAGGCGCTCGTGTCGCGGTTGCGCCGCGCCCTCGCCGACGGGAGCGGGACCGGCAAGAGGGACACCGTCGTGTCCGGCCCCGCCGGCTACCGCCTGCTCACCGCCACCCCGGACGACGTCGACCTCCACCTCTTCGAGCGCCTCGTCCGCGAGGGCAGCGCCGCCCTCGACGCGGGCGACCCCGCCGGTGCCGCGGAGACCCTGGATGCCGCACTCGCGCTCTGGCGCGGCCCCGCGCTGGCGGATCTGCCCGACCGGGGTTCTGTGGCGGCCCGGGCGGAGGATCTGCGGCTGACGGCGACGTACCGCCGCATCGAGGCGTGCCTGGCGCTCGGCCGCGCCGGCGAACTGCTGCCGCAGTTGCGCGGACTCGTCGCGGAGCATCCGCTGCACGAGCCGTTCCGGGCGCAGCTGATACGGGCGCTGCGCGCGGCGGGCCGCCCCGCGGACGCGCTGGCCGCGTACGAGGACACCCGTCTGGCCCTCGCCGACCGCCTCGGCACCGACCCCGGCTCCGAACTGCGCGGGCTGCACAGCGAGTTGCTCTCTGCGAAGCCGGAGCCCGCGCCGCGCACCGGCAACCTGCGGGCCGCCCTGACCAGCTTCGTCGGCCGCGAGTCCGAACTCGGCGCGCTGCGTGCGAGCCTGACCGACGGCCGGCACCGCCTGGTGACGCTGACCGGCCCCGGCGGCTCCGGCAAGACGCGGCTGTCACAGGAGGCCGCGGCGGCGGTGGCCTCGTCCGCCGCGTACCCGGACGGGGTGTGGCTGGCGGAGTTGGCCCCGCTGGACCGTTCCGCCGCCGTGCCGGACGCGGTGCTCAGCGCGATCGGGCGCCGCGACACGGCGGTGCTGGCCGCGGCCCGCGAGGTGCGCAGCGCGGGCCAGGAGGCCGACCCGGCGGGCCGGCTCCTCGAGCACTGCGCGCACCGCCGCATGCTGCTGGTCCTCGACAACTGCGAGCACGTCATCGACGCCGCGGCCGCGCTCACCCACCGACTTCTGGCCGCCTGCCCGGGGGTGACCGTACTCGCCACGAGCCGCGAGCCGCTGGCCCTGCCCGGTGAGACGGTGCGCCCGGTGGAGCCGCTGCCGCTGCCGACCGCGCACCGGCTGTTCGTCGAGCGGGCCGCGGCCGTGCGCCCCGGGTTCGACGCGGACCGGCACCACGTGGAGGCGGTGGACGAGATCTGCCGCCGCCTGGACGGACTGCCGCTGGCGATCGAACTGGCCGCCGCGCGGCTGCGGGTGCTCTCCCCGCGGCAGATCGCGGACCGCCTCGACGACCGTTTCCGGCTGCTGGCCGGCGGCAGCCGCACCGCGCTGCCCCGCCAGCAGACGCTGCGCGCGGTCGTCGACTGGAGCTGGGACCTGCTCGGCGAGGCCGAGCGCACGGCGCTGCGCCGCCTGAGCGTCTTCGCGGGCGGCTGCACGCTGCAGGCGGCGGAGGCCGTGTGCGGTGAGGAGGCGCTGGAGCTGATCGGCCAGCTCGTCGACAAGTCCCTCGTCGTCGTCGAGCACGGCGCGGAGGAGGTGCGTTACCGGCTGCTGGAGACGATCCACGAGTACGCCGCGGAGCGTGCCGCCGCCCATCCCGCCGACCTCGTGGCGACGGCCGGCCGCCACACCGCGCACTTCCTGGACTTCGCCCGTACCGCCGACACCGGGATGCGCGGCCCCGGCCAGCTGCTGTGGGCGGCCCGCGTGGAGGCCGACCTGGACAACATACGGGCCGTGCTGCACCGGACGATCGACGCGGGCCACGAGGACGACGCGATCGCGCTGGCCCTCGCCATGGGCTGGTTCTGGTGGCTGCGCAACTTCCGCGAGGAGGCGAGGGAGTGGATCGCCCGCCTCATGGAGCTGGCCGAACTCCCCGCCGATCCCGCCGACCCCGGTTTCTGGCCGCGCATGAACCTGAGACTGCTCCATCTCTTCGTGGTCAGCGACACCATCTCCCGTGAGGAGATGCGCAGCCCGGGCATGCTGGCGCTGGCCTCCCGCGTCATCGAGGTCTACAGCGTGCCGAGTCCGCACTCGGCCCGCTTCCCCGGCATCCTGTGGCCGTTCTCCGACTACGTCCTGGGCCGCCACGAGGCGATCCGGGGCCACGCGGACGCGGTGGTGGCCGCGTGCCGCGCGTACGGCGGCGACTGGGAGCTCGCGGCCGCGCTGATGTTCCGTACGCACATCACGATCGACCTTCCCGGCGGCCTCCCCCGGGCGGACGCGGACTGGCCCGAGCTGATGGTGCTCAGTGAGCGGCTCGGCGACCGCTGGATGCGCGCCCAGGTGTGCGAGGCGGGCGCCGAGATGGCACTGGCGTACGGCGACTACCCGGCCGCCCAGGCAGATCTGGAGGAGGCCCTGCGCCTCGGGAGCGAGCTGGGCGCGCATGTGGAGGGCATCTTCGTCCGCTCCCGCATGGGCGAGCTGGCCCACCGTGCGGGGGACGACGACCGCGCCGAGAAGCTGCTGCGCCAGGCCGCCGACGAGGCCGAGCGGTACGGGGTGTGGGACGCCCGCGCCTACATCCGTGCCCTGCTGGCGGTGATCGTGCTGCGCCGGGGCGATCTGGAGCAAGCCCGGGAGCTGTGCGAACTGGCCCGGGGCGAGGGTCGTTTGGGCACCCCGCCGCCGGACTTCGAACTGCTCGTGGAGAGTCTCGCGGCCCGGGTCGCCGCTGCCGAGGGCGATGCGGCGGGCGCCCTGGCCGGGCTCACGGGCGCGTTGCGCGCCGGCCTCGACGGCTTCTGCGCCGAACCTCGCCTGGCCGCCGTGGTCGAGTACGCGGCCGAGGTGCTGGTCGCCCTCGGCGATCCCGTACGGGCCGCCCGGCTGCACGGCGCCGCGGACGGCCTGCGGGCGGACCTGCCGCGCCCGGTGCCGGAGGCGGACGCGGTGCGCGCCGCCGAGGCGGCGGCGCGCTCGGTCCTGGGCGACGGCCCGTACGAGGGTGCGCGGGCGGACGGGCGCACACTGGGCGGCGACGGCGCGTACGCGCTGCTGGTCGAGGCGTCCGCGTAGCGGCGCGGCAAGGCGACCGGGGGCGCGGCCAAGGGGAATGGCCAGAAGCGGGCTCTTCGTTGCATCCTTGAGGATTCAACTGATGATTCGGTGACGGAGACAGCATGAAGGTCGAGATCTACAGCGACATCGCCTGCCCCTGGTGCTACGTCGGCAAGCGCCGTTTCGAGCGCGCGCTGGCCGCGTTCCCGCAGGCCGATCAGGTCGAGGTGGTCTACCGACCGTTCCAGCTCGCCCCTGACAAGTCCGAGACCCCCGAGCCGCATCGCGCCTATCTCAACGAGCGCTACGGACCGCAGTCCGCCGCGATGGACGCCCGGGTGGCGGAGCTGGGCCGTGCCGAGGGCCTCGCCTTCGACTTCGACCGTGCCATCGAGAACAACACCCTGCTCGCGCACCGTCTGCTGTGGCACGCCCTGTCCGCGTACGGCGCCAAGGTGCAGGCCGCGCTGAAGGACCGGCTGCTCGTCGCGCACTTCGCCGAGGGCGCCGACGTCGGCGACCGCGACACCCTGGCCGGACTCGCCGCCGAGGCCGGGCTGGACCGCGACCGCGCCGCCGCCTTCCTCTCCTCCGACGGGGGCCGCGCGGAGGTGCTCGCCGAGATCGACGACGCCCGGAGCATCGGTGTGAACGCCGTCCCGACGTTCGTCTTCGAGGGCAAGTGGGCGCTCCAGGGCGGCCAGGAGTCCTCGACCTTCCTCCGTGCGCTGGAGCAGGTCGCCCAGGAGACCGGTGCCGTACCGGCCGCCCCCGCGGCGGACGCCTGCGCGGACGGCGCGTGCGAGGTCCCCGCCGGCTGAACCCGCGGGGGTGACCGGCGCTAGGGGCTGTCCTGGCGATCATGCCCTTCGCCCTTGAACAGCAGGCCCGCAGCCTGCCCGCAGCCGCGCGATGTCCGCAACCCCGGGCCCAGTGGCGCCCGCAGGAGCGCGCGCACAACCGACAGATGCGTCACAAGTGCGCGTTTTACGCGTTCGGGTCCCAGTCTGCGAGCTGCTCCATCGGCTCGGTGTCGCCGGTGGTCTCCAGGCCGTCGAGCGGGACGCGCGCGTAGAAGTAGAGGACCAGTTCGCTCGCTGCGCCTCGCATCGCCATGTCGCCCGGCTCCGCGTCGGCGGCGAGGTCGTCGCAGCGGACGCCGTCGGCGTTGAGGGTCAGGCGCCAGGAGCGGCCCTCGGTCGTGTGCAGGTCGATGGTCGCCGGCTTGAACGGCCAGGGGACGGTCGTCGCCGAGACGGTCGTCAGGAACTCGTCGACGCCCTCGACCGCGACGTCCGTCGGCAGCGGCTGTGCGGCGCCCTGGGTGAGCTGGACGTCGTAGGTGTGGACGGCGATCTCCTGGATCTGGTGCCGGGCCACGGCTCCGCTGGTCTGCGGGGCCTGCGAGCGACCCCACCAGGTCCAGCAGCCGCGGTCCGGGCCGGCCTCGCGCATCGCGTCGAGCATGAGCTCGGTCGACTCGGCGAGCCAGGCGTCCAGGGCTTCGCGGTCGCGGGGCGCGGTCGGGGCGCCCTTCGGGTCCGTCTTCGCCGGGGGCTCAGCGCCCGGGCCCGCCGCGACGATGGCGGCCTGGCGGCGGCGGCCGTCGCCGAGGTGCTGCGCCAGTTCGCGCAGCGTCCAGTCCGGGCAGGTCGGGACCTGGATGTCAAGGTCGGGGGCGGACGCGATCGCAGCGCGGAACGCGGCCGAGCGGTCTTCGATCAGCCGCAGGACTTCGGGGAACTCCAAGATTTTTTGCACGGCGGTTGTGTATCACGGGGCTCCGGCCGCCGGGTAGCGATTTGTCGGACGAACGCGTCGACGGCCGGGCGGAGCGCCGGCGCCGAAGCCGTCCTGAAACTCCGCGCACTGCTCGCCAACGGCGACTTCGACCGCTACTGGACCTGCCCCCTGGGCCAAGAGCACCAGCGCAACCACCAGGCCCGCTACCAACTCGCTGCTTGACCTGCGAAGTCACTCCCAGCAATCCGCACCCCTGGCCGATGTCAGCGGCCTGAGTAGTGTGTGCGGCCCGGCGGCGCCAGCGCCAGAGGAGTGAAACGAGAGCTAGGCCGTGGCCTGGCGATCAGGTGAGCCGTTGATAGGACTGTGGGGCATAGGGGTGATCTGACGGATGATCAGTGGAAGCGGCTTGCACCGCTCCTCCCGGTGAGCAACGGGCGGTGTGGCCGGTGGCGGGATCACCGCCAGGTGATGAACGGGGTGCTGTACCGGATCCGCACCGGTGTGCAGTGGCGTGACCTGCCGGAGCGCTACGGTCCCTGGAAGACCGTTCACGAGCGGTATCGGCGTTGCTCGGCGGATGGGACGTGGGAGCGGCTGCTCCAGCGGGTGCAGGCCGAGGCGGACGCGGCCGGGGACGTCGACTGGGACGTGTCCGTGGACTCCACCTCCGTGTGCGCTCACCAGCACGCGGCCGGTGCCCGACACTCGCCGCACCCGCGCCTACCTGCGTGGACGCGGGATCCGGCACGTCAACCCGGAGAAAGCCGACCAAGCGGCCGGCCGTCTGCGGCGCGGGAGCACCGGTGGCCGGCCACTCGACTTCGACAGGGAGCGGTACGCCAAGCGCAACACTGCCGAGCGGGCGATCAACAAGCTGAAACAGTTCCGTGCGGTCGCGACCAGATAGGGCAAACGCGCCTACGTCCACCTCGGCACCGTCACCGCCGCAGCACTCGTCATCTGGCTCCGCTCATGATCGCCAGGACAGCCCCTAGGCGCAGGTGATCCGCGACACCGCCCAGTCCGCGACGTTCACCAGGTGGAACCTGCGCGTGGGCTCGACCTTCAGCCGGATCGTGCTGTTGCCGGAGATCGGTACGTGCACCGGCACGCCCGGGTCGCCGCCGTGCAGCACTACGGAGCGCCACAGCCGCCCGTGGTCGCCGTAGACGGAGAAACGTGCCTCGCCGAAGCCCAGCGCGATGTCGTCGAAGCCGACCACGGCGTCGAGGGCGGAGCAGGACCGGTTGAGGTCGATGGTCACGGTGGACGGCGCGCCCACTGTGACGCCGTCCGGGTAGCCCGTGCTGCCGATACCGAGGTTCCAGCGCTGCCAGACCCAGTCGCCGATCCGGATCGTGGGCCCGTCGGACCGGCCGAGAACGCCGTAGTTCAGGGCGCTGAGCCGGTAGACCGCCGGCACGGGCGTGGGGGTCGGCGGCGTGGGCGTGGGCGAGGGCTCGGGGGGCCTGCTGGGCGATGGCGCCGGCGGCCCGCTGGGGGTGGGCGGCGGCTCCTCGGCCGGACGAGCCGAAGGCGTCGGCGCATGGGTGGGCACGGCCTGCACGGGCATCGGGACGGACGGAGCCGGGGCTGGCGTCGGGGAGCGCCGGGACGGCGAAGGGGTGGGCGTGGGCGACGGCGCGACCGGCGCGGCCGAGGGCTTGTCCTCCGCCTGCGGCGCGGGCGGGCTGTCGTTCCCGGACAGGGCGATCGCCACCACGGCACCGGCCGCCGCGAGAGCCAGGCCCGCCGCGACGGCGATCTTCACCGGAGCGGCGGCCCCTTCGGCCGCCGCCGCACCACCGGCACCGCCGGCCGAACCGCCGCCCGACGCGGCGGCCGCCGCGCCCGCTCCGGCGCCGGCGGCGGCACCGGCCGCGGCGATCCCGGCCGTCTTGACCGCGTACGCCGCGCCGAACCAGCCGACGACCGCGACCGGCAGCAGCCCCTTGAGCGCCGCGTTCACGTCCGCCAGCTCGGCCGCCGCCAAGCGGCACTTGGCGCACTCCTCCAGGTGCTTGCTCAGTTCCTTGTCGGCCCGCATCCGCAGGCCGCCGCGGGCATGCGCGCCGAGCCGGTCCGCGTAGCGGGCGCAGGAGCCCTCCGCCGTCAGCGCGGACGAGACGTGCGCCTGCAGATAGGCCTGACGCAGTCCTTCGCGCGCGCGGTGCGCGAGGACGGCCGTGGCGTTGGCCGTCAGCCCGAGCAGCGGCGCGATCTTGCTGGGCGACTCCTCCTCGACCGCGGTGTGCCACAGCACCGCCTGCCAGCGCTCGGGGAGCGTACGGAAGGCCTGGACGGCCAGCGACCGCTCGGCCTCGTGCATGGCGCGCACGTCCGCGCCCAGCTCCTGGACGCCCGCGCCGGTGCCGGCCGCGCTCACGGCGAACACCGCGAAGTCGTCGACCAGTTGCTCCCGCTTGGCGGTGCTGCCCCACGACGCGGCGACCCGCCGCACCGTGGTCAGCAGATAGGCGCGCACCGCGGCGTCCGGACCGCTCCCGCCGCGGATCGCCTGCAGCGTGCGGGCGAAGACCTCGCCGGTCAGGTCCTCCGCGGTGTGCCGGTCCCGGCAGCAGCCCCGCGCGTAGCGCCGCACGGCGGCCACGTGCCGCCGGTACAGCTCCTCGTACGCGCTGTCGTCGCCACCGCGCACACGGGCGACCAGATCGGCGTCGGACAGCTGTGCCCCTGGGGCGCCGGAGGTCTCCGCGGCCTCGGGGAGGCGCTCCGCGAGCGGCTCCCGCTGACCCGGTACGCGGCCGGACGGCGGGCCCCCACCGGAATCCGCCCCCGCGTCCGCGGGAGGACCGGACTCCCCGTTTCCTTCATCCACGGGCGTAAGAGTGGCACACCCGTACCGTCCGACGACCTGTCAAGCATCAGAACCACTCGTCCGGGGAGTTTCACTCCCCGGACGCGGCTCATCACCTGAACGGGTCAGCCTCAGACGCCCGGACGGGACCGCAGTCCCTCCAGCAGGATGTCCAGCAAGCGGGCCGAGGCGGCCGCCTGCTGAGCGGGGTCCGGCAGTGAGGGCGCCGCCGTGGCGATCACCAGCAGCACATCGGCCACCGACACGTCCGCCCGCAGCTCACCGGCCGCCCGCGCCCGCTCCACCAGCTGCCCGACCACGTCCAGCAGCGTGGTGATCCCGGCGGTGGACGCGGCGTCGTCCGCCGCGCCGCGCTGCTGCGGCACCCGCGCCGCGTCGGCGGCGCCGGAGGGCTGGACCTGCAGCACCTGCGGCGGCAGCAGCCGCCCGGCACCCGAGGCCACCGACGTCCGCAGGAAGCGGGACAGCGCCGACCAGGCCTCGTCCTCCTGGCCCAGGGCCGCGCGCGCCTGCTCCGTCAGCCGTGCCGTCTCCTCCTCGGCTATTCGCCGCACCAGTACGTCCTTGCTCGGGAAGCGCCGGTAGACGGTGCCGACGCCGACCCGGGCCCGCCGCGCCACGTCCTCCATGGGCGCGCCGTACCCGAGCTCGCCGAAGACCTCGCGGGCCGCCCGCAGTACATGCTCGAGATTGCGCTGCGCGTCGACACGCAGCGGAGAGGTACGACCCCCGCCGCCGTTGCGCGCGGCCGGATCGGGATGGCCGCTCACGGTCGCGGCCATCGCCCATTGAGGGTCCTGGATATGCATATGTGTATCCCCCGGTTAATCGCGTCTCCCCCCGGAGACTCCCCACCCCTTGATCGCCGGAACACCGCGTACCATGCCGCACGGGCACCCCGGCGAGATACGAACATAGTTGAGCCCCGGTCAAGAAAGAAGGGGGCAACCCTCCCACGATCGGAGTACCGGAGCCGCCGATTCTCCGTCCGGGCACTTCCCACCGGTCAGCCACCCGCCCGTGACCTGCCGGACGACAGGATTCGGCCATTCATTGCCGTACGCCCTGTGGACAAACCCCGATGGCCCATTGCCTCATGGAACGATGGCAGCACTCAAGGGGCCGTCCGGCGCGGCAGGAGAATCCGGGATCCCCCGCGTCCTGGTCGTCGGCGGCGGTTATGTGGGCATGTACACCGCTTTGCGGCTGCAGCGGAAGCTGGGGCACGACGAAGCGGAAATCGTCGTCGTCGAACCGCAGCCCTACATGACCTATCAGCCCTTCCTCCCCGAGGCGGCGGCCGGCTCCATCTCCCCGCGCCACGTCGTCGTGCCCCTGCGCCGGGTCCTGGACCGCTGCACGCTGGTCGTCGGCGAGGTCCGGCGCATCGACCACGGCAAGCGGGTCGCGACGCTGACCACCCTCGCCACCGAGGAGGAGGGTTCCGGCGCCCTCGAACTGCCGTACGACCACCTCGTGCTCGCGCCGGGCTCGGTCTCCCGCACCCTGCCGATCCCCGGCCTCGCCGAGCACGCCATCGGCTTCAAGACCGTCGAGGAGGCCATCGGGCTGCGCAACCACGTCCTCGAGCAGCTCGACATCGCCTCCTCCACCCGGGACGTCGAGGTCCGCGAGGCCGCCCTGACCTTCGTCTTCGTCGGCGGCGGATACGCGGGCGTGGAGGCCCTCGGCGAGCTGGAGGACATGGCCCGCTACGCGGTGCGCTACTACCACAACGTCGAGGCCGAGGACCTGCGGTGGATCCTGGTCGAGGCCACCGACCGGATCCTGCCCGAGGTGGGCGAGGAGATGGGCGGGTACGCCATCCGCGAGCTGCGCGGCCGCAACGTCGACATCCGCCTGAACACCCGGCTGGAGTCCTGCGAGAACCGCGTCGCCGCCCTCGACGACGGCTCCCGCTTCCCCACCCGCACGGTCGTGTGGACGGCCGGCGTCAAGCCGCACCCCGTGCTCTCCCGTACCGACCTTCCGCTCAACGGCCGCGGCCGGATCAAGTGCACCCCCACGCTGCGGATCGCCGGCACCGAGAACGCGTGGGCCGCGGGCGACGCCGCCGCCGTGCCGGACGTCACCTCCACGGACCCCGACGCGCTCTGCGCCCCCAACGCGCAGCACGCCCTCCGCCAGGCCCGCGTCCTGGCCGACAACATCGTCGCGAGCCTGCGCGGCAAGCCGCTGACCGACTACCGTCACGAGTACGCGGGCTCGGTCGCCTCCCTCGGCCTCCACAAGGGCGTGGCACAGGTCTACGGGCGCAAACTCAAGGGCTACCCCGCCTGGTTCATGCACCGCGCGTACCACCTCAGCCGGATGCCCACCTTCAACCGGAAGGCACGCATCCTGGCCGAGTGGGTCCTGTCCGGGCTCTTCAAGCGGGAGATCGTCTCGCTCGGCTCGCTGGAGAACCCCCGGGCCGAGTTCGAGCTCGCCGCGGAGACCGGCCGCAAACCCGACGCGCCCTGACCGACCAGTGCGGATGCGGTGGCCGATTCCCCCGGAGCGGCGGGTCGGCCACACTGGACCCCGTGACCAAGCGTGCGTCAGCACCTGCAAAGAGTGACAATTACGAGGAATCGGACGTTTGAACCTCACGCGTTGGAGCGCCCGGCTCCCCGGAACACAGCGACGCAATGCCCAGGCGGCGGCCGCCGGAGCCGAACCTCCGTCCGGCGGAGCGGTCCCCGCCGCGCGCGGCGAGGCGGCCGAGCACCCCGACGCGCCGGCGCACACCCTCGACGCGCTTCCCGTACGCGAGGTGCTGGGCCGGCTGCCCGCCCTCATCGCGGTCACGCACGGGCCCACGCACCACCTCGGCTACGTCAACGAGGCCTGGACCGAGGTCTTCGGCCCCCGCACCCCGGGGGACCCCGCCCGCGAGGCCCTCCCCGAACTCACCGAACTCGGCCTGCTCCCCCTGATGGACCAGGTCTTCCGCAGCGGCAAGCCCCGCACCGTGAAGGCCCGCAAGGTCGCCACCGCGACCCGGCAGGGCTACTTCACCATCACCTGCAGCCCCGTCCCGGTGAAGGACGGCGGCGACACCGGCGGCGTGCTGGTCTTCGCCACCGACGTCACCGACCAGGTCCAGTCCGCCGAGCGCCTGCGCGAGAGCGAGCGCCGCCTCCACGCGACCGCCGTCACCCTCCAGCGCAGCCTGCTCCCCCAGGAGCTCGAACAGCCCGACGACCTACGGGTCGCCGCCACCTACCAGCCCGGCGGCACCGACGCCGCCGTCGGCGGCGACTGGTACGACGTCATCACCCTCGGCGCCGGCCGCACCGCCCTGGTCATCGGCGACGTCATGGGCCGCGGCGTACGCGCCGCCGCCGTCATGGGCCAGCTCCGCACCGCGGTCCGCGCCTACGCCCGCCTCGACCTTCCCCCGCACGAGGTCATCCAGCTCCTGGACGGCCTCGCCGCCGAGATCGACGCGACCCAGATCGCCACCTGCGTCTACGCCGTCCACGACCCCAGCGAGGGACGGCTGTCGTACGCGTCCGCCGGCCACCTGCCGATCGTCGTCCGCGACGCCGACGGCACCGTCCGCCGCGCCGACGAACCCACCGGCCCGCCGCTCGGCACCGGCGGCTGGGTCCACACCTCAGGCTCCGTCCCCCTCGGTCCCGGCGCCACCGCCGTGCTCTACACCGACGGCCTCATCGAGCGCCGCGGCGAGGACATCGACGAGGGCGTCTCCGCGCTGATGAACGCCCTCGCCGGCGCCACCGGCAGCCCCCAGGTCATCTGCGACCGCCTGCTGCGCGCCCTCGGCGTCACCTCCGAGCACGCCGACGACGTCGCCGTCCTCGTCATGCAGTACCCGCAGCACGAGGGCAACGACTCCGAGCTGTTCCGCAACGCCTCCCTGGAACTGCTGGGCGGCATCGAGGCCGCGCCTCGCGCCCGCGCCTTCGCCCAGGGCGTGCTGACCTCGTGGCGCTTCCCCGTCGACCTCGTCGACCTCGGGGTCCTCGCCGCCAGCGAACTGGTCGCCAACTCGCTCCAGCACGGCGTCCCGCCCATGCGGCTGCGGCTGCGGCGCACCGACCGGCGCCTGATCATCGAGGTCACCGACGGCGACGACCACCTGCCGCGGCGCCGCCGCGCCGAACCGGCCGACGAGGCCGGCCGCGGCATCTCCATCGTCGCCACCATCGCCTCCGCCTGGGGAACCCGGCGGACCCCGGGGGGAGGCAAGGCGGTGTGGTGCGAGTTCGCCCTGCCGACCTGACGGTGGCCACGGGCCGTTCGGCGGCTACGCCGCCAGCACCGGCTCCTGCAGCGGCGCGTCCTGCCGGACCGTGAGCCGCCGGCCCAGCCGCACCGACAGCACGCTGACCGCCAGCGAGCACGCGACCAGCATCAGGATGTACTCGGTGTACATCCCGCCGCCTGCCATGAGCCCGCCCACCGCCGGCCCCACGGCCAGCGCCAGCTGCTTCACCAGCGCGAACGCCGAGTTGTACTGGCCGACCATCCGCTCCGGCGCCATGTCGGCAACCAGCGGCGCGACCGTCGGCGACAGCATCGCCTCCCCGAGCCCGAACAGCGCGTACGTGCCGATCAGCATCGCCGTCGCGATCCCGTGCGCGGAGCCCATCAGCCCGGACAGCCCCGCGAACACCCACGCCACGGCCCACAGCAGACCGACCGCCGCGATCACCCGGCTGCGCCGCCGGCGCTCGACCGGCCGCAGGACGAGGAACTGCGCCACCACGATCGCCGCCGTGTTCGCCGCGAGGGCGATGCCCAGCGTCGCCGGGGACACCTTGGTCACCTCGACGGCGAACGCCGACAGCCCCGACTCGAACTGCCCGTAGCAGGCGAAGAACAGCACCCCGCCCAGTACGCAGAACTGCACCATCGCCCGGTCGGCGAAGAGCGCCCGCCAGCCGCCCGCCGCCTTCTCCGTCGGCGCCGCCTCCATGCGCGCCGCCTTCGGCAGCCGCACGGAGGCCACGACCGCACCGAGGACGACGAACATCGCGGCCTCGACGGAGAACAGCAGTGTGAAGGAGCCCGGCCGCGCGGTGTCGACCAGCAGCCCGCCGAGCAGCCCGCCGATGCCCAGCCCGAGGTTGCTCAGGAAGAACTGCGTCGCGAACGCCCGCGACCGGGTCTTCGTCGTGGAGCACCACACGATGAGCGTGGCCAGCGCCGGCTGCATCACCGCGATACCGGCACCCATCACCGCCGACGCGGCGATCACCAGGGACGCGCTCGTCGCGAGCCCGAACCCCATGGCGCCCACCGCCGCCGCGACCGCTCCGGCCAGCAGCACGGGCAGCGGGCCGCTCCGGTCGATCGTCCGACCGGTGAACGGCAGCACGGCGAGCGCGGTCACGGCGAACGCGGACAGCACGACACCCGCCGTGCCCGCTCCCAGACCCCGCACCTGTGCCACATAGACGAACAGGAACGGGACGGTGAAGCCGTTGCCGAACGCGCTCAGCGCGTTGCCCAGCTGGATCCGGCGCAGCGCGGCGCCCATCGCGGTGGTCACACTCACCCCTTAGGTCAGTAGTCCTCGAACTTGAAGACTTCAACTTTAAACTTCGAAGCTAAACAGTACATGCCGGAAGTCTTTAGGGCCAATGAGTTTCGTGGGACACTCATGCCATGACGAGCGCAGCCGACGGTCATGCCGGCACTCCGCACGAGCTGGACCTCGACGAGCAGATCGCGATCTACCAGCGCGAATACCCCGAGGTGGACCCCCAGGTCGAGAAGATCGTCACGGCCCTGGGCAGGCTCAACCGCCGTATGAACGTGGGCTACAGCCGGCATCTGTCGGCAGTCGGCATCACCAGCGCGGAGTGGGAGGTCCTCAAGGCCCTTGTCGTCGTGGGCCGTCCCTACCGCCTGGGCCCCGGCGACCTGGCCAAGCGGCTCGGACTCACCCCCGCCGCCATGACCCACCGCATCGACCGCATGGTGTCGGAGGGCCTGGTCACCCGTGAGCGCGACGAGAACAACCGGGTCCGCGTCATCGTCGAGCTCACCGACCTCGGCCGCAGCAAGTGGCTCCAGACCATGCGCATGGCCTCCGTCTTCGAGGCCGACCTCCTCCAGGACCTCGCCGCCGACGAACGCAATGTCCTCGGCGACCTCCTGACCCGTCTCCTGCGCCGCGTCGAGGCCGACCAGCCGGACGCCGGCGGCCGCCTCCAGGACCTGGACTGACCCGGCTGCCCCGGTTTGACAGACGTACGGGCGATCCGTAATGTTCTCCGGGTTGCCCGCCGGTGAACGCCGACTTCGGTCGGTCCCCGGGCAGCCATCCCGCAAGACCCACCTCGAAGAACGACTGCGTGTCGTCTCGTTCGCGTGTGCGTTTTCGGAATGAGGAACGACGGAATTGCTCGATTGGCATCGGGCGCCGCTGATCCGCTAATGTTTCACCAGTCGGAACGGCCCAACAGCCGCGAGGACAAGCCCCGCTGACCGGGGATCAGCCCGGAAACGGTCTGATAGAGTCGGAAAAGCCGAAAAGCGAAAGCTGGACGGCGAACCCCCTCCAGAGGGTGGCAGAGAAGGAAATCGGATCTGCTAAGCTGGAGACAACGAAGGGAAAGCCCGGAGGGGCCGGTGAGACGGTCTCGAA
>NZ_JBSFLB010000064.1:0-20537 GCF_053598835.1 Streptomyces sp. NPDC001070
GTCCAGGACCAGCCCCTGGGCGGACTGGCCGTGGCCACCGCCACGGCCCTGCTGGACGCTGCGGGAACGGCCTGACAGCTCAGAGCTGCCGGACCAGGCCGGTCTCGACTCCTGGTGCGCCCGCGACGCACATCACGACTGCGATCCCGCGGCTTCCTCCATCTCCGGCGCCCGACCCGACGACCGCTCCACCCGGCCGCCTTCCGTCCGGGACGGACCGGCTGGATCACTCGCCACCCCGACAGCCTCACCACCGACGAACACGCCAGGATCAGGGGCATCCTGGCCCGCGGTGCCCGCAGCTCGAAGCCACCGCTGGGCCGGTCCGGGTCTTCGCCGAGACAACCGCGAGCGCATCGAGCGCGTGATGCGCGAGCACAGCATCGCCGGCGTGATCCGCCGCAGGCGCCGGTCTCGACCCTGATCCGGGTTTGTCGGCACCCAAGTCGAACATCGCAGTGAGATCCACCCCGAACCTCACATGTGCGTCACCGCTCGTACCTGTCGGTGTACTGCGGCCCGTCCGGCTCGGTCTTGCATCCCTCACTGCTGGCGGGCATGCCGTGGGTGAGTACGAGAGCGTAGGACTGCGGGACAAAGTCGCAGCCCTTGCCGGACCACTGGGAGGCGAGGAACGTCCAGCCGACGGCGGCGACGGCGAGCGTGTACTTGGTCTTGGCGTTCATGCGAATGCGTGCCTCGGTTACGTCGGGCAATCATGACCCGGCTTGGGGCTTATGGGGAAGAGTGACGGGTTTGCGATCATACGCATGGCCCGGCCTTCAGGGCCCGGTACACGCCGGAAGACAGTCGAGCCGAGCGGTGCTGCGAGGGTGATCCGGGCGGAGGACTGGGCTGAGATTCGCCGGTTGCATCGGAGCGAGGGGTTGTCCGCCCGGGCGGTGGCCCGTGAGCTGGGGATTTCCCGGGGAACCGTGCTGCGGGCGTTGGCCTCTGATCGGCCACGGCGGTACAGGCGGGCGCTGAAGGGCTCGGCGGTGGACGCGGTCGAGCCCGCGATCCGGGAGTTGCCGAAGCAGACCCCGACGATGCCGGACACGGTGATCGCGGAGCGGATCGGATGGGACCGCGGGCTGACGATCCCGCGTGGACGGGTCCGGGAATTGCGGTCGGCCTATGGCACGGCCGCGAGCAGAGGCCTTGCCCGCGATGCGCGACAGAACGAGGAGTTCCAGGTCACAGCACGACACGCATGGCACGGACGGCGAGAACCTACAGACCTTGCAAGGTCTCAGATTCCGTCAGGTTGGAAGAATGCGAGCAGCTTCTGGCTGGCGTCCGGCGACATCAGCAATTGCTGCATGTCCGCGGACATCCGGGCGGCAGCGCTGGTGCGTTCGAACATCTCGCGTTCGTATTCTTCGACGGCGACGGGAAAGTCGTCCGGGTGCGCGGCCAGTGCGAGACCGAGCAGGGCGCCGTCGAGCAGCGCCATGTTGGCGCCCTCTCCCACCGGCGGCATCAGGTGCGCGGCATCGCCGAGCAGTGTGACGTCTGGCGTCGACGGCCAGGTCAGGCCGACCGGGAGAGTGGTGATCGGCCGCGGCACGACCGTGTCGTCGCAGGCCGCGATCAGCGCGGTGAACCGTGAGTCCCAGCCGGGGAGCAGGTCGATCAGCCGCGCCCGGGCGGCGGCCGGGTCGCCGAACGGGATCCCGCTGGTGGCGAACCAGTCCTCGGCGGTGTTGTAGAAGCTGAGGCCGATGCGAACGCGGCCGTCGCCGTTGCGCTGCGCCGCCAGGGACAGTCCGTTGCCGAGCACCCAGTAGTTGCCGCGCCCGACCATCGCCGCGAGGTCGGGGTGGGTGCGGTCGATATCGGGAATGCAGAGCTCGACGACGTTCTGGCCGATATGCGCCGGGCGGGCGTCGGTGAGCAGCGCGCGGACCCTGGAGTTCGCGCCGTCCGCGCCGACCAGCAGGTCGTACGTGGCAGTGCTGCCGTCGGCGAAGTGCAGCAGGCCGTTGCCGGCGGATTCGAACGCGTGCCCCCAGCGCACCACGTCTTCGGGGAGGGAATCCAGCAGCAGGTTGCGCAGATCGGCGCGGTCGACCTCGGGTCGGTCAAGCGGGGAGTCGTCGGGTGTGTCCTCCTGGAGCAGCAGCGTGCCATCCGGCTCGAGAAGACGCATGTCCTGGCCTTCGCCACGGGCGATCGCGTGGAACTGGTCGATCAGACCGGCCTCGCGCAGCGCCCGCTGGCCGGAGTGGATGTCCAGCATGCCGCCCTGACCGCGCGCACCGCGTGACGATTCACGTTCATACACGACGGAATCCATGCCGTTCACGTGCAGCACACGCGCGAGAGCCAGGCCGCCGAGCCCGGCTCCGACGATGGCGATGGTCATGGTTGCCTCCCCTTCGATACGCCGTACTGACCGATACACTGTATCGTCCCGATGCGATGTACTGTTAGCGGCATGTTGGTGTGGGAGAGGCCGGAGCCGCCGAATCGACCCGTACCGGCCCCGTTGAGCCGGGAGCGGATCGTGCGAGCGGCGATCCAGCTGGCCGACGCGGACGGCCTGGACGCGGTGTCGCTGCGCAAGGTCGCCACCGCGCTGGACGTCCGTCCGATGCGGCTGTACGGCTACATCGCCGGCAAGGAGGAGTTGCTCGACCTGATGGTCGACGCCGTCCACGCCGAGATCCGGCCGGTCGGAGACGGCTGGCGGGAAGTGCTCCGGTCTCTTGCCGAAGCCACTCGGCACACCGCTCACGAGCACGAATGGCTCGCCGATCTACTGGGTGGCCGACCCCAGCTCGGGCCGCACGCGCTCGCCAGTGGGGAGACCGTGGTGGCCGCGCTGGGCGGTGTCGACGTGGACGTCATCATGCCGGTGGTCGCCGCAGTCAACGCGTACGTGATCGGCGCGGTGCGCCGGGAGGTCGCCGAGCGGCGTGCCGAGCGGGCCACCGGGATGGACGAGAAGCGTTGGCAGGCCTCACTCGGGCCCTATCTGGAGCGGACCTTCGCCACCGGCCGATTCCCCGCGCTGGCCACGGTGGTGCGCGATGCCGCCCACCTGGACGCCGACAACACCTTCCGGATCGGCCTCGAATTCCTGCTCGACGGCATTGAAGCCCGCATCTCAAGGTGACGCGCAACCGAGGGCCGGACCCTTACCGCCCGTAGCGCCAGGTCGGCGCTGATGCGTTGAGACGACGCAGGAGCACGGCCTGCCGTCGACGATCACGCTCGTGACCTGACCGGATGATGTGTCGGCACCGCAAAGCCCCTGACAGGCCCTCAACTCCAGTCCCCCGCACCGGGCCCGCACCCCCCACCCGCAGTGGGCCATCCCCGCGCACAGGCCGCCCGGCGGTCGCCAGGGCGCCGCTGACCGCGCGGGCTACGGGGGACGGAAAAGGCCCCCGCCGGGGCGGGGGCCTTCCCATCGGTTCACCGTCCGCGGAACCCGGAGAGGTCCGCGGACCGGAACCGCGGAGGGCGCGAGCCCTGGACCGCGGTTCCGGCGCGGCGCGGGCTACTTCGTCAGGTAGGCGTCGACGATGGTCTCGTCGACGGTGTTGCCCTGCTTGTCCATGGCCTGGGCCTTGAACGACACGCTGCCACCGGCCTTGGGGTTGGTGACCAGGACCCGGCCGTCGCGCACGCTCAGCTTCTGCCAGTGGGCTCCCTTGTCGTAGGAGGCCCACACACTCAGGGACTTGAGGTTGCGGCCCGCGGCGGTTCCCTTGACGGTCACCGGCACCCACGTCTTCGCCCGGGCCCTGCCCGTGCTGTCGAGGGACAGAGCGGGGTTGAAGCGCACGACGGAGGTCGGGAGCTTGGTGATCCCCGGGGCGAACTCGGAGGAGAACGTCCAGCTCGTGGTCATGCTCGTGGAGACATCGGCGACCGTGCCGCGCTTGACCGAGACGGTCAGCCGGTAGTCGGCCCGCTCGTTCTCCGCGATGTAGAAGACGTCCATCGGGTAGATGCTGGAGTGGACGAGCTCACCGTTGCGGTAGAGGGACGTCTGCGCGCTCTCGATCGGGGCGTTGTTGTTGCTGATGTCCCCTTCGCTGTCCGAGAAGAGCGGGAGCCGCCCGTCGATCGCCTCGTCGGCCCGGAGCAGTCCGGTGAGTCCGGCGCCCTCCGGGAGATCCGGCCCGAAGACACCGACGTTGAACACGTGCTCGTAGGAGCGCCCGGGCTTGAACGTCCTCGCAAGTGCGTCATAGCTGGACTCGTAGGAGTCGTTCGCGTCGACCTGCATGAAGCCCAGCTGCCACGAGGTGTTCCCCGAGAGCAGGTGCAGGGTGCCGGTCCAGGGCAGGGCGTGCATGGTGCCCAGGCCCGCACCGCCCTGGGTGACCGGCGTGACGAATCCGAACTTGCCCTTCGACGGGGCTCCGAGCTTCGCCTCGACCTTGGCGAACTCCCGGGACTGGGCGTGGTGGGTGAAGCCGGTGAGGTACCTGTCACCGGTCGGCTGGTACACCAGCTGGTACTCGTCGTGTCCGTTGACGCCGGTGGAGAAGGTGGTCATGAGCTGCTGGGTCAGCCGGTCGCCCGGGGCCGCCCCGCCGCCGAGGTGGGCGGTGCGGAACTTCGCGAGGGAGCTGGTGAAGACCCCGTAGCGGGTGCTGTATCCGTCGGACAGGTCGAGACCCGCGCTGAAGAAGCCGAAGACCTGCTGGGCGGAACGGTCGGGGACAGTGATGTCGAGCGCCTTGGCGGTGCGCGCGTCCACCGTAACCGTGGTGTCCTGGGTGACGTCGAGGTTGGGCTGGTTGAACCAGTCAGCGCCCTGGTCGTACGAACCCACCGGGTCGACCCGGACCATGCTGTTGAGGAAGTAGCGGCCCTTGGGGACACGCACCGAGTGCGTGTCGCCGCTCAGGACGGTGGTGGCACCCTTGGCGGGTCCCGACAGGCCCTCCAGCTGGGCGTCCCAGGCGGGAGCTGGTGCGGGGTTGCCCTCGCGGTCCAGGGTCTTCACCGTGACGGTGTACATCTCCGACTCGCGGTCCACGGCCAGCGCGGTGCCGACGCTCTGCCCGTCGCCGGCGGCCGTGATCCGTCCGGTGAAGGCGCCGGTCGTGTCACCGCCGAGCCGGGTGTCGGCGGTGACCTTCACGGTCGCCTCGCCGTGCGCCGGGACGGTGACCTGGTCGTCCGCGGTGAACATCCCGCTGGGCGCGGCGTTTCCGTCCGGCCCGGTGGCGTCCACGGTCAGCTTCAGGGTGACCGGGGAGTCGCCCGAGTTGCGGTACGTCAGGTTCTTCGTGAGCGGCTGGTCGTCGGTGTGCGGCCACTGGGCCAGACCGAACGAGAGCGACGTCTCGCGGGCGACGACGGTCTGCTTGATCGCGTTCCGCAGGTCGACCCGGCCCGAGCCCTGCTCGAAGGCCGTGTACCCGCCGGGCGTCGTCGAGGAGACCAGCGCTTCCTTGATCTCGGCGCCGGTCCAGTCGGGGTGCTGCTGGGCGAGGATGGCGGCGGCGCCGGCGACGTGCGGGGTGGCCATGGAGGTGCCGCTGAGGGCCACGTAGCCGTCCGCGACGGGGGCGCCGACATCGCCCATGATGCTGTCGTGCGCGGCCGCGGCCCCGATGGCCACACCGGGCGCCGTCAGGTCGGGCTTGATGCCGCTGTCACCGACGCGCGGGCCGGTGCTGGAGAACGGGGCCAGCTTGTCCTGCTTGTCCACCGCGCCGACGGTGAGGGCGGCGTCGGCGCTGCCCGGCGAGCCGATCGTCCCGGCTCCCTGCTCGCCGTTGTTGCCCGCCGCGATGACGAAGAGGGTTCCGCTCTCGGCCGACAGCCTGTTGACGGCTTCCTCCGCCGGATCGATCTCCGGGGAGTCGTAGGTGCCGAGGCTGAGGTTGACGACGTCCGCCTTCTCGGCGACGGCCCACTCCATGCCCGCGATGATCTGGGACATGCTGCCGCTGCCGTGGTCGCCGAGGACCTTGCCGTCGAGGATGCGGGCCCCCGGCGCCACCCCCTTGTACTTGCCGTCGGACTTGGCGCCGGTGCCGGCCGCGATGGACGCGACATGCGTGCCGTGACCGTAGTGGTCGTCCATGTCCGGCGAGTCGGAGAAGTTGTGCTCGGCGACGACCTTTCCGGCCAGGTCGGGGTGGGTGGTGTCGACACCCGTGTCGAGGACGGCGATACGCGAACCGGTGCCGTCGAAACCGGCCGCCCATGCCTCCGGGCCGCCGATCTGGGGGACGCTCTTGTCCAGGCTGGCCTGGACGACAGCGTCCAGCCACACCGAGGCGATACCCGGTGCGACCGTGCGCTTCACGGCGTCGGCGGACCCGTTGGTGACCGCCGACCACAGGTCCGCGGTGCCGTTCGCGGGCGCGGCGACGGCGTCGGCGTTGACACTCGGCAGCGTGCGCCGGACTTCGGCACCGGCGGTGGAGCGCAGGGCCGTCCTGGCCGCCGGACGGGCCGCGTCGTACATCACGATGAGCCGCAGGTCATGACGCTGCTCGTAGGCCGGCGCGCTCAGTGTGGTGATGTCGAACAGGTGCCGGTCCACCCGGCCGCTCTGGACGAGACTCCGGGCGTCATCGGGCACGGCGTAGGTGTGGCCGTCGCGGGTCTCCACCCGGATGGGTATGTCCTCCCGGCCCTTGGCGGGACGCGCGCCAACGATCTCGCCCTTCGCGTTCACCGCGATCCGGTCACCGGTGATCAGTGGGATCCAGCGGTGCACGCCCGCACCGGCCGGAGTCCCCTTGATCTCGGGGCCCGTTCCGAAGGCCGAGGCCGAGACCGAGGACGGCGTGGCCGCCGATGCCGTGCCGGTGGGGGTGGAGAGTGCCAGGGACACCGACGGGGTAGCGGCGACCAGCAGCATACTGATTCCCAAGACCGTGCCGATCGCAGGTCTCTTGGACATGAATTTCACGATTTCCTCTCGCTCACGCACCCCGCGCCAACGCATGGGTTTCACAGTGGACTTGGGGTGCGCCGCACAGCGAAGCACCAGTCCCGAGAGGGTGTCAACGGGTTGATCTTGGATTGAGGGATGGTGAACGGGTGACCAACCGGTAATTCATTTACGGCATTACCGCACTTTCGGCCCCAACTCGCTCGCCGTCCGACGGGACAGGCACAGACCACGCGCCACCTGCGGTGATGCCGTCGGCCGGCCATCCGCGTACGAGGGTCCGCAGCCCTCATCCCACCCTCGCCGGGAGCGGCGGGATTTCAGCGGATTGACCGCCGAGTCTCCCCCCGGGGGCCCCATCCGAAAGAGCCGTGTGCCGTGCGAACCGGCAGTGGACGGCAGCGACGAATCCGGCTCTGAAGATCTGCCCGGCAGCAGGCCGACCCCGCCCCCGCAGTGGCGGAGGTGCGAACCATCGGCGAGCAGGAGTGCGGCCCCTCGCCGGCGCTGACATCTTCCGGCCTTGCCGCTCCCAGAATGGGAGCATATGCTCATAGCTAGGCCGGAAACCGGTACAGGGGTCAGTGTGGCAGGTCCCGCAACGCGCTTCCCTCGTGGGGGTACGCGTGCGTGCGTGCGTCAACGCATACTTCTCCGTTGCCGGATGGGTCGTCTTCCGGAAGGCAGAGCAGTCACCCCCCGAAGCAGACGACGGCTGATCGGGATCCCGGGGTCGAAGCTGTACGGAACGTGGTCGCCCGTCGGGACGGCGACGGGATGAGGGAGGTTGGGTCCGCATGAGTACGGCGCGCGTGTACAGGCCGACTGCGGTGCTCGAGGCCGAGTGGGAGACGCACCGACCCGCCGTGTTCGGGGTGGCGTACCGCCTGCTCGGAAGTGTGGCCGATGCCGAGGACGTGGCCCAGGATGTGTGGCTGCGGGCGGCCGGGGCGGATCTTGGCGACATCGGTGATCTTCGGGCCTGGCTGGTCACGGTCGCGGCGCGACGATCGTACGACGTCCTGAAGTCCGCCCGCGTCCGCAGGGAGACCTACGTGGGGCCGTGGCTGCCCGCGCCGTTGCTGACGGGACCGGACGCGTCCGAGGCGGTGCTCCTCGACGAGTCCGTCGGGTCCGCGATGCTCCTGGTCATGGAGGAGCTGAGTCCGCCGGAGCGGGTGGCCTTCATCCTCCACGACGTCTTCGGCCTGGAATTCAGCCGGATCGCCGACGTGCTGGACGCCTCCGCACCGGCCGCCCGCCAGCTCGCTTCCCGGGCGCGGCGGAAGGTGGCCAAGGCCAGGCAGCCCGCACCTCAGGCCTCCCGGGCGGAGCGCGAACGGCTGCTCGCCGCGTTCCGCGCCGCCTACGAGGCCGGGGACCTGGCCGGCCTGGTGCGGCTCCTCCACCCGGAGGCCGTGTTCGTCACCGACGGCGGCGGCCGTATCGCTGCGGCTCGCAAGCTGGTGCGCGGCTGTGAGCGCGTCGCCATGATGATGGTGCGGGTGGGACGCCGGTGGCGTCCGGACCGCATCGACATCGTTGAGGTCGGCGGCGAGCCGGCCCTCCTGGTCCACCGGGAAGGCCGTGTCCACTCCGTCGACACAGTGCAGATAAGGGACGGCCTGATCACCGAGTACCGCAGGGTTCTCAACCCGGAGAAACTCGCGCACCTCTGAGCTGTCACACCCGCGTGTGCCGCCTCGTCTCCCTGATGACAAGGCGGAGAGAGACCGGGCCGGCCGAAGGCCCGCGGTCATCAGGCCACGCCAGAAGGAGAAACCCATGAGCGAGCAGCAGCGCGTCAACATCGGAAAGCAGCACCCGGACAGCTACCAGGCGCTGATCGCCCTGTCCTCGGCGGTGGAGGAGGGTGCCGCCGCGGCGGGCCTCGACCCGCTTCTGGTCGAGTTGCTGAAGATCCGCACGTCCCAGATCAACGGCTGTGCCTTCTGCCTCCGGATGCACACGCGCGACGCCCTCAAGAAGGGCGAGAACCCGGACCGGATCGCAGTGCTGCCCGCCTGGGAGGAAGCCGACTACTTCTCCCCGACCGACCGCGCCGCCCTGCGTCTGACCGAGGCGATCGCACACGTGTCGGAGGGGCACGTGAGCGACGCGGACTACGAGGCGGCCGCCGCCGTGCTCACCGCGGACCAGGTCTCGGCGGTCGCCTGGCTGGCGACGCTGATGAACGCGTTCAACCGCGTGGCGATCACCAGCCGCTACCGGGTCGGCGCCAGTTGAGCCGGTGCGCGAGGCTCGCGACCTGCTCCACGGGCCGCCGCACGGGTACCCGGACACTTGCCACGGGCTCGGCGCGCTGAGCGAGGAGCACGAGCGCCTGGACGCGGCGCTCGACCATCTGGCCGCGGTGAACCCGGGCGGAGACGCGGTTGAACACGGGGCCGGTGAGGCCGCCGGCACATGCCTCGGCGGTGGCGTGGCGGTCGGCCCCCGGGCCGTGCTGGACGCCGCGGCCGTCGTTCCTCGACGAGGTGGGAACACCCGCTGAAGTTGAACTGGTGCTCGCGGTTCCGCCAGAGGCAGTACGCCCGCTCCTTCCCGCATGCGCCGACAGGCTACGGAGGACCTGCGGGTCCTGCGCGGCGTCCGCGCCTGCTCCTCCCCGATCCCCGTCCGGTGGCCGGACGGGGATCGGGGAGGAGCAGGCCGCGCAGGTCAACGGCACCGGTCCCGGGATACTCGCACGGGCACGCCACGAGAGCGGCGTCGCGTCCGGGCGGCTGCGTGTTACGTGGTGGGCAGCGGTTCTGCGTGCGCCGGAGCCGCGTCGCGCGCCTTGTGCCGGCGGATGACGGCATGTGCCGTCTCCGCCGCGACGAGGCCGAGCGCGATCAGCACGGCGCCGATGGGGCCGAGCCCGTGCGCGCCGCGCCACGCTATTCCGGCCTGCCCGACCAGCGGCGCGATGGAGGCGCCGACATAGAACGTCGCCGTGTTGAGGCCGGTGAGCATGGGGGCCGCCGTCGGCATGGCGTCGATCAGGCGGTGGGTCTGCGGCGCCAGGAGTCCCCATGCGCAGATGCCCCAGACGACCAGCGCCCCGATGGTGGTGGCCAGGTGCGCGCTGCTCCAGGGCAGCACGGCGAAGTTGACGGCGCACACGACGATCGCGGTGTTGATGATGCGCCGGGCGCCGATCCGGTCCACCAGATGGCCCGAGCCGAGCGTTCCGACGGTGGACGCCACGCCCCACACGAACAGCAGCACCGCCAGGGTGGTGCCGCTGCCGCCGGTGGCACGGTCCAGGCTCTCCGCGATGTACGAGTAGACGATGTACAGGCCGGTGAAGACGAGGAGGGTCGTCAGCAGGGTCAGGCCGATGCGGCGGTCGCCGAGCGGGGCGAGTCGGGCACGCAGCGGTACCAGCGGCGGGCTGGGGATCCTGGGCAGCAGCAGGGCGATGCCCGCGGCGGCGAGCACTCCCAGGGCGGAGACGAACAACATGGTGGCACGCCAGTCGCCGGAGAGACTGCCGATCGCCGTGCCGATGGGGGCGCCGAGCGCGGTCGCGGCACTGAGACCGGCCATCACGGTGGCGATGGCCCGCCCCCGGCGCTCCGGCGGCGCGAGCGCGGCGGCCGCGGCCACGGCGGCTGGACTGACCATGGCGCCGCCGAGCCCGGCGAGCACCCGCGCGGCCAGTGCCACACCGAAGACGGGAACAAGGGCGGTCAGCAGGTTGCCCACGACGAAAATGCCGAGTCCGGTCAGGAACAGCGTGCGGCGTGGCCAGCGTGTGGTGAGCGCCGCCATGACGGGGCCCAGCACGGCGTAGGAGAAGGCGTAGGCCGTGATCAGCCATCCCGCGGTGCCGACGCCTACGTCGAGGGAGCGCGCGGCCTCCGGCAGGATGCCGGCGATGACGAAGCTGTCGGTACCGATCGCGAACAGCGCGGCGGTCAACACGAGGAGTGGTCGATACATGCCGAAGGTTCTCCAAGCAGGATGAAACAGGATTTGCTACAAAGGTGTCCGAAGGGAGGCCGACCCTGTGGATCGGCCTGAGTGACGACGACCGACGACCTCCAGGGGGCAGGGGGTGGCGAGGGCCCCCCGGAGTACGTCGACAGCTATGACTGTCACCAGTTCGGCCGTCACCGAGTCCTCCGCGCGGCTGCATGTCTCCCGCAGCACCGGCGGGATGCCCCGCCCGACCGGGCACTGCCGATCGGGAGGTGCGGAGTGTGGGCGGCCCCCATCGAGCACTTAAGAGCATATGCTCGTACCTATGGAGCAGCAAGACCCGATCCCGCACCACGCGCCCGCACCCGGTCAACGCCACCACGGTGGGACCGCGTCCGTCGCGGGAGACCCGCCGGGCGCACGGTCGCCCGCAGACGAGACCTTTCGTCGGCCACATCCGATGCCACCCGGCATGTACTTGATCCGTCAAGCATTCTGCTAGGGTGAGGACGGCGATCCGGTTTCTCGTGCGATTTTCGCCTCGGAGCACTGGGTGCAGGCCGAGGCCCCCGCCGACGGCCTTGAGCAATGGGCCCGCCTCGGCCGACGCGACGCGGCCCGAATCGCATCGCCAACGGAGGAAAGTCATGACACACGCAGGACTCGAGGCATTGGACACGGCGCGGCAAGCGGGCCATCCGCTGCGCAGGCTCACGATCGACGACCTGCGGCGCCGCAAAGGCGTCAAGTGGCGTCACCACCCGGAGGACGTCCTGCCGCTGTGGATAGCCGACATGGACGCGACCCCCGTCCCTGCCGTCGTCGACGCCGTGAACCTGGCCTTGGAACGCGGGGACACCGGCTACCCGCCCTTCGACACGACGATGGCGGAGGCCTGGGACCAGTTCGCCGCCAAGCGCTGGGGATGGCGCGTGGCAACCGAGCGGACGATGGTCGTTCCCTCCGCGCTGACGGGCATCTCCGAGACGCTCAAGGTGACGACTGCTCCCGGGGACGTGGTTGTCGTCAACTCGCCTGGTTACGGTCCCCACCGGCACATCGCGGAGGGACTGGGCCGCCGCGTGGTGGAGGCCCCGCTGGGGCCGGACCACCGTATCGACCTCGAGGCGCTGCGCGCCGCGTTCGGCCGGACGGTCGACGGCGGACGCCCCACGGTCTTCCTGCTGTGCAGCCCCCACAACCCGACCGGCACCGTCCACACTGCCGAAGAGCTGTCCGCGGTGACGGAACTGGCACGGCAGTTCGGGGTTCGGGTCGTCTCGAACGAGATCCATGCGCCGCTCGTGCCGGCCGGCGCGCGCCATGTGCCGTACCTCTCGGTCCCGGGCGCCGAGGACGCCGTCGCCATCTACTCCGCCTCGAAGGGGTGGCATTTGTCGGGCTTCCGCGCCGGGATGCTCGCCTGGGGGCAGGAGGCGGACGACGCCCTGCGGCGCATCCCCCTGAGCGTCGCCTACGAGCTGAGCGGTATCGGTGTCATCGCCCAGACCGCTGCCGTGCGGCTCGGCGGTGGCTGGCTGGACGCGCTGCTCGCCGACCTCGACGACAACCGCCGCCTCCTCGGCGAACTACTGGAGCTGCACCTGCCCGGCGTCCGGTACCGCCGGCCCGAGGGCACGTACCTGGCGTGGCTGGACTGCCGCGCCCTTGGTCTGGGCGACGATCCCGCGGCGGTCCTCCTGGAGCGCGCCCGGGTCGCCCTCACCTCAGGTCTGGAGTTCGGCACGGGAGGCGCGGGCCACGTACGCCTCAACTTCGCCACGTCGCCGGAGATCCTCACCGAGGCCGTCCGCCGGATCGGGACGCCGGCCTGATCCCGGCAGCCCCGCCACAGCCGGAGGCCGCCTTGCGGCCGTCTCCGTGACAACGCGCGACATCCCGTGTGCCTGGCTCGACTGGGGCCCCTGTCACGCCCAGTCACAAGACACTGCTTTTCGATGGGAATCATGTTGATGAACTCCACTGCCGTACACGCCGGTTCGATGTTCGACGGCTTCACCCGGTCGGGGCCCGCCACCGTCCACATCAGAGGCGACCGAGTCATCCGCGTGGACCGCGCCGGCGCGCTGCCCACCGACGGCACCCCGATCATCGACCTCGGCCCGCAGGCGTGCCTGCTGCCCGGCCTCATCGACACCCACACGCACCTCGCCTTCGACGCGAGCCCCGACCCCGTGACCTCCCTGGCCACGACGAGCGATGCGGACCTGCTGGCGCAGATGCGGGCCGCGGCCCAGGCGGCACTCCGGGCCGGCATCACCACCATCCGCGACCTCGGTGACCGCGACTACCTCTCGCTGACCCTCGTGGAGGAGCTGGCCGGGGCCCCGGAGCACGGGCCGGAGATCCTGGCCGCGGGCCCCCCGCTCACCACACCGGGCGGGCACTGCCACTTCTTCGGCGGCGAGGTCGAGGGCACCGAGGCACTGCGCGCCGCGGTGCGCGAGCACCACACCCGCGGCTGCGTCGTCATCAAGATCATGGCCAGTGGCGGCAACATGACGCCCGGCTCCGTGCCTCCGCACGCCTCGCAGTACGGCCTCGAGGACCTGCGCGCCGTCGTGGACGAGGCACACCGTCTCGGGCTGCCCGTGGCCGCCCACGCCCACGGTGTCGAGGCCATCAGGGACGCCCTCGACGCGGGCGTCGACAGCCTGGAGCACGTCACCTTCCTCAGCGCCGACGGCGCCACGTCCGATCCCGACCTCGTCGAGGCCATCGTGGCCAGCGGTACGTTCGCCAGCCTCACCCTGGGCCTTGCCCCCGGCGTGGCGATCGACCCGCCCAAGGCCCTGGCCGGACACATCCAGACCATCATGGACACCATGGCCAGCCTGCACGCGGCGGGTGCGAACGTGGTCATCGGCTCGGACGCCGGCATCGGGCCCGCCAAGCCCCACGACGTCCTCCCGCACGGCGTCGGTGATCTCGTCCGCCTGGGCGTGGACCCCCTCGACGCGCTGATCTCCGTGACCAGCCTCGCGGCCCGGCTGTGCCGTGTGGAGGGCCGCAAGGGACGGATCAGCGTCGGTGCCGACGCGGACCTGCTGGCTGTCAACGGCGATCCCGTCAAGGACCCCGCGGCCCTGCTCGACGTGCAGGCCGTCTTCCGGGCCGGTATCCGGGTGCGGTGAACTCCGCCGGGCACGAGCGTGCCCGGCGGATCGGAAACCGGTGCGGGTGATCTTGCCGATGGCGGTGCCGGACTCCGGGATGAGGATGGCTTCGGCGGCTGACGACAGGCGGCCGGCGCTGCAGCGGGCGTGGCGGAGGATGCGCCGGCGCCCGAGGGTGGCCATGCCGGGTTCCACGGGATACCGGAGCCGGGCGTGCGCCCGGTTCAGTGATCTTTGCCGGCGGTGAGCACCCTTGCGGGGTGGGCGACGGGTCGGCACGGCAAAGGTGCCGCCGGCGCCGAGGCAGGCCGCGTCGGCCGTCGCGGTACAGGCAGTCCTCGCTCGTGGCGCCGGCCGTCGTGATGCCCCTGGGCTGCTTGCGACGCGACGCGAAGTCGGCCGCGTCGCGCACCTCCTTTCAGCGCGCCGCGGGCCGCGGGGCCCGCCACCGCGCGGGTCCCCGGTGCGGGCGGCCGTGTAGGGCGGATCCACAGCGCCTGGTCGCTCCGGTGACCTCAGGGTGCGGACGATCTCGGTCACTGGTGAAACCCGATTCGCAGGTACAAGCTGAGGAAAGGGGGAATGCCTCGCCGGTCACCGGCGAGGCAGGCGTGAGAGGTGCCGCGATGGACAAGAAGGCCGGCCTACCCATGGAAGCGGATCCCGCAGGACTCCCCCCACAAGCCGCTGCCTCGATCGCGATGGACGCGCAGGGGGCGGTGAGCGCCTGGAGCGCGGGGGCACAGGAGCTGTTCGGGTACCAGCCGGCAGAGGCGATGGGCAGGCAGGCCGAGCAGTTCCTCGCAGAGCCCCTTCACAAGACCGCCCGGCGCTGCTGCGCCGCGCGGGAGGCCTGGCAGGGAGCGATCGCCGTACGACGCCGGGACGGCGACTGCCTGGGGGTGTGGGTCCGGGCGTTTCCGCTGGTGGACGCGGTCGGCGGCGTGCAGTGGTTGCTCACGGCGACGACAGCCGGAGCGGCGCCGGTGGCGGGCTTCCCCCGCGAGCCGGAGACGGTTGTCGAACACTGGGCGCTGGAGCAGTTCTCGCTTCCCCTGGCGCTCTGCGATCGCCAGGGCCTGTGCCTCGCGGTGAACACGGCGATGGAACGCGCGGTGGGCAGGCCGAGGGAGAAGCTCCTCGGCCGGCCCTTCGGTCGTCTCAGGACGGGGCGGCCGACCGAGGGCCTGGAGAATATCGGGGAGACCCTGGAGCAGGTATGGCGAAGCGGGAAGTGCGTGCGGCAGGAGGTGTACCTCCACGTACCCCATGGGGGTTCCGCCAACGCCTGGCTGATCACGGTCTCTCCGGTCAAGGACCACACCGGCCAGGTATGCGCCGTGTCACTGGCGATGGCCGAGGCCACGGAGCAGTTCCGCGCGCGCAGCCGGCTGAGCATTCTCAACGAAGCCGCCGTACGGATCGGCACCACGCTCGACCTGGCCCGCACCGCGGCGGAGCTGACGGAAGTCGGCACGGACCACTTCGCCGACCTCGTGGTCGTCGATCTGCTGGACGGCGTGCTCCACGAGGGGGAACCCGATAAGAAGTCCGCCGGGCGAGGCCCGGTCTTCCGCCGCGTCGCCCAGAGTTCGGTGCTGCCGGGCTGTCCCGACTCGGCGTTCCCGGTCGGAGCCATCCACACCTACCCCGAGGATTCGCCATCCGGTCGTGCGCTGGCCGCCGGCCGCGCGACGCGCTACGGCAGTGAGGGCGGCATGACGGCATGGGCCGGCAGTTCCCCCGGCTACGCCCGCAGGATCCGCCGCTTCGGCATCCATTCCCTGATGGCAGTGCCGCTGCGCGCCCGCGGTGTCACCCTGGGACTGGCCATCTTCCTCCGCCACCGCACCCCCGACCCCTTCGACGACGAGGATCTGCGTCTGGCGGACGAGCTCGCCGCCCGGGCGGCTGTGTACATCGACAACGCCCGCCGCTACTCCCGCGAGCGCCGGATCGCACTGTCCCTGCAGGCAAGCCTGCTGCCCGACAGCGGGTCCCTGGAGTCGGGAGTCGAGGTGGCATCCCGCTACCTGCCCGCAGATCCGTGCATCGGCGGCGACTGGTTCGACGTCATCTCGCTGTCCGGGGCGCGGGTCGCGCTCGTGGTGGGAGACGTCGTCGGCCGCGGTATCCAGGCATCCGCCACGATGGGGCGCCTGTGCACGGCGGTACGCACCCTGGCCGACGTGGATCTGGCGCCCGACGAACTGCTCACCCAACTCGACGACCTCGTCCTGCGGCTGGACTTCAAGGGGACCGCGAACGAGGTGGGGGCCACCTGCCTGTACGCCGTGTACGACCCCGTCTCCCGCAGGTGCGGCATAGCCCGCGCCGGCCATCCCGAACCGGCACTCGTCACCCCGGACGGAACGGTACGGTTCCTCGACGTCCCCGCCGGTCCCCCGCTGGGCGTGGGCGGCCTGCCCTTCGAGGTCGCGGAGTTCGCACTGCCCGAGGGAAGCATCCTCGCCCTCTACACCGACGGGCTCATCGAAAACGCCCACCGGGACGTGGACGAGGGGAAAGCCGCCCTCCGCGACGTCCTCGCGCACCCGGGAGACTCCCTGCAGGCGACCTGCGACAGGACGGCACACACCCTGCTGCCCGGCACACGCACCGACGACGCGGCCCTGCTGCTGGCCAGGACCCGTGCGCTGCGCGCGGACCAGGTCGTCACGTGGGATCTGCCCGCCGAGCCGGCCGCCGTCGCCCATGCCCGCGCACTCGCCTCGGACCAGCTGACGGCATGGCACCTGGAGGACACCGCCTTCGTCGCCGAACTCGTGCTCAGTGAACTGGTCACCAACGCCATCCGCTACGGCCGTCCTCCCATCCAGTTGCGACTGATCCGCGACGCCGCCCTCATCTGCGAAGTGTGCGACAGCAGCAACACGGCCCCCCACCTGCGGCGCGCCCGCACCTTCGACGAAGGCGGCCGCGGGCTTCTCATCGTCGCCCAGCTCACCCATCGCTGGGGATGCCGCCAAGGACCTCACGGCAAGATCGTCTGGGCCGAGGTTCCGCTGTCGACCGCTGATCAGGCCGACAGGATCCGGCGACCCCACATGGCCGGCTCCGGAACCGCGTGAGCGCGACCGCCCTCGAGAGGGGCATCCGCCGGAGCGGACGCCCCCTCGCAGTCGCAGCCTGAACTCGAGTGCCCCTCGCGTCACCTTCGCCAGAACAGGTGGTGCGTCACGCCGCTCGGACTGGGCACGACCTCCAGATGGAACCGGTCGAGCAGCTCATCGGGCGACTGCCACAGTCGTAGCCCGGACCCGAGCTTTACCGGCGAGACCGCCACATGCATGGTGTCGACGAGGCCGGCATCAAGGAACTGCCTGATGGTGGTGACCCCGCCGCCGAGTCGGACGTCCTTGCCCTGCGCCGCTTCGCGCGCCCGTTCCAGGACCGTGGCCGGGTCGCCGTCGACGAAGTGGAACGTGGTGTCGGAGAGCATGAATGAAGGACGCTTGTGGTGGGTCATGACGAACACCGGCGTGCGGAACGGGGGCTCCGCTCCCCACCAGCCGCGCCACTCATGATCGTGCCAAGGCCCACGTTGGGGACCGAACTTGTTGCGGCCCATGATCTCGGCACCGATGTTGCGTGCGAAGTCTCGCGTGAAGTAGTCGTCCAGGCCCCGGCTTCCTCCGGGATCTGTGCGCATCGGCCAGCTCGCCGTGGCTCCGGCCCAGCCGAACAGCCTCTCGGGATGGTCGCAGCCGAACGGCCTCTCCAGACTCTGGTGCTCACCGGCACCGATTCCGTCACTCGAGACGTTGAAGTTCATGACTCTCAGCAGTTGATCCACGCGTTTCCTCTTCAGGTCCTGTCGCGTCATCGTGTGGCGGGGCGCCGCACACCATGACGTCGAACGGGACACAGCCGGATCGACAGCAGCCCGCGACTTTCTTCCGTGGCATGTCAGGACAGAACCCCGCCTGCGGTGCGGCACCTGTCGCGACGTTCGACTGCTCTGCGGAGGACAGCGCCGGCGGTACGGGATTCGTCAAGGTTGAAGCCGTCGACGGCCAGGGCCGGATGCCTCTGCCGGGAACGCTTCCAAGCGAGAACGAACCCCGCATGTCACCCGATATATCACATCTAGCGCCAACTCATACATGACCTGACAGACGGCAGTTGGGGTACCCGACGGAGCCCCACCAGTAACTCTTAATTTAGGAATTATTATTGACGCACGCCGGTAACCGCTGCAGGATCCTGGAAACAAGATCGCAGGCGCGCGGGCATCGACTGGCCCGAAGACCGAGCGCCGCACCCTCCACCAGGGAGCGGCACCTCGGGCTCACGGCCAGGACGGGGTCGGCACGCCCGATCGATCGGACAGAGAAGGATCCGATGTGAAACGACATCTCACTGCCCTCCTCGCCCTCGCGACCGGCTTGCTGGCCGTGGCCGTGCCGGCGCCCGCCCACGCGGTCCCGGCCGCCGTCACGGCGCCGGCAGCTCAGCAGGTGCTGAGCCCGACGCCGGCCATGGGCTGGAACACCTATTACGCGCTGGGTGGCGATCCGACCGAGGCCGAGGTCAAGTCGGTAGCCGACTTCCTGGTCAGCAGCGGCCTGCGCGACGCCGGCTACGAGTACGTCTGGATCGACGGCAACTGGGCGGCGCCGACCCCGCGCAGCTCGGCCGGCGACCTGGTGCCCAACCCCGACCAGTTTCCGAACGGACTGAAGCCGCTGGTCGACTACATCCACGCCAAGGGCCTGAAGGCCGGCATCTACACCGACGCCGGCCCGTACATACCGGGCAAGTGTGGACTGGGCAGCCACGGCTACTATCAGCGCGACGCGGACCAGTTCGCCGCTTGGGAGTTCGACGCGGTCAAGGTGGACTACCTCTGCGGGATCGCCGCGGACCTCGACCCCAAGACCGTCTACACCGAGTTCGCGCAGGCGTTGCGGAACAACGCCAGCGGGCGCCCGATGATCTTCAACCTCTGCAATCCGGTGACCTCCCCGGACTGGGGCGACTACCCGGAGGAGCAGCAGTCGACGTACTCCTGGTCCTATGCGCCGGCGATCGCGCAGTCCTGGCGGACGTACACGGATGTGGGTTTCGTCGGCGAGATCAAGTTCAAGGACGTGTTGCGGAACTACGACGCGAACGCGCGGCACCCCGAGGTCGCCGGGCCGGGGCACTTCAACGACCCGGACTACCTCGGGCCTGAGCTGGGGATGACCGACGAGGAGTTCCGTACCCAGATGACGCTCTGGTCGGTGGCGGCGGCGCCGCTGGTGATCGGCAGCGACGTCCGTAAGCTCAGCAAGACCTCGCTCGGCATTCTCGCGGACCGCGATGTAGTGGCGATCAACCAGGACACCGCCGGTGTCCAGGCGGTCCGCGTCGGCCCCGCGGGTACGACCGAGACCTGGGTGAAGCGGCTGGCGGGCGGCGACCGTGCCGTGGTGCTGCTGAACCGGGGCGACAGCCCGGCGACCCTGGCCACGAAGGCCTCGGCGGTCGGGCTGTCCGGGAACCGGTTCACCCTGAAGAACGCCTGGACCAACCAGGTGACCGAGAGCGCCGGCACCATCAGTGCCGCCGTCCCGGCCCACGGCGCGGCCTTGATCCGGGTCGGCCCGGCCACGGGCAAGCCCGGTGTTCCCCACGTCGTCGCGGGCCTGCCGCAGGTGACGCAGGTCGGTGGCGACGCAGTGCCGGCCGGGGCCGCGCCGCTGGTCGCCGGCGGCGACCAGGCCCGGGTCGAGGTCACCGTCCGTAACGACGGCGCGCAGCCGGTCTTCGCACCGCGGGTCGACCTGACGGTGCCCGACGGCTGGACGGCCCGTCCGCTCGGCACAGCGCCGAAGCTACTGGACTCCAACCACGTGGTGACCTTCGCCTTCACGGTGACCCTGCCGGCCACCGCCACGCCGGGCAGCACCTCGCTGACCGCCACCACGTCCTACGAGGTGACCGGCGAGAAGCGGCTGCGGCAGGAGACGACCGCGCCGGTTGTGGTAGCACCGGCCGCACCGGACGGCGACATCGTGCTGTCGCACCACCAGTGGATCAGCGCCACCAGCGGATGGATGAGCCCGACGGTCGATCTCAGCGTCGGTGGCTGGTCACCGATCAGCATGCTCGGCCAGGTCCACCCCACCGGCATCGGAGTCGCCTCCCCCTCCGCCATCCGCTACTACCTCGGCGACCAGTGCAGCCGGCTCACCACTACCGTCGGCATCGACGACGCCGTACGCAACGTCGGCCCGGAAGGCGGCACCTCGACCTTCCAGATCATCGGTGACGGCAAGGTGCTGTTCGACAGCGGCGTCCTGACCCGCGACGAGGTCCGCCAAGCCGACGTCGACCTGACCGGCGTCCGGGTCCTCGACCTGGTGGTCGGCGACGCCGGCGACGGCGGCTACAACGACCGTGCCAACTGGGCCGGCCTGAACGCCACCTGCTGAACCCGGACGGCCGCGCCCACACAACACCCCAATCCGAGCACGGCCGACCCACCCACACACCACAACGCCGTGGGGCCCAACACCACCCCCAGCTGCCCCGGGATCAACCCACCCACCCCAGACTAGTCAAGAGCACCCTCAGCTCACAGG
>NZ_JBSFLB010000065.1:0-18569 GCF_053598835.1 Streptomyces sp. NPDC001070
CTGTCCGTCACCCTCGCCGGCACCGTCCTCTACCTCGGGGGTGGGTTGCTGCCCGGCGTCTCTCTTCAGACGTGGACGTACGGCACGGCCGCCGTATGCGTCGTGCTCGGGGCCTGGCTGCGCACCCCCCGGGCACAGCAGCGTCTCGACCGGCGCCGGCGGCGCACCTGACGCGAATCGTCGCACTGTGCGGGCCCACCCGGACGCGACAGCCCAGCCAGCGTCCTGTCCGTCAGTTCCGGACGCCGGCCGACACCTCACTCGGCCGGTGTTGCCGTGTCTCTGGTGAAGGCACCAGAGGAGACCCGGTACATCCCCCAAGTCCGAGCGCTGTCATACGTGTGGAATCCCGACGCCTTGCACCCACGCTTCGATCTCGCCGTCGGCGCGTTCGACTTGTTCACCGGCGGCCATGTGAGCCCGTCCGCGGGAAACGATCTCTGCCGGTTCGATGCAAACCCCTGATCAGCGCATTTCGTCGGTGCCCCACTGGTCCACCGATGGCAGGCCCTGCGGACGGGAACAGCCGGTTCGTTCTCGGCGTCTTCGGCTGACCCGATGAGCCGCAGGGGGGACGCTCCTCGAGGCGGTCGCGGCGAGCCGCGCCGTGCCCGTCGTCTGGCCGCCGGTCACCGTGGCGGGCAGGCGCTGGATGGACGGCGGCAGCCGCTCGACCGCGAACCTCCGGCTCGCCCGCGGATATCGCCGGGTGCTGGCGGTCGTGCCGATCCCCAAGGCGCTCGGCCCGCATCCGAGTGCCCCGCGGCAGGCCGCGGAACTGGAGAACTCCGGGACGCGAGTCGTCCTGCTGTCCCCGGACGGCGCCGCGCGCCGCGTGATGGGCCGCAACCTGGCGGACGACGCACGCCGGCCGGCTGCCGCCCTGCGGGCCACGCCCAGGCCACCGCACTGGCGGCCTCGGTGGCCGAGGTCTGGCACGGCTGACGTCCACTCCACGCGCAGTCGACCGGGTCGTATGCTCGCTCCATGGACGTCCCACAGCCCCCCGAGGGCGCGCCCGACGCTCCCCCTGCCCACAAGGCCGTTTCTGCCGCCGACTCGGCACTTCGCGCCTCCGATGCCGACCGCGAGCGGGCCGCGGCCGTACTGCGGGCCGCCACAGCCGACGGCCGGGTCTCGGTCGACGAACTGGAGGAGCGACTGGAATCGGTCTACAACGCCAAGTCCAGGGGCGAACTCGCCTCGGTCGTCGAGGACCTGCGGCCGGTCCGCCGGGCCAGTGGCACACCGACGTCCATGAGGGATGTCGGCGTCCTCGGCGACTTCGTCCGCAAGGGACGCTGGGTGGTGGGAGAGCGGTACCACGGCACCGCGGTCGTCAGTTCCGGAGTGATCGATCTCCGCGAGGCCCGGTTCACCGGTCCGGAGACGACCATCCGCGTCAACTCGTTGATCGGCACGGTCTATGTCGTCGTGCCCGAGGACGTCGAGGTGCGTGTCGCCGGCACCGGAATCCTGGGCGGCTTCAAGCAGGACCGCGAGAGCGCGGACGACACGGCGGCGCACCGGATCAACGTCACCGGCGTCGCCGTCTGCGGCAACGTCCACGTCGTCCATCAGCTGCCCCCGGCCAAGGAACGGCGCCTCAAGGAGCGCGAGCGCAAGAGCGCCGGACACTGACCGGGCCGACCGGGCCGTACGTCAGGCCCGAAAGGGCTTCGGCCGGTCATCGTGCTCAGAGCTCCCCGACCGCCGTGCCCAACTCAAGCTCGGTGCCGGAGCGTTGCTGCATTCCGCGCTCCATGAGTGCGCCCAGCCTGGCGGCGCTCAACGCGTCGCGCACCAGGATCTGGAAGCCGCTCGCGTCGACGTGGACGTCCTCCTTGGGCGGGAGGCCGGCCGCGTTGATCCGGCGCTTGGCAAGTCGCACGGCCGCCTCCGGGAAACCGGCGATCGAGACGCCCTGCCGCCGCAAGGCGTGATCCCGGCGCCCTCCCCGAGCCGGTGGCGGCCCCGCTCAGGACCGTCTTCCCGCGGTTCGAATCCCGCCAGTACATTACGTGGATGATGAACCTACGGCAGCACATTCTTGCCGAACTCGGCGTCAAGACGACCATCGTGCCCAAGCTGGAGATCCGGCAACGGGTCGACTTCCTCAAGGAGTACCTGCGGTCGACCCCGGCCAAGGGTTACGTGCTCGGGATCAGTGGCGGCCAGGACAGCACGCTGACCGGCAGGTTGTGCCAGCTCGCCTGCGAGGAGCTGCGGACCGAGGGGCACGAGGCCACCTTCGTCGCGGCGCGGCTGCCCTACGGCGTGCAGGCCGACGAGGAGGACGCCCAGATCGCGCTGAGGTTCATCAGGCCCGACCGGTCGATCGCGGTGAACGTCAAGCCCGGCGCGGACGCCGTCGCCGCCGAGGCGGCGCTCGGCCTGCGGGAGCTGCTGGGCGACGAGCCCAGGCTGCGGGACTTCGTGCGCGGCAACATCAAGGCCCGCGAGCGCATGGTGATCCAGTACTCGATCGCCGGGCAGCTGAACCTGCTCGTCGTGGGTACCGACCACGCGGCCGAGGCGGTGACCGGCTTCTTCACCAAGTACGGCGACGGCGGTGTCGACGTCACCCCGCTGACCGGACTGACCAAGCGCCAGGGTGTCGCCCTGCTACAGGAGTTGGGCGCGCCGCCGAGCGTCTGGGAGAAGGTGCCGACCGCCGACCTCGAGGACGAGCGGCCCGCGCTGCCCGACGAGGTGGCGCTCGGCCTGACGTACGCGCAGATCGACGACTACCTGGAAGGCGCCGACGTCTCGCCGGAACTGGCGGCGAAGGTGGAGTCGGTCTATCGCGCGACCCGGCACAAGCGTGCCGTTCCGGTCACCCCGCTCGACGAATGGTGGCGGCGTTGATCCCTCGGTAGTCGCCGGGATCCTTCCGATCACCGTGGGCACGTCGACCCGGCGGGTCGTCCGACGCAGCGTTCCGCCGCCTCGACCACGCGGACCTCACCGCGCTGGTGGAACTCGCCGAGGCCGCGAAGCCGGCCGTGCGCGTCGCTGCCACGTACCCCCTGGAGCGCGCGGCCGACGCCCAGCGCGCCCTGGCCGTGGGAGGCACTTCGGGCAGGACGGCCATCGAGATCGCCTGACGCCCGAGGTCACGTTCGCCGACGCACGATCCGGCCCGGCCGCCGGTCCGCCGGTGGGGGCGGCGCGGAACGGGCGGGCCGGATCATGAGTCGACCGCTTCGACAGCGGCGCCGGAAGGGGTCAGCCGATGACGGCGACGCGGGTCAGCTCTCCCCGGCTAACACAGGGGCGCGACAGAATCGCCGCTACCGGGCACCAACCCACCTGTCCGCGCGCGGCGTTGGCCGGTCAGCTGACCCGGCGCGCCTGCACGCCATCGGCCTCGAAGTCGTAGACGTACCGGTTGATCCGGAGACCGTCGACGGCGCCGACCCAATTCTTGTCGCGGCCCTTGCCGACCGCCACGCTGTAGATGGTCGGCTGCGAGCCGCCGTCGTTGAGCAGGTTCTTCAGTGTGGCAAAGGGGCACGGGCTGGACGACGTGCAGTCGGTCGGGAGCTCGTTGCCCGACAGGTACCAGCTGCCGGTGGTGGCGGCGTTGAGGAACCCGCTCCAGCGGTTCGTGTTCGCCACCGGGATCGCGGGCGGCAGCCACACCATCGTGGAGTACGTATCGCCCGGACGCGAGGTCAGGTTCGGGTTGATCTCGATCCTGATGTTCGGCAGGTTCCCCTCACCGCCGTAGTCGACGTTCTCGCCGGTCTGGAAGACGTGGAACCCGAGCTGGTCCAAGCCGAGAACTCGGTCGCCGTAGAAGTCGACCTCGTTGCCGAAGTCGACCTTCTCACTGGGAGGCGCCAGCGAGGTGGAGCTGTCCGCCACCTCGATGCCCAGGCTGCCGTTTCCGTAGGGCGGCCGGGCGGCGGACCCTGTCACGCCGAAGGAGCCGAACGGGCCGTCCCTGAGGACGGCGACGGGGGAGCCGATCGTGTTGCGCGTGATCACGCCCCAGTGATCCGAGCCTATGGATTTGCCGTCTGCGAGAGCAGACCCCGATCCTGACAGGGCCGAGGAGACGATCGTGGCCAGTGCGATGACCGTCAGCGTCTTTCCTCGACTCACACGAAAGCGAACCTTCACACCCACTCCTTGCGGGTAGTCGAGGGGCCCGGGTTGCGACCGTGCCCGGCGGCCCGCGACGACGCGCGGCACCGCGATGCGGCAGCGGTCGAGTCGTGACCCCTCGCGTTTCAGCAGATCTTCAGTGGTTGTCGTGTGTGCGGAGGGATACGTCCGAGGCCGCGGCCTCCTGTACGACAGGAGTCGCCCGTGAGGGCACGGACCTCGGCGTGGTGGGCGGGGCGGACGGTCATGGCGATGGCCGAAACCGCCCTGCGATCCGCGGATCCCCACCGAACCCAAATCGCACATGATCACCGTTACATGCCGTGACCTGCGCCGCATCCTGAATGGGCCGTTCGTAGAGGGGGTCGCGTGTCCGCTCTCGACGGCGGTCCCGGGCGACGGTGCGTCAGTCGCCGCCGAGCCGGCGCCGCAGAGCGTGGACCGCGATCACGGCTCCCACCATCGCCCGGCGCTGCGGTGGCGTGATCAGCCCGTCGAAGTGGATCTCGTACCGCTGACGCGCGGTGACCAGTGCGGCCGACGAGGCTGTCACCCGGACGAGCTCGGCATCCGTGCGGTCCTTCACCAGCCACGCCGAGCCGGCCACAGCCGTCCGCCTGAGGTGCAGCACGTCGGCACAACCGTCACAGCTCACCTGCAGTTCCAGCGCGGGAAACAGCCGACTGCGCCCCTGCGCCGCGCCCACCGTGCGGCCTTGGCCGTCCGTGAACTCGAACCGAGTCCTCGGAGACCTGCGCGGACTGACCGCCACGGTGAGGGCGGTTCGGCCCGCCGGATCGGCAAGGGTGTACGTGGGTTTGCCGGATCCGGGCGTGGCGTCACGGAGCGCGGCGAACTCGGGGCCGTCGAGGGCGGACAGGATCATCCTCGGCCTGTCCCGACTGCCCAGCGGCGGCCGTTTCGGCTCCGTCAGGACCACTGCCGGCAGGCTGAACATCTCGGGCACCGGGTCCGGCGCTCCACCGTCCTCAGGTTTCACTCTCTCCCCCGCCCCCACCCGCGCTCCGCGGCACCCCACAGCGCCCCGCGGCGGGTATACCCCCGTTCCCCGGCGAAGAAGCCGGGCCGGCACACCCAAGGGTGGTCGGCTAGGCATTTGCCTAATAAGCTTAGGTGGACACATAATCGAATACGGCAGAAGGGAGCAAGGCTGTGCCACGCGTAGGACTGACCGCGGACCGACTGGCCCGTGCCGGGGCGGAACTGGCGGACGAGGTCGGCTTCGACCAGGTGACCGTCTCCGCAATCGCCGAACGGTTCGGCGTCAAGGTCGCGAGCCTGTACTCGCACGTCAGGAACTCACACGACCTGAAGACCAGGATCGCCCTGCTCGCCCTGGAGGAACTCGCCGACCGGGCGGCCGAAGCCCTGGCCGGACGCGCGGGCAGGGAAGCGCTGACCGCCTTCGCGAACGTCTACCGCGACTACGCCCGGGAGCATCCCGGGCGCTACGCCGCGGCGCAGCTCAGACTCGCCCCGGAGACGGCGGCCGCCAGCGCCGGCGTCAGACACGCGCAGATGATGCGGGCGATCCTGCGCGGTTACGACCTGCCGGAGCCGGACCAGACACACGCCGTCCGGCTGCTCGGCAGCGTCTTCCACGGCTACGTCAGCCTGGAGACGGCCGGAGGCTTTGACCACACCCCCGTCGACAGCCAGGACTCCTGGTCGTGGACCTTGGACTCCCTCGACGCCCTGCTGCGCAACCGGTCCACTCGCTGAGATCCCGGCTCTGGCCGTCGGCCACGCGACGGCGGCCCACCGGCGCGTCCCGACAGCACACACGAACAGACGAACAGCCAGGACAGGCATCGGACCATGCACACTCCCCAGAACCTGATCAGCACGCCCATCACCACGGAGCTCCTGCGCGGCGCTCTCGACGTGGAGCACACCGCACACGGCCTCCTGCCGCATCGTCTGCCCGCCCGGGCCCGGCGGCAGATCCCCGACGAGCAGCTGGCGACGGCCGAGGCCCAGCCTTCCGGCGTGCGGCTGGCCTTCCGCACCCGGGCCACCGTCGTCGAGCTGGACACCCTGCCCACCAAGCGGGTCTACCAGGGTTTCCCGCCCCCGGCGGACGGCGTGTACGACCTGCTGGTCGACGGCCGTCTCGCTGCCCAGGCCACGGTGGCCGGCGGTAACGTCCGACTGATCACCGACATGGTCACCCAGGCCTCCGAACTGCACGCGGGACCCGTCGGCACCGCCCGGTTCGGCGAACTGCGCCCGGGGGACAAGGACGTCGAGATCTGGCTCCCCCACACGGAGATCACCGAGCTGGTCGCCCTGCGCACCGACGCCCCCGTCGAGCCGCTGCCGCGGCCCGGCCGCAGGGTGTGGCTGCACCACGGAAGTTCCATCAGCCACGGATCCAACGCCGCCCATCCGACGGCCATTTGGCCTGCCCTCGCCGCCGCCGAGGGCGAAGTGGAACTGATCAACCTGGGGTTCGGCGGCAGCGCGCTGCTCGACCCCTTCACCGCACGCGCGATGCGCGACGTCCCCGCGGACCTGATCAGCCTCAAGATCGGCATCAACATCGTCAACACCGACGCGATGCGCCTGCGCGCCTTCACCCCGGCGGTCCACGGCTTCCTCGACATCATCCGCGAAGGGCACCCCACCACGCCGCTGCTGGTCGTCTCCCCCATCCTCTGCCCGGTCCAGGAGCACACCCCCGGCCCCCTCGCGCCGGACTTCGAGGCCGGGAGGCTGCGCTTCAAGGCCACGGGCGATCCGGCCGAACGCGCCGCGGGGCGCCTGACGCTCACCGTCATCCGCGACGAGCTCGCCCGGATCGTCGCGCAACGAGCGGCCGACGACCCCCACCTCCACTACCTCGACGGCCGCGACCTCTACGGGGAGGCCGATCACGCCGATCTCCCCCTGCCCGACGAGGTCCACCCCGACCCCGCGGCACACCGCCGCATCGGCGGGAACTTCGCCCGGCTGGCGTTCGCCCCCACCGGCCCCTTCGCCCGGGCCTTCCACGACGACTACTCCGCCTGAGTGCCCGGCGGCACTTCGCATCCGTTCGAGGACGGACAGGCCGCGGTGCGGCGCCGTCACCGGTGCGATCGGCGGCGGGCCGGGGCCAGAGGCGACGGCTCCCATCGCAGGCGCACTCCGGTGGCACGCGCGACGGCGCGCAGGTGCCGGCCCGTGTTGCCGATGTACCAGATGGGCCGGTCCGCGTGCGGCCAAGCGTAGGCCGGCACACCGTCGTCCAGCAGCGCGGTCAGCCGTGGCTGCTCCAGTGCCGCGGCCGAGAACTCGTAGAGTTCGGTCAGCCGTGGGGCGATCACGCCGTAGTCGAGCATGCGGGCGAGGGCGTGTTCGTCCAGGACGGCTTCCTCGACGGGCGCGGTGACCGGGTACTCCGGGGGGAAGGACCGACCGAGGTCGAGTTACATCTGGACGGCCCGGTGGCGGGGGTCGGCCATGAGAGGCCCGAGGACGGCGAGCCGGCCGAGGGCGATGCGGGGCCGTACGAGCATCGCGTGAGTGAACAGGACGCGGAGCAGGGCGACGTTCATCATGAACCGCTCCACCTGCAGTTCGCCGGCGGCCAGATCCTCGTGCCGGAGGTAGCCCGCGACGATGCTGGCATTGTGCGCGCGGTACCAGCGGGCGGGTTCCGGTGCGCGGATGAAGTCCACCCAGTACTCGACGCTGCGGGCGCCGGCGGCGCCCGGGATCCCGGCGCACAGCAGGTGGGCCTCGATCTTGTCGCGCAGCAGCCGTTCGTTGACGGCGCGCCACCAGGGACTGCCCGGCGGGTCGGCGGTCTCCGGGGCGAGCACGCCACGGGCGAGCGACCAGCGCATGAAACTGAGCTCGGCATGGCCGTACCGGCGGCGGGGTCCCGTGGCGTTCCGGTAGAACTCCCGCGCCAGCGCGTAGCGTCGGGCCGGCTCGTCCCGCACGTGCGCGACGCGTTGCTCCGCGCGTGAGGCCGCGTCAGCCACGGCTGCTCGATCGGATCGGCATCGTACGGCGTCCTCGATGGTCTGGGGACCGGCGCTCGGTCAGGGTGCGTGCGGGTGGTGCGGCCCTTCGCGCGGAACGCGGTATCACCGTATCGCGGCGCGCAGGAATCGCATCAGCTCGTCCCGCTTCCCGAGGGGGTGCCGCGTTCGCTCGGGGGGCCCGGGGCGTCGAGGCGGCCCAGGTCTCCCAGGGCTCCGAAGGCGTCCGGATCCGCGAAGGCGTCGAGCCCGCCGAGGCCGTCCTGCCCGGCCCCGCCGGGCCGGAGGGGCTGCTCGGACCAGATGGTCTTGCCGTCCCCGGCGTACCGGGTGCCCCAGCGCTCGGCGAACCGGGCGATGAGAAAGAGGCCGCGGCCGCCCTCGTCGGTCGTCCGGGCGTGGCGCAGGTGGGGGGAGGTGCTGCTCCCGTCGGCGACCTCGCAGATGAGCGTACGGTCGCGGATGAGCCGTAGCCGGATGGGGTCCGAGGCGTAGCGGATGGCGTTGGTGACGAGTTCACTGACCACCAGCTCCGTGGTGAACGCGAGCTCCTCGAGCCCCCAGGCCGCGAGTTGCCGGGCTGCCTTCGCGCGGGCCGGTGCGACGGCGGCGGGATCCTTGGCGATGTCCCAGGAGGCGACGTGCTCCGCGCCCAGGGCGTGGGTGCGGGCCAGCAGCAGCGCCGCGTCGTCCCCTGGCCGGTGGGCCGAGAGGTTGGCGACGGCTGCGTCGCAGAGGTCCTCCAGCGGGGTGCCGGGGGCGGCCAGGGCGTCGAGCAGTTGCCGGAGCCCCTGGTCGGCGTCGAGGGAGCGGCTCTGGATGAGGCCGTCGGTGTAGAGGACGAGGACGCTGCCCTCGGGCACGTCCATCCGGGTGGATTCGAAGGGCAGACCGCCCAGGCCCAGGGGCGGGCCGCTGGGCAGGTCCAGGATCCGGCCGGTGCCGGAGGGAGTGACGAGTACGGGCGCGGGGTGGCCCGCGCGGGCGAGGGTGCAGTGGCGGCCGACCGGGTCGTAGACGGCGTACAGGCAGGTCGCCCCGGTCACGGCGGATCCACCGGATCCGCCGCAGGCCTCGTCGGCGATCCGGCCGACCATGTCGTCCAGATGGGCCAGTACCTCGTCGGGGGCGAGGTCGATGTCCGCGAGGGTCTGCACCGCGGCGCGGAGGCGTCCCATGGTGGCGGCGGCGTGGATGCCGTGGCCGACGACGTCGCCGACGACCAGGGCGACCCGGGCTCCGGAGAGCGGGATGACGTCGAACCAGTCGCCGCCCACGCCGGCTTCGGTGTCGGCGGGCAGGTAGCGGCAGGCGGCGTCGACCGCGTTCTGCTCGGGCAGGTCCTGCGGGAGCAGGCTGCGCTGGAGGGTCAGTGCGGCGGCGTGCTCGTGGGTGTAGCGGCGGGCGTTGTCGATGCAGACCGCGGCGTGCCCGACCAGTTCCTCCGCGAGGACCATGTCGTCGGGCCGGAACGGCCCGGTGTCCCGTGAGCGGGCGATGGTGGCCGCTCCCAGGATGGTGCCGCGCGAGCGGATGGGCACGATCATCAGCGAGTGGACGCCGAGGTCGCGCTGGTGCGCGCTGCGGACCGGGTCGTCGGCGGCCCAGCGGGGGTCGGTGGGGTCCACCTCGGGGAACAGTGCCGAGGTGCCGCCGACGAGCGCCCTGGCCGCCGGGGACCGCGGGGGGTAGGCGCAGCGCTCACCGGGCGGGGTGGGCGGTGGGACGTCGGCACGGGTGGAGCGGTGTCCGGCGCAGCGCAGGCCGGCCGCCGCTGCGGCGTCGGCGGGGCCGGGTGGGGGCTCCTCGCCGCGGAGCACCGCGTCGAGGAGGTCGACGGTCACGTGGTCGGCGAGCCCGGGGACGGCGGCGTCGGCCAGTTCCTGTGCGGTGCGCGGGACGTCCAGCGTGCTGCCCATACGTTTGCGGGCCTCGTTCAGGAGCGTCAGCTTCTGCCGGACGCGGTAGTGGTCGGTGGTGGACAGCACGATGTAGCAGGCGCCCAGCAGTCGCCCGTCCTCGCTCTCCAGGCGGAAGCAGGAGGTCGAGTAGGTGACTTGGTCCGGATCCGACTGGACGTGGCCGAAGTACTCACGACCCGTCGACGGGCGCCCGGTCCGCATGACCTGGCGTATCTCCGCCTCGGTGTCCGCCACGTCCAGTCCTGGCAGGACGTCGCCCAGGCACCGGCCGAGAAAGCGCTCGCGAGGGATACCGCACAGGTGCTCCATGGCGTCGTTCACCCAGGTGAGCCGCAGCTCGGTGTTGAGCATGGCCATGCCCACCGGCGCGGTGAGGGTGATCCCTTCCAGCAGGGAGCGGCCGGCGCTCGCCCACCAGCTCTGCGCCAAGTCGGCGGCCAGGATCAGGCGCATCGGGCGATCGCCCGAGTCCTGGACAGGCAGGATCTTGATCTCCAGGTCGAGAGGGCTGCCGTCCTCACGGCGTACGGTCTGCCGGCCCGCCCAGCCCCGCTCCGAGCCGAGCCGCTCGGCGAGATCTGCGGTCCCCGCCTGGTACGCCGCGCTCCCCACCGGCGGGAAGACGTCCGCCAGGGGCCTGCCGAGCGCTTCCGGGGTCGAGCGGCCGAGAAGTCTCGCGGCCCCCTCGCTCCATCCCCGTACCACTCCTGTGCCGTCGACCAGGACCACGGCGGTCGACGGGCCGGACGGTGAGGTTGCCGATGTGAAAGGAGTTCTCGTGGGAGCACCCATGCCGGCCATCCCGTACCGATGCGTACCCGGCGCGCGGGCGCTTGCGCGGACACGGCCGCCGGGCTGGTTCCAGCCTACCCGCGGCGGAAGCTTCCGGCCGGGGCGGTGACCGGCCCCGATGCCCTTCCGGGGGTGTACCGGGTCCGCCCGACTCCACCCCCGGGCCACGGACCACGTCCGCCGCCGCAGGGCGAGCGCGGGTGGCACCGACGAGGTGCCGCGAGGGGACCGCCAGCGGCGGGCGGGGGAAGGGGCGGCATGCCCGCGCCGACACCGCTTCCCCGGGTTGTTCGCCGCCGTCCTCCACCGGCACGGTGGGGAGCCCCCGGCCGGGCCCGCCGCCCGGCCGCACCACTCCAGGAGCGGCGGCCGGGCGGCCGCCGACTCAGACAGCCGGTGACGCCGTGCGCGCCCGGGGCTGGTCGTCCCGGTAGAAGATGTCGATGTCGACCTCCTCACCGCCCACGATGACGGTGTCCCACGCACCGCTGTCCCGCAGCGTGCGCAGTGTCTCGCTCGTGAGGGTGTCGAGATGCTCCCGGAGGACGGTGTCGTCGGGCATCCCGGGGATGCGCGGGGCCAGACGGTCCCGGATCGCGCGGAGTTGCTCCATGAGCGCGTCGATGTCCGCCTCGCGGTCCAGCTTCCCCTCGGCGGACTCCACGATGCTCTGCGCGATCTTCTCCTTGATCGCCTGGCCCACCCCGTTCTCGTCGGTGGTGATCATGGCATTCCACGCGCGGCTCTTGTGCCGGTACTGGAGCATCGACATGGCCGCCTCGTGCCGCACGAAGTCCGCGTCGCGCAGCGGCTTGCCGCGCCAGGTGCCGCTGAGCGTACGGGCGAGCGAAATGGCCGAGGCCAGACCGCTGTTCAGGCCGCGTCCGGGCCAGAAGTGGATGGCGTTGGCGGCGTCCCCGAGCAGGAACCCGTACGTGCCCGGGGTGGCCGAGGTCGCCGGATACAGGCGGGCCGTGAAGCGCGGGCGCTGCACCATGTCCAACCGGAAGGCGGTGATCGCGCTCAGGTCGTCCTCGTCGACGTCGAAGAGGGCCAGCCCCTCCTTGACGCGCTTCCACAGCGCCGAGCCCTTGATCAGGGCGGGCAGGAAGAACGTGCTGTGGGTGGAGCAGTGGAAGTCGCCGTGGCCGTCACGGCTCATCACACAGGGGCGCGAGGCGATGCACTGCTCGAAGACCTGGCGCACCGGATCGATCCCGACGACCTCCATCGCCTCGGCGTCGGTCAGGCGCATGTTGAGGAATCCCTCACCACGCAGGGCGTTGAGAAGAAAACGATTCTGCGCGACGGTCAGCAGCACCGTCATCGGGTCGGACAGCTTCGACTTCACCCGCAGGCCCAGGACCACGTCCTGGATGTGCTCACCGCCCAGCGAGTAGATGGACTTGTCGGCCGTCCCGAACTTGTCCGTGAAGTACTCCCGCGTGCGGGACCGGCCACCCTCACAGATCGCCAGGACGTGGTCCTGGGCCACGGCCTCATGCTGCTCGATCGCGTCGAATCGGGCCGGCACCAGGCGGATGCGGTCCCGCTTGCCGTTGGCCAGATCGAGCAGCGCGTCCTCGATGTAGGCGATGCGTATGTTGCGCGGGTTGAATCCGCGGATCGAGTCGGGGCCGGCCGGCCACATCTCGGTGTAGGTGCCCTCGGTGAACAGCCGCGCCTGCACCTCCTCGGGCAGGTTCAGGTACTGCCGGCTCTGGACGGTCACGACCTGCTGCCGGCGGACGTTGCCCTGCCCCTCGTCCTTCCAGACGACGCGGTCCCCGTCCTGCGTCCAGCGGGAGTCGTAGACCGTCACGGACACCCGGCGGCCCATCAGATTCTCCAGCAGGAGGGCCAGCGACAGCCCCACCGGCCCGCCGCCCGCCACCGTGACCTTCAGGACCGGCCCGGGCTCCTCCGGTTCCGCCGGCGGCATCAGCGCCTCCAGCAAGGAGAGATCCAGGATGGTCTCCATCGCGTCGGCGGCCTAGAAGCTGAAGGTCTCGTCGCCGATGGCGATCACATCGCCCGGCTGGAGCACGTGCGATGTCACGCGCTCACCGTTGACCCGCGTACCGTTGCTGCTCCCCCGGTCGTACAGGACGAAGCCGTGACCTTCGCGGCGCACCTCCGCGTGGAGGCGGGAGGCGCTCACGCTGGCGATCACCACCGTGTTCCCGGCCTTGCGCCCGAAAGTGAGGGGCTTGTCGCCGATCCCGAACCTCTCCCCTGCCAAAGAGCCTCGACGCCCGACAATCTCAGGAGGCATTGGTCACTCATCTCCACTTGTCAACACACTACGGGGAACGCACAGTCCCTGGCCGGCCGGCCGTTCCGCACCGCGTCACGTCCCGAACCGACCGCCCTGCATCCTTTACATCCACGCCTGTCAGGGGGTCAACGGTTCACCGGCGCCGGCGGTCCGGACCCGGCCGCGTGCGCCGCTGGTCTCCCGCGCGCGAAGGGGACGGAAAAACGGTGTTCCATGAGCACAACAACTGCCCAGACCGCCCACCGGGGGAAACACCGCGGACGGAATACAGCGCGGAACCCACCCCGCGCACGCCCGCCGTCTACGGCCACTGGACCCGCCCGGCTCCGCCATCCGGCGGATCGGCGCAGTGAGCCCGGGGCCCCCGCAACTGCGCACGCACGCGATGCCGGTACCCGCGGAACGGCGGCGCGCGTCCGGCAGCCGCAACGGCACCCTCGCCGCTGACCGCTTGGGCGGCAGCCGGACGCGCGCGCCGGGTCGCCGCCCCATACGGGACCGTGCCCGGCCGTCGGACCGCGTCAGCCATTCGGAGTATCGGAGGCGGGGGCGCCGCGGCGCCTGCGGCCGACGGGTGGGAGCGGGCCCGGCCGCGCGGGGAACCGGCGTAGCCGATGTGTCCGATTTGCGTTCGACGCGGCCTGGAGGACGATATCGGACGGAGCCCCTTCATCCGGTCCGGTCGGCGGGCCCGTGCCCACCGACCCCTGTCCGCGTCAGAAGCCGACCGCGCCCTCCCGGCGTGCCGGCCGCACGGAAGGGAGAAGCCGTGCTGATATCCGCCGTGCTCGTCCCGCTCCTCATGCTCGCAGTCGTCCTGGCACCGAACTGGTACCAGGCGTGGAAGGCGTACTGCGAATCGACCAGGTTGCCGGTGTCCTCGGCGGAGGCCTCGGACCAGGCCGGGGGCCGCCGGGGCAGGTGGTACGCGGAACTCGCGCGTCCGCGTGGCCGCCGGCGCCGGGACTGAGTCCCTCCGTCAGTCAGTAGCAGGACCCGGGGGGTCGCACCGCGTGCCCCGCACGCTCCGTGACGTCGGAGCGTGCGGGGCACCGCCCGTCGGGGCGCGGCCCGCGTCGGGCGGAGTGCGTCAGACGGATGCGATCACGGGCGGGGCGTCATGAACTCCCCGGGCGTGAGCGCGCGGTCGACGATGCGGGTGTCGCCGATCCAGCCGTAGAAGCCCTGCCCGAACTTCTCGGCGACTGGGTGCCCCCGATGACGAAGGGCTTGCCCAGCGTCTCGGGCTTGCTCATGTGGGTCTCCGTGCTCTGGGACTGCGTGTCAGCACGGATCGTCCGCGGCCTGGGCAAGGGTTCGGCAAAGCGATCTTGAACAACGGGCACCCGACACTGGTCCAGACCACCAACTGAGCTCCGGGGCACCGAAGGAATTCGCCTGCCTGCGGTTTTACGGCCGCACGGCCGTGGTGGTCCCGTAGCGGGAACCCGCATCCGCGGCGGGCGACACCTCGAGTCCTCGGCGGAGGCGTGGCGTCTGAGCCGTGCCGGGCGCCCGGCTGACCACCCGGCCGGTGCCCCGTGTCCCCGGCGAGGTAAGAAGGGATGCATGACCTTGCCATTCAGTGTGCTGACGCATCTGGAGTGCGCGCGGTGCGGCCGCCGCCACGACGCCGACCGGGTGCAGAACCTGTGCGCGTGCGGATCGCCCCTCCTGGCCCGCTACGACCTGGACCGGCTGAGGGCCTCGCTCACGCCCGCGGACCTGGCCGGGCGCCCGCAGTCCCTGTGGCGCTACCACGAACTGCTGCCCGTACGTGATCCGGCCCGCGTCGTCACCCTGGGCGAGGGCATGACGCCGCTGGTCCCGCTGCCGCGATACGGCGAGGCCATCGGTGTGCCGGGGCTGGTGATGAAGGACGAGGGGCTGATACCCACCGGCAGCTTCAAGGCCCGTGGCGCGGCCGTCGGGGTGGCCAGGGCCCTCGAACTGGGCGCGCGCGGCATCGCGATGCCCACCAACGGCAACGCGGGGGCGGCGTGGGCGACGTACGCCGCGCGGGCGGGGCTCGACGCGCTGATAGCCATGCCGGCGGACGCGCCCTCGATCACCCGGGCCGAGTGCGCGGCCGCCGGGGCCGATCTGTACCTGGTGAACGGCCTGATCGGTGACGCGGGCCGGCTGGTGGCGGAGAAGATCGCCGCCGAGCCCGGCGTCTGGATGGACGCGGCCACGCTCAAGGAGCCGTACCGCATCGAGGGCAAGAAGACGATGGGCCTGGAGATCGCCGAGCAGCTCGGCTGGCGCGCCCCGGACGTGATCGTCTATCCCACCGGCGGCGGTGTGGGGCTCATCGGCATTCACAAGGCCCTGCTCGAACTGCGCGCCCTGGGCTGGCTGCAGGGGCCCATGCCCCGGCTCGTCAGCGTGCAGGCCTCCGGCTGCGCCCCCATCGTGCGCGCCTTCGAGAAGGGCGAGCGGACCAGCGAGCCGTGGGAGGACGCGCACACGGTGGCGTTCGGCATCACCGTCCCGAAGGCGCTGGGCGACTTCCTGGTCCTGGACGCGCTGTACGGGACCGACGGCCGGGCGGTCGCCGTCGACGACGGGGAACTGCTCGCCGACCGCGACAGGTGCGCCGCCGCGGACGGTGCGCTGCTGTGCCCGGAGGGCGCCGCGACGCTGTCGGCCGTGAGGATCCTGCGCGAGCAGGGCTGGCTGTCCGGCGACGAGGAAGTCGTGGTGCTCAACACGGGCGCCGCGGCCAAGTACCCCGAGACGTTCCGCGTCGACCCCCCGCTCCTGGAGCTCACCGACCGCATTCCCTGAGGCCCGTGTGGCGAGGAAGGTCCGGGGCGACGGTGCCGACCGGGCCGAGGCCCGCGGCGCTGTCGGTGCCGCGGTCTACGGTGCGGCCATGTCGATCGCGCTGCCCGATGGCCTGCCCCGGCCGGTTCCTGTCTCGTGGTCCCGTACCCGTGTGGGTCTCCGACGCATTCCCTCAAGACGTCGAACGGCTGTGGCGCCGTCTGCTGAGCCACCAGAGAACACACGGTGTGGTTCCCCTCCTGTGCTGGGACAGCCCCATGGGAAGTCCCCTCGGCCTGGACCGCGTCGACGCCGTCCGACTGGAGGAGGTGCTGGCCACGGACTTCGGCCCGTGCACTCAGCCGGCGTCCGGCGCCGGCTCCTGGGGCGGCGAGGGGCGCGGCTCCTCGTAGGGGATGCGGTTCAGGTGGAGGATCTCGCCCAGGGTGCCCCACTCGTCGCCGCCGAGCTTGGTGAGCGGATGCAGCAGCGGGGCGCTGGGGCGGCCGTCCACGAGGACGTCATCGTGGACGGCGGCGTGCACCACGCGCCCGAAGACGAGGGTGGAATTGCCCATCCGCACGGTGGTGTGCGAGCGGCACTCCAGGACGACCGGTGAGGCGGCGACCCTGGGCGGACGCACCCTCAGACTGGATTCGCGCTCGATCCCGGCGTGGTCGAACTCGCTGACGGTGCGCGGGAAGTCGGTGGCCGTGGTGTTGATCAGCGGCATCAGCGCCTCGGAGGCGAAGTTCACCACGAACTCGCCGGTGTCCTCGACATTGCGCAGCGAGTCCTTGCGGCCGATCGAGGTGAACTGCACGATCGGCGGATCCGTGCTGGCGATGCTGAAGAAGGAGTGCGGCGCGAGATTCTCCGCCAGTCCGTCAGGCGTCACGGTGGAGATCCACGCGATCGGCCGGGGAACAACCACGGAGGTCAGAAAACGGTAGAAGGCGGTACTGCCCATGGCCTCGGGATCGAAGTCGACGCGCATGGCCGCAGTATCCACGGCCGTCCCGCGCCACCCCGCCCCCACGGCGGCGCCCCGGCGTGTCGCCGCCCCGGGGTCTGCGGCGGCGTAGCCGCCGCGGACCCGTCCGTGGGGGGCTGCTCATGTGCCGGTGCCGGCGTCCTCGGTGTCGTCGGTCTCCTCGGTGAACGGCTCGAAGCCGATGTAGGCGAGGGGGTCCTCGTCGGGTCGACCGAGTCGGGGCAGGCCCTCGGCGCCGAACCGGCCGCGCAGCCACTCCAGGAGGACCTCGGTGAGGGTGCCCGGCAGCGGCGGGCCCTGCGCGGCGTGGCGCGGCACCACGATCAGCGGCCAGTCGTCCGGCGTGGCCCCTTCGGTGAGCCAGCAGAGCTGGTCTCCGTCGATGGAGTCGGCGAACGGCAGGATGCCGCCCGCCTCGGGCCAGGCCGCCAGCGGGTGGTACTCCGGGAACCCGGCGCGATGTTCCCGATAGGTGTCGGCGTACCACTCGGCCCAGGGCGCGAGCGCGTACTGGTCCGTGCCCAGCGGGGCACCGAAGCGGAGCCAGCCGCTCCAGCAGCCGGATCCGTAGGTCTCCATCAGGCGCACGTACTCGGTGGGCAGCCGGGTGCCGAGCCGCTCGTACAGCCACTCCCAGGTGTGGTCCCCGAGGGCGGGTGCCGCGGGCGGGGGTACGAGGGTGGTCAGGGTGTCCAGGCCGCTGCCTTCGGTCAGCGCCGCCCGCTGCCGCGGGGTGGGCTCCGGGCGCCGGGGCGGCGGGGTCCACGCGTGGGGTTCGAGGTCGGTGAGGAAGGCACAGCGGGCGACGGCGGGCCGCAGACCCTCGCTCACGAGGCGGATCAACGTGGGCAGCAGCGGCGCGCCGAAGCGGCGCCAGGGGTCGCGTCCCGCGTTCTCGTCGTCCTGGCAGTGCATCACGACCGGCCACTGATCGGGGTCGTCGGACGCGGTGGTGTCCCAGTACAGCGTGTCGGCCGTACGCGTTGCACCGAAGGGGATGACGCCCGGGGCAGCCCGGCGGCCGCTCTCGACCCAGCTGCCGTAGTCGAACCAGCCCTTGCCGGCGCACGGGGTGTGCAGCCACAGGTGTTCGCCGATGTCCAATGGCCCGTAGAGGGATGCGACGGCCTTGTAGTCGGCGGGCAGGCGCGGCCCCAGCCAGGACTCGACCGCCTCCCAGTCGACGGGGACGGCGCCGTCGGGCGGAGGCGGCCCGAAGACGTCCGCGAAGGCGGAGACGTGGGATTCCGAAACGCTCATGCGTACAGGGACCCACGAGCCGGGCGCGTGGTTGCCCTCCCGCCCGGCACACCGCACCGCGCCGCGGGCCGAAGTCCCCGTGGCGGAGACCCACGTCACACCCGCCGCCGTGTCACGTTTCCCGCGGCCGGTCCGTCAATGCTGCGCAACCACCGGACAGTGGAGGAGATCGTCATGGAAGCCCGCGTCAACATCTTCGGAAGCCCCCTCGCGACCAAGCTCTTCAAGCACTTCAACTCGGCGGGCAAGGCGGTGTCGGACTCGGCGCTCCCCGCCGCGACGCAGGAACTGGTGAAGATCCGCGCCAGCCAGATCAACGGCTGCGGCTTCTGCACCGACATGCACACCAAGGACGCCACCGCTGCGGGGGAGACCCCGGTGCGCCTCAACCTGATCGCGGCCTGGCGCGAGGCCACGGTCTTCACCGAGGCCGAGCGCGCCGCCCTCGA
>NZ_JBSFLB010000066.1:0-18472 GCF_053598835.1 Streptomyces sp. NPDC001070
GCGCCCGCCTCGACGCCGAGGTGCGCGTGGGCGGCGAGTCCGGCACCGGCGAGACCGTGCTGCTCCGCCTCCACGGCGAACTCGCCGACCACGCCCACAGTGTGGTCCTGCCGCTGCTGCTGCCCGACGCCCCGGTGGTGGTCTGGTGGCCCGTCGACGCGCCCGACAATCCCGCCGCCGATCCCCTCGGAGCGCTCGCGCAGCGCCGGATCACCGACGCCTACGCCGTCGAGGCGCCGCTCGAGGAACTGCGCACCCGGGCCTCCGGATACACCCCCGGCGACACGGACCTGGCCTGGACCCGGCTCACCCCCTGGCGGTCCATGCTCGCCGCCGCGCTCGACCAGGCCCGGGCCACGGTCACGTCGGCCGCCGTCGAGAGCGAGGCCGACAACCCCAGCGCCGAACTCCTGGCCCGCTGGCTCGGCAACCGCCTCCGGGTGCCCGTCGACCGCGTCGTCACCGACGGCCCGGTGGTCACCGCGGTACGGCTGCGCACCGCCGACGGCGAGATCCACATCGACCGCCCCGAGGGCCCGCTCGCCACCCTGTCCATCCCCGGGCAGCCCAGCCGGCACCTCGCGCTGAAGGTGCGCCCCACGGCCGAACTCATCGCGGAGGAGCTGCGCCGGCTCGACCCCGACGAGATGTACGCCGCGGCGCTGCGCCACACCGACGAACCCGCGCCGCTCCGCCGCGCGAAGACCACCGCGCGCAGCACCAAGAAGCGGCCCACCCCCGCCAGCCCGGAGGCCGCCAAGTAGACCGACTGCCGCAGCAGCACGCCGGGGGCGGCGCACACCGCCTGCAGGGCCAGCATCGCGGCCGTGGTGAACAGGTAGCAGACCACGACCGTCAGTGCCGACTGCAGGTGCGTCCGCCACCCGGCGCGGCCCCCGCGGAAGGTGAAGCGCGCGTGCAACTCGGTGGCCAGCACGGTCGAGGCCACCGTTACCACCGCGTTCGCCACCGCGAAGGGCACCGGCCCGGACAGCGCGACCAGCGCCCCCGACGACGCCAGCCCCACGCCCCCGCCGCACACCACGAAGCGCACGAACGCGGCGGAGGCGGGGTTCGCGGAACGTGGGCGGGCGGTGCCGGCAGGGGCGCTTCGGTCCGCCATGACGGTGTCCATGCCCCGAAGACTGCCCACCCCCGCTGACACGGCGCTGACCGCACGCTGACACGCCCCCCGCGCGCGCCGGCACGCCGCCCTCCCGATGTCCACGCCCACGGCTTCGGTACGCGGGCCGTCCCACCGGCCGCTCTCCACGTGGACACCCTCGAACCCCTCGCGGATCAGCTGGGTTTGCTCCCCTGAGCCGGTCACCCCGGTGGCGTGGCCGGCCCAGTGGAGAGGGCCGTGGCGCCCCGTGCCACAGTGAGCCCATGCTGCTGCCGCGCGAGAACGCGCACTTCGTCCACGGCCCTGTCCCCCTCGTGCTTCTGGGTGGTGCCCCGGTACACACGTCCCTGCCGCCGCTGCACGCCCCCGGTGGGCGGATGCCCACCTGCGACGGGTGGAGCATCGCCGCACGGCTCACTCTGTGCCTGATCGACGGCCCCGGTGACGCCGGGTGCGTCGTCCCGACGCTTCCGCCCAGTGAGGAGCCCGACGCCATCGGCGCCTGGTGCGACGGCGTGGCGCGGGCCGGAGGTGCGGTGGTCGTCTCGCTGGACGAGTTGCCCTCGGAGGTCGACGAGCCGGACTGGGAGGGGCTGTTCACCGGCGGCCGCGCCCGCGGCGGTTTCGTCCACGCCATGTGAGCCCGGACGTGTCGCCGCCCGGGTCAGGCCAGGGCGACCGGGCCCTGCGTCGCCTTGCGGTGCTGCATCGCCGTCAGCTTGCGGACGAACAGCGGCGCCAGGACCGCGGCGCCGATGCCCAGGGCGTCGGAGGCGATCAGCATGCCCGCGGGCTCGCGGATGTCGTCGGGGTACTCCGCGCAGAGGATGCGGCCGATACCGCGGGCCGGGGCCCGTGCGGCGTGAGGCGGTGCGTGGGCGTACCTCGGGCGGCGTGATGGGCCAGCTCGGCGTGCGGGTCGGCCATGCCCGGCACGGGTGCGGGGTCGGCGTGCACCAGGGCCGCGGTCAGCCGGGGGACGGCGTGCAGCAGGGCGTGCTCGGCCTCGACGGCGACGTGGTGGGCCTGGCGTACGTTCAGGCTCCCGTCCACGACCACGGCGACCTCGGCGCGCAGGTGGTGCCCGATCCATCGCAGGCGCAGTTCACTCACCCGCCGCACGCCCGGCACGTCACGCAGGGCGCGCTCCGCGTCGTCGACGAGGGCGGGGTCGACGGCGTCCATGACGCGGCGGAAGACATCGCGCGCGGCGTCGCGGAGCACCATCAGGATCGCGGCGGTGATGAGCAGGCCCACGACAGGGTCCGCCGGCCGCCAGCCCACCGCGGCGCCCGCGGCGCCGAGCAGGACGGCCAGTGAGGTGAAGCCGTCGGTGCGGGCGTGCAGGCCGTCGGCGACGAGCGCCGCCGAGCCGATCTTCCGCCCGACGCGGATCCGGTAGCGGGCGACCCACTCGTTGCCGATGAAGCCGATCACGGCGGCCACGGCGACGGCCGGGAGATAGCCGATGTCCCGCGGGTGCAGCAGGCGGTCCACCGCGGTCCAGGCGGTGAAGCCCGCCGAGGCGGTGATGGTCAGCACGATGACGATGCCCGCCAGGTCCTCGGCGCGGCCGTACCCGTAGGTGAAGCGGCGTGTGGCGGCCCGGCGGCCCAGGACGAACGCCACGCCGAGCGGCAGCGCGGTGAGGGCGTCGGCCGCGTTGTGCACGGTGTCGCCCAGCAGCGCCACCGACCCGGACAGGACGACCACCACCGCCTGGGCGATCGCCGTGACACCGAGGACCGCCAGCGAGGTCCAAAGGGCCCGCATGCCCTCGGCGGAGGATTCCAGGGCCTTGTCCACCTTGTCGGCGGACTCGTGCGAGTGCGGGCGGATCACGTGCCCGAGCCGGTGCCGCCACCGCGCCGGATTGCCCGCGCCCTTCCCGGTCGCGTGGTCATGGCCGTGCGCGTGCCCGTCCTGGTGCCCGTGCGGCCGGTGACCGTGTGCGTGTTCGTGGTCGTGCGGGTGGTCGTGCTGGTGCCGGGCGCTCATGGGACGGCCTTTCGGGAGGGCCTCGGTGGACGCGGATCGAGCCTTCCCTCCATTATGTGCATATGAACGCACGCATGCACCTCTCATCTGCGCACGATGCGCACCCGCGAGAGCCCGGCGTCGATCAGTACGCGCAGGGGGCCGAGATCCTCTCCCTCCTCGCCGACCGCACCCGCCTCGCCTTGCTGCACACGCTGCTCTCCGGCGAGGCGGACGTGAACACGCTGACCGCCGGCGTCGGTGCCGCACGCCCGGCCGTGAGCCAGCATCTGGCCAAGCTCCGCCTCGCCGGCCTGGTCTCCTCGCGCAAGGAGGGCCGCCGCGTGATCTACGGGCTTCCCGACGGCCATCTGCGGCGACTCGTCGATGAGGTGCTCAACCTGGCGGACCATCGCCTGAGCGGCAAACCCCCGCACGACTGAGGCCGTTCTGCGTGTCCTGCCCGGGGACGCGCGCAGTGTGCGGGGCCGCGCTCACGGCACGTGGCCGGCGTTCCCGCCCGGCCGCGGGCGGGCGGCGTCTCGCGTCAGTCCTTGTGGTCCTTCTTCGGGCCGCTGTCCTTGCCCGGTGATCCGTCCTCGTTCCCGTCCTGATCGGTCGGTGACGAGGGCGCCGACGACGTGCCGGCACCGGGTGAGGGCGCGGTCCCCTGGGGTGCCGTCGCGCTCGGATCGGCGGTGGGGGTCTTGGCGGAGCTGCTCTCCGGTGAGAACCAGACCATGCCGATGAGCACCGCCACAAGGAAGGCGACCGCTCCGGCGATGGCGCTCGCGACGCGCGGCCGGTACCTGATGAACTCGCCGGGGCTGCGCCGCTGCGCCGGCGCTGACCGCCGCCGGGACGCGGCCCGCGTCGTCGACGGCGGAATGTGCGAGGTCCTGGGCCCGGACCCGTTCCCCACCTCGCGCACGGGGGCGGTCGAGGCGGTGGCGAGGGGCAAGGAGGACGGCTGCCCGCGCCAGGCGTCGTTGCGGAACCAGTCGGCCACTTCCTGGGCCGACGGCCGTTGCTCCGGCTGCTTCGCCAGGAGCCCGAGGAGGTAGGACTCGAAGGCGGCGGGCAGGTGCACGCCGAGCTGCGACGGAGGCACGGGCGCGCTGTCGATGTGCTGGTAGAGCAGGGCCGTGGGGGTCTCGGCCTGGAACGGCGGCCGGCCGGTGAGCAATTGGTACAGAACGCAGCCGAGGGCGTACACGTCGGAGGCCGGGCCCGCGGTACGGCCCAAGGCCCGTTCCGGGGCGAGATAGAGACTGGTGCCCACGATCTGCCCCGTCATGGTGAGCGCGGTGGAGGGATCGTCGACGAACCGGGCTATCCCGAAGTCGCCGATCTTGACCGAGCCGACGGCGTCGAGCATCAGATTGCCGGGCTTGATGTCGCGGTGGACGATTCCCTGCTGGTGGGCGGCGGCCAGTCCGGCGGCCGACTGCGCGGCGACGACGGCGACCTGCTCCGCCCCCGGCAGGTGTCCGGACTCCAGTTGCTGGGCCAGGCTGTACCCGTCGACCAGTTCCATGACGAGGAAGAAGCGCCCGTCCCAGGAACCGAAGTCGAAGACCGCCACGACATGGGGGTGACTCAGGCGCGCGGCCGTCTGCGCCTCCAGCCGGAACCTCGCGGCCGCCGAGGGGTCGGATCCGTCGCCCAGCAGCAACTTCACCGCGACAGGACGCCCCAGTACCTCGTCGGTGGCCCGCCACACCTCGCCCATTCCGCCGCGGCCGATGGACGCGTCCAGCCGATATCGATCCGCCACCAGCACGTGCGCACAACCTCGAAGTGGGAGTCAACTGATCACCCCGTACGGTACTTCAGCCGTACACACGGAGCCACCCGGGCGCCCCCCGGCCGCACGAACCCCCGACCGGCGTCCGGCGGATCTCCGGCGACGGGCACCACGGCCCTATGAGGCCAGCGTGACGGTCGACGGTGTTCCCCGCCGGAGCATCTTGGTGTAGGAGCAGAGCGCGTCGGCTCTCGCCACCAGCGGGGCGGCGATCGCCGTGTCCACGTCCGGCCATCTGACCACCACGTCGGCATGGAGCAGATAGCCGCCGTCCCCGGGATCGCGGCCGAAGGCGATGGTCGCCTCGACCGAGATCGTCGCGGGGTTCACTCCGGCCTGTCGGGCGATCAGGCTGAGGGCGCCGTGGAAGCAGGCCGCGAGTGCCGCGCCGAACAGTTGCTCCGGATTCGTGCCGGTGCCGTCGCCGCCGAGTTCGGCGGGCAGCCGGAAGCCGAGGTCCAGAATCCCGTCGTCCGAGCGGGCCCTGCCCGAGGCCCGGGCGTGGTGTGCCTCGCCACCGCTGACGGTCACGGTCGTCGTGTAGATGGGGGAGAAGGCGGGGCCGTCGAAATCCTGGGCGGGGGACAGGTCGGGCAAGCGAATCGGGTTGTTCACCGGAGGGCTCCGTCCGTGGGGGAGTGGGGCGACGCTGCGGGGCTCGGCGAGAGGCCGGGAAGTCCGACGCCTCGACAGGGCGCACCCCAGGTCGCCCGGATGTCTTCTCGCGGACCGGGACACGCCCGCAGGCGAGCGGCCGTCTCCCCACCGCACCTGACAGTGGTCTCCATGGTCTGCCCTTCGTCATCCCGGGGAAGGCCGGGACCTGCTCAATGACCTTGACCAATCAGCCGATCGGTGTGTGACAGACGACGCAGTGGATTTCGCGCGGAAGGCGCCGACGCGTCGCCGGGTCTGCCGTCCGGCCGTCACGATCGCGGCGTGTCTCCGCGATCGGCCAGGAAACGATCTTCCCGGTCGATGTCACATATTCGCCGACGTATGGGTCTCCATGTCGAGGCCTTGGTGAGGACGACCGGCCGGCCGGGTCGTCCGCCACCCGCAGACGTGACAGGAGGCCGGCGAGTTCGGTTCGACGAGGAGGCTGTCGTGGACTGGAGCAATGACGCCGCGTGCCGTGAGGTGGATCCGGAACTGTTCTTCCCGATCAGCGGCAGCGGTTTGGGAAGGGTACAGATCGACGAGGCCAAGGCCGTGTGCCGCCGGTGTCCGGTCATGGCCCGGTGCCTGGAGTGGGCCCTGGCAGCCGGCCATGTGGACGGGGTCTGGGGCGGGACCACGGAGAGCGAACGGCGTGAGATGCGCCGCCGGGACATCCGGGGGTGCGCCCGAGAGGCGACGGAACCCGCCGCCTGATCCGCGTCGGGGCCGCCGTCCCGCCCGGTTCGCATGGATCAGACGAGTTCCAGCCCTCCGTCGATCGTGATGACCTGACCGGTGATGTGCGTCCCCGCCGGATCGGCGACACGCACGATCCAGTCCGCGACGTCCCGGGGGTCACCGAGGCGGCCCGTCGGGATGCGGTCGCGTTCGTACGCGAGCATCGAGTCGATGGCCTCCGGGGACAGGCCTGCCGCGGTCAGCACGTCCGTCTCGGTGGGGCCGGGCGCGATCGCGTTCACACGGACTCCTTCCGGCGCGAGTTCGAGGGCCCAGGTACGCGTCAGCTGCTCCATCGCGCTCTTGGTCGCGGCGTAGTGCCCGCCGCCCGGCAGGGGACGGTGACCGTAGGTGCTCGACACGTTGACGATCGAGCCGGAGGACTCCCGCAGATGCGGAAGGACCGCGTGGGCGAGCAGGCTCGGTGCCGTCACGTTGATGGCGAACAGATGCTCGATGACCGACCGGTCCGTTTCCGAGAGCGGCATGACGGCCGTGGTGCCCGCGTTGTTCACCAGGACGTCGAGTCGCCCCCACCGCTCCACCGCGGTGGCGACCGCTGTCGCAGCGGCGCCGTCGGCGCAGATGTCGAGCGGGAGGATCGCGATGCGGGAGTGCGCGCGAGCGGTCTCCTTCAGTGCCTCCTCCCGCCGCCCCACGCCGAGCACCTGTGCCCCGGATTCGGCCAGGGCGATGGCGGTGGCGCGGCCGATGCCCGATCCGGCTCCGGTGACGATCGCGACGCTTCCGGAGAAGCGCAGGTCCGCAGCGATGGTCATCACATTCTCCTTGTTCGATGTTCGTTGACCATCGAACAAGCTACCAGGGTGCGTCCCGCCGGGCATCGGGACCGTGTGCCGAGGGTGTGATTGGGGTCGATGTCACACTGACTTCCCGCACACGGTGTCGTGCGGTCCCCCCGGTTTCCGCCGGGGGCGGCCGCCCAGGCGCGCCGACTCCCGCGAGGGTAGGTTTAGGGCATAACGGTATGTACTCCGGAGAACCACCGGCAAAGGGGTAAAGCCATGAAAATCGCGGTCATCGGCGGAACCGGGCTGATCGGGTCACGGGTCGTGGAGAACCTCAACGCGGCCGGTCACCAGGCCGTCCCGTACTCCCTGTCCTCGGGCGTGGACGTCGTGACCGGAAAGGGCGTCGAGCAGGCCGTGGCAGGCGCCGATGTCGTCGTGAACCTGACGAATTCCCCGACCTTCGACGACGCCTCTCCCGCCTTCTTCCAGGCGTCGATGGACAACCTCCTCGCGGCGAGCGAGAAGGCCGGCGTCGGACACGTCGTCATCCTCTCGATCGTCGGCGTGGACCAGGTGCCCGACCTGGACTACTACCGGGCCAAGGTGCTCCAGGAGGACATCCTGAAGGCGGGCGCGATTCCGTACTCCATCGTCCGCGCCACGCAGTTCATGGAGTTCATGGACGCGACCATGTCCTGGACCACCGAGGGCGACACGGTCCGGCTGCCGCGTACGCCGTTGCAGCCGATCGCCGCCGCGGACGTCTCCCGCGTCGTCGCCGAAGTCGCCGCGGGCACCCCGCTCAACGGCGTCCTCAACATCGCGGGACCCGATGTCTACCCCCTCGACGAAATCGGCCGGATCACCATCGCGGCCAAGGGGGACGGGCGCTCCGTCGTCACCGACGACACCGCCGGCATGTTCGCCGCCGCCCACGGTGACGTCCTCACCGGCGGGAAGGACGCCCGCATCGCCCCCACCCACTACAAGGACTGGCTCTCCTGAACCAGCCGCCGCACCATGCCGTCGACGAACGATTCACCGGCCCGCGCCGAGGACCTCCGGGAAGCGGAGGAGGCGTTCCGCGAGGCCCGCAACTGCATGTTCGGCATCGCCTACCGGATGCTCGGCAGCGTCAGCGAAGCGGAGGACATCGTCCAGGAGGCCTGGATCCGGTGGCAGACCTATGACCGGTCCAAGGTGGAGAACGCGCGGGCGTTCCTTGCGACGACGGTGACGCGGCTCGCCATCAACGTGCTGCAGTCGGCGAGGGCCCGCCGTGAGAGTTACGTGGGCCCGTGGCTGCCGGAGCCGGTGGACACCGCGAGCGACCCGGCGCTGGGCGCTGTGAACGGGGAGGCACTGGAAGTCGCGGTGCTGATGCTCCTGGAGAAGCTCACCCCCGCGGAGCGGGCGGCATACGTGCTGCGGGAGGCGTTCGACTACCCGTACGCGCAGATCGCGGAGATCATCGGCGTGGAGCAGGCCAATGCGCGCCAACTGGTGAGCCGGGCGCGGAAGCACCTGGCCGCGGAGAAGCGGGCCGGCGTCGAGGCCGGTGAGCACCAGCGATTCCTGACGGCGTTCGTGGCGGCCGCCCAGGCGGGGAACGTGGCCGTCCTGGAGAAGCTTTTCGCCGAGGACGTCGTCTCGTACGCCGACGGCGGAGGCGCCGTCCGGGCGTCGAAGTTCCCCGTCGTGGGCCGTCAGCGTGTGGTGAAGTACGTCCACGCGTTCGCCGACCGCTTCTGGGCCGGCGTCACGGCGGAACCCGTCGAGGTCAACGGCAGACCCGCGATGAGCCTGTCCCGTGACGGCACCGTGTTCACCGTCCTCACGGTGAGCGTCACCCCGGAGGGCATCGACCGGGTGCTGTGGATGATGAACCCGTCGAAGCTCTCCGCCATGAGCGCCTGAGCGCCGGCGGCGGCCCCGTGCCGGGTCCGGGGACGACGCCCCGGGCCCGCGGCGGCGCCGGCCGGAAGTTCGCGTTGACCTCGCCGCCGGTTCCGAAGTAGACCTGCTTTGGGTACGACATGCAGACCATCCCTTGCTCGCGTCGCGTGCGCGACAGCGCATCCGTGGGGGCATGTGCCGACCACTCCGGGTGGCCGGCCGGGATCACTCCCCCCACAGGGAAGACCGGATTCCCCGCGCGTACGTGACAGTTGCGGGATCCGCCCGGCCCACGGCCTGTCCGATGAGCTCGCGCCGGTGACCGCGGATGTCAGGAGACGTCGATGACTCCCACCGCCGCAAGGCCGTTGTCCGCGCGCAGGATGATGTCGAGGAGGTAGGTGTCGCCCGCGCGGGGCGCCAGGACCTGCCGGGCTCCGGAGGCCGGCGTGCGGAAGACGGTCTCGTGTCTCTCGCCCGGTGCCGACCCGCTGACGGTCACGAGTCTGACCGGCGTTCTCCCGATGTTCTCCAGGATCACCGAACGGGTCCTGGGACAGGTGGCGCTGTGCGTGCCGGAGCAGCGGAAGCGCACGTCGCCGAAGTCCAGCAGACCGCAGGAGACGTCGGTGGCGAAGTCGAAGTGCGAGGAGCAGACGGCACCGACCCGCAGCCCCTGCGCGGCCCGCGCGGACGGTTCGCCGCCCGGTGGCGGACCGTCGGCGCACGCCGTGGCGAACAGGCCGAGCGAGGCGGTGGTGACGAGTACGGCGGACAGGAGTGCGTCGCGCACCTGTGGCTCCCGGTGGTGAGGGGCGAGGGGGACCGGGGTGTCCCGCGGCGGGTGCGGCCGGTGGCCCGGCCCCGCGACCGCATCTGTCGCGCGTGGCGGGGGTGCGGCCGGCGCCGCGTGGCGGGACCGGGCGCCCGGAAGCGTCCGACCCGGCCCACGGGCATGCCGGTGGATCACGCGGAACCGCCGTGGGCATCGGCCCGTTCCCGGTCCGAAGCCGACTCCTCTGGAACGTAGCAGACGGTGTCACCTCGTCGAACAGTGGGTCATCGCCCGCTCCGGCAACCTTGTCACACTGTCCTGACCTGTGCTGTCTCTCTGGTGACGGAGAGAAACAGAGGAAAACATGCGCGAGATCCTGATCGTCGGTGGCGGCTACGCGGGCTTCTACACCGCCTGGCGCCTGGAGAAGACGTTGCGGGCCGGAGAAGCGAGGGTCACCGTCGTCGACCCGCGTCCGTACATGACCTATCAGCCCTTCCTGCCCGAGGTGACCGCCGGCTCGGTCGAAGCACGCCACGCCGCGGTGTCGATGCGCCGGCACCTGCGCAGGACCCGGCTGATCGCGGGCAGCGTAACCGAGATCAGCCACGCGGACCGGAAGGTCACCGTCCGGCCCGCGAACGGAGCCGACCACCAACTCCGTTACGACATCCTGGTGGTCACCGCGGGCGCCGTGACCCGTACCTTCCCCATCCCCGGCCTCGCTCAGCACGCCATCGGCCTGAAGCACGTGGAGGAGGCGGTGGCCATTCGCGACCGGCTGCTGACCGCGTTCGACCAGGCGGCGTCGCTGCCACCCGGGGCCGAGCGGCGGAAGCTGCTCACCGTCACGTTCGTGGGCGGCGGGTTCTCCGGTGTCGAGGGCTTCGGCGAACTGCTGTCGCTGGCCACCGCGATGCTCAAGTCCTATCCGGAACTGAGCTTCGAGGAGCTGTCCTTCCACCTGGTCGAGGCCAGGCACCGCATCCTGCCCGAGGTGAGCGACAAGCCCGGTGCCTGGGTCGTGCGCCACCTGGAACGCCGTGGCGCACGCGTGCACCTGAACACCCAGCTCGTCTCGGCCGAGAACGGGCACGTCGTGCTGTCCAGCGGTGAGGAGTTCGACTCGGAGCTGATCGTCTGGACCGCGGGAAACGCCTCGAACCCCGTCGTGCACAATCACACCGACCTGCCGGTCGACGAGCGCGGCCTGCTCGTGGTCCGGCCCGATCTCCGGGTCGGTACGGACAGCGAGCCGGTGCCCGAGGTCTGGGCGGCCGGGGACGACGCGGCCGTGCCCGACCTGGCCTCGCCCGTGCCGGGGGCGCGAACGGTACCGAATGCCCAGCACGCGGTCCGGCAGGGAAAGCGCCTGGCGAAGAACATCGTCGCCGGCCTGCGCGGCGGCACGATCCGCAACTACCGCCACAGCAGCCTCGGAGTGGTGGCCACGCTGGGCCTGGGGCGGGGCATCTTCCAGTACAAGGGCATCGTCATCAAGGGGTTCCCCGCCTGGGTGATGCACCGGGGCTACCACGTACTCGCCGTGCCCACCTGGGAGCGGAAGGTCCGGGTGCTCGCCGTCTGGCTCACCGCAGCCCTGTTCGGCCGGGATCTGGTCTCCCTCGCCTCGGTGCAGCACCCGCGGGACGCCTTCGTGACCAGTGCCGGTCCCCGGCGCCCCGACGGCAACCGGGTGGGCGACCGCACGGCGGTGTGAGCGCGGGGAAACGACCCCGGCCATGCGGGGGAGCCGGCTCGGCCGGCTCCCCCGCATGGCCGGGAACCGCGCCCGACGAGTGCCGCACGGGCGACGACCCGCCGATGGTGATCCGCCCGCGGGGGCCCGGCCCGATCACACCATGTGCCCCGGTCCCCAGTGCCTACGACGCACAGCCGGGGCATTCACCGATCTTCACCATCCCAACAAAGTGTGGGACAGTGTTTTCCATGACGGTCCGCCACAGGCGCGTGACGGTGTCGGCCGGGGTCACCCCCAGGCACCGGCCGCGGCGATCGCACCCGGTGCCGGACGGTGGCGCGAGTCGAGGAACGCCGCGATCTTGCTCGGGTTGAACACCCACATCAACCGGTAGATGCCCTCGTGGGCTGCGGCTATCGCCAGGAGCGTCGTGGGCTCGCCGTCCCGGTAGATCATCACTCCCGTACGCCCGTTGGCCTCGACGCGCCGGTGGTCCGCGTCGCGCCAGAACGCCGGGGTGGCGGTCGCCAGGTTCGCCACGCGCGCACGGCCCAGTACGGGAACGCGGGCGGCTCCCCGGATGCCGTTGCCGTCGGACAGACTGACCGCGTCCGGGGTGAGAAGGGCCTCCAACGAGGCCACGTCCCCAGTCCTGGCCGCCGAGAGGAAAGCCTCCAGCAGGCGTCGGTGTTCCCCCGTGTCGACGGTCTCCCGCTGCTCGGCCGCCAGGTGTTTGCGGGCACGGCTCACGATCTTCCGCGCGTTGACGAGACTCACCTGGAGGATCTCCGCGATCTCGGTGTAGGAGTAGTCGAACGCCTCGCGCAGCACGTACGCCGCGCGCTCGCCGGGGCTGAGTCTTTCCAGCACCAGCAGCAGGGCGAGTTCCAGAGCCTCCGCCTGCTGGGCGCCCACCTCGGGGTCCGAACTCGTGTCGATGGGCTCGGGCAGCCACGGGCCGATGTACGTCTCCCGGCGCACCCGCGCGGACTGAGCGACGTTGATGGCCAGACGGGTCGTCGTGGTCGCGAGGAAGGCGGCCGGGCTGACCACCGCGGAGCGGTCGGTCCGCTGCCAACGCAGCCACACCTCCTGCACCACGTCCTCAGCCTCGACAGCGCTGCCGAGCACGCGGTACGCGATGCCGAACAGACGCGGCTGAAGCTCCACGAAGGCGGCGGCAGCCTGGTCAAGGCTGTCTGTGGCGGGGGACGCCTCGAGCGGCATGATGCTTCGGTCTCCGTTCCTCTGGGCGCGCTGTCCAGGGTCGTCCCGTGGCTGCTGGTCACGGATTGGGTGCTCTTGTTGCGAGAAGGTGTGATGGCGGCGCCGGCGCCGCCCCGGGCCGCCCTCCGGGTGGGCCGGGGCGGTCCGGTCAGGCGTGCCGGCCGCCACTGCTCGGCGGACGGGGGCGGACCGGGCCTGTTTGGGGCCACCCGGGGGCGCCTCGACTCGCTCCGTTCGCCTCCATCACACGAGGCTCGGCATCGTCGCGCGCGCGGTCTCGTCCTCAACGGACGACAGGAAGGAAGCAAAGAGTGTCACACGCTGCATCGTTTGCTCGGCCGCCGCAGCGGCTTTGGTCCCGAAACATCACGACTGCTCCCATCCCGTCTGCTCCATAGACCGGGATCGGCCCGATCGTGTGACAGAAAAGGGCGGAACGACGTCCCGACGGCTACCGGAGCAGTGGGCCCAGGTCGGTGCACGGTGTCTTCGTGCGTGTACCACCCAACCATCGTGTCAGATCATACGCCCGACAAAGGGCGGACCGAGGAGGCCTTTTGTAATGATTCAAGCTAAGTCACCGCAAATCGGACCCACGATTGCCACGGAAGTGGTGACACGTTGTCGATGGATGATGGGTGTCCCGTCCCGTGGATGCCGTGGTGGCGGCTCCTCGCGCCCACGTTCCGTCACGGTGCCGCCGGTTTCGGCGAGGCCGGGATCTCCAGGACGGGGTGGTTCCAGGGGCGGAGTTTGTCGGGGTTGAGGACGATCCAGGCCTGGGCGACACGGTGGTCGGCGATGTCGAGGCTGATGACCGCGGCGACCAGCCCGTTGTAGCGCGCCACCAGGCCGGTACGGCCGTTGACAGACTGGTCCGACAGGGAGACGCGCGGCCGGCCGGCCACCAGGGTCAGCAGGCTGCGGGCGACCTGCTCACTGCCGTGGACCGGCCGGACCGGCGCCCGGACCTTGCCCCCGCCGTCGAAGAAGGCCGTGGCATCAGGGCACAGCAACGACGTGAGCAGCCCCACGTCCTCCCCCGCACAGGCCTCCCGCACCGCACGCGTCACCGTGTCGTGCTCCTGCGGCGACGTGGGGCACGAGCGCCGCGCCCGCACCCGACGGCGGGCACGATCGGCGAGCTCGACGCATTCCGGCTCCGTCCGTCCCACGACGTCCGCCACCGCGCCCCATTCCATTCCGAAGACGTCATTGAGCACGAACGCGGCCCGCTCCGCCGGGGACAACGCGTCCAATGCCGTCAGCAGGACACGGCTGACCTCCTCCCCCAGCCCACCTGCGGCATCGGCCCCCGGATCCGGGCCGGCAGCCGTGCCCCGACCGGAGACCGTCAACCGCGCCAGACAGATCGCGCCCACCGTCTTCGCAAGCCATGAGCGAGGCGTCACGATCCCCGCGCGCGCCACCTCCGACAAGCCGAACCACCGGCGGTAGGCCTCGTCGACGACGCACTCCGCGTCCACCGCACCGCCCACCATCCAATACGCCACATCCAGCAGATGCCGACGCTCGTCCAGCAACTCCGCGATCGGCAGCCCGTCACCGGTGAACTCCACGACCCCACCTCTTTCTCTCGCCACACGCACACCACAGCCCGCGCGCAGTACGCACTTTCGACGGCTGAACCCCTCTGTGTGACGTGCTCTTCTGCCTTTTCCGGCTCATTACTTCAGACCAGGAGGGCGTGACTCCCGTGACATGGCATCCGCGTGTTGCCGCCGAGTATTCCGCCCGGGTTGTAGCACTGCGTGTCACATCTTCGCCGCCCGGTCGGTCCTAGAGGCGGAAGCAGTGCACGAGAGTGCCGAACCAGGGAGCCCGGTTCATGAGCGGCCCGTGAAATCACCGGGCGGCGGCACACGGGGAGTTCCGCGATTTCAGTGCGTTGCCCGCGGACGACGTGGCACTTGAGGGGCTGACCCCGGACCCGCCACGGGTGACTGATGAATGGTGAGTGGAACATGGGCAGCAGGAGCCAACCCATCGAATCGCGACGACCGCACCGGGGAACGAAGATCGCGGAATGGGCCGGTGCGCGACTCGGTGTCGACGACCGCGCCAGAGCCGGGATGCGAAAGGCGTTCCCGAACCACTGGTCCTTCATGCTGGGGGAGATATCCCTCTACAGCTTCCTCGTGCTCGTCCTCACAGGTGTGTATCTGACGCTGTACTTCCACCCGTCGATGAGGGCGGTGGAGTACCACGGGAGCTACGTACCGCTGCAGGGCCGGACGGTCTCGGAGGCATTCGACTCCACCCTGCGCATCTCCTTCGACGTGCGCGGTGGGCTGCTGATCCGGCAGGCCCACCACTGGGCGGCCCTGATCTTCGTCGCCAGCATGTTCGCCCACATGATGCGGGTGCTCTTCACCGGCGCTTTCCGCAAGCCGCGCGAGATCACCTGGCTGCTCGGCTTCTCGCTGCTGGTCCTGGGCATGTTCGAGGGCCTGACGGGATACGACCTCCCGGACGACCTCCTCTCCGGGACCGGGCTCGCGGTCGTGAACGGAACCATCCTCTCCGTTCCGGTCGTCGGCACCTACCTGTCGATGTTCCTGCTCGGAGGCGAGTTCCCGGGGAACGACCTGATCGGGCGCTTCAACACGCTCCACGTCTTCGTGATTCCAGCCCTCATGGCGGGAATTCTCGTCGCCCACGTGGTCCTGTCGATTCGCCACAGGCACACGCAGCACGCGGGTCCTGGACGCACCGAGAGGAATGTCGTCGGCATTCCCTTCAAGGCGTACGCCGTGAAATCGGGAGCGTATTTCCTCCTGGTCGCCGGGGTCATCCTCATCATCGCCTCGATCGCGCAGATCAACCCCATCTGGATGTACGGTCCCTACCGCCCGGACCAGGTGACGGCGGGATCGCAACCCGACTGGTACATGGGCGTGGCCGACGGTCTGCTGCGCGTCATGCCCGGCTGGGAGATCGTCGTCCGGGGCCACACCCTGGCCCTCGACAACCTGCTACCGCTGGCGGCCGGTGCCGGATTGTTCCTCGCTCTCGGCGTGTACCCGTTCATCGAGGCCTGGGTCACCGACGACGGCCGCCGCGACCACCACCTCCTCGACAGGCCCCGCAACCGGCCGGTGCGCACGGGACTCGGTGCCGCGTGGATCAGCGTGTACCTCGTCGCGCTGCTCGGTGCCGCGAACGATCTGATCGCCATCCGCCTCCATGTCTCGGTCAACGCGGTGACGTGGGGCGTTCGCGTCGGTCTGTTCGTCGTGCCGTTCGCGGTGTACCTCGTGGCGAAGCGGTGGGCGCTGGGTCTGCAGATCCGCGACCGCGACAAGGTGCTGCACGGCCGAGAGACCGGAATCATCAAGCGATTGCCCAACGGCGGGTTCGTCGAGGTCCACGAGCCGCTCGGCCGGGAACGACTCCACGTCCTGACGGCGCACGAGCAGTACGAGCCGATCCGCCTCGCCCCGGAGAACGGGGCCGGCCGGGGCCGGCGGCTGCGCGCCGCGCTCAGCCGGCGCCTGTACGGGGAAGGGACGCAGATTCCCAAGCCCACCGTACGGGAATACCGGGAAATCGCCGACGAGCACGGATGAGTAGCGATGGCGAGTTTTCCACTGAGATGTGTCACATCTTCGAGGGTTCCTCTGTCGTAAGAGTGAAGGAAATGCGAGAGAATTTTCCTATCTTGGGAGTCAGATAATGACCAAGCCCGTTCTTGAGCCCGCCGCCCAGGAAATAGCCGACGCGACGGCGAACCCGCCCTTCCTTTACGAGCTGGGTCCGGAGGGCGCCCGCAAGGTCCTCGACGACCTGCAGGCGGCGCCGGTGGAGAAGTTCGACGTCCAGGAGAAGTGGGTCACGGTCCCGGCCGAGGTGGGCGACGTAGCGGTGCGCATCGTCAAGCCCGTCGGCGTCGACGGTGTCCTGCCGGTCGTGCTCTACGTGCACGGCGGCGGCTGGGTGCTCGGCAACGCGGGCACGCACGACCGCCTGGTGCGGGAGCTGGCGGTGATGGCGCATGCCGCGGTGGTGTTCGTGGAGTACGCCCGCTCGCCTGAGGCGCGCTACCCGGTCGCGATCGAGCAGGCGTACGCGACGGCCCGGTGGATCACCGCGAAGGGGGCGGAGGAGGGTCTGGACGCCTCGCGCATGGCGGTGGCCGGTGACTCCGTGGGCGGGAACATGGCCGCGGCACTGACGCTGATGGCCAAGCAGCGCGGCGATGTGACCTTCGTTCACCAGTCGCTGTACTACCCGGTCACGGACGCGGCCCAGGACACCGACAGCTACCGGGAGTTCGCTGACGGGCCGTTCCTGACCGCGAAGGCGATGGCCTGGTTCTGGGACTGCTACACCACCGATCCCGCGCAGCGGGCGGAGATCACCGCGTCCCCGCTGCGCGCCGGTCTGGAGCAACTGGAGGGGCTGCCGCCGGCGCTGGTCATCGTCGACGAGAACGACGTGCTGCGGGACGAGGGCGAGGCGTACGCGCGCAAGCTGACGCAGGCCGGTGTTCCCACCACCAGCATCCGCTACAACGGCACGCTGCACGACTTCATGATGCTCAACCCCCTCCGCCCCTCGCAGGCCACCACCGCCGCGATGCAGCAGGCCACCCGCACCCTGCACACCGCGCTGCACACCGACTGACGACCACCGCGGGTGAGCCGCGGCCGCACCGCCACCCTGCCGCTCGTGTGAAGCGCCCGGACCGCTGAGGCGATGCGGTCCTCGGCCGCGGCGAGCGCCCGCCCCGGCAGGCCCCGGATCTCTCCGGTCCGCCGCCCACGAGCCACCTCTCCAAGACCTGCGGCAGCGCGCTGCCGCAATGACCGCCGGGTCCGTCCTTCAGGACACGGCTGAACATCCACCCCACTTCGAAAGGGCCTCTTGTGAACCGTCATGCTCGCCCCCGGAACATCCGCACCCCGCTGTCCATCATGGCCACGGTGACCGCCGCCGCCGGTCTGCTCGCCACGGCCGTCGCTCCGGCGGTCGCCTCCAAGGGCGGCGGCGACCACTCGCACGACCCCAAGCCGACCGTGGTCCTCGTCCACGGCGCCTTCGCCGACTCCTCCAGCTGGAACGACGTCGTCAGGAAGCTGAAGCGGGACGGCTACCCCGTGGTCGCCGCGTCCAACCCGCTGCGCGGCCTGAAGAGCGACGCCGCCTACGTCAAGGACCTCGTGGCGAGCATCGACGGGCCGGTCGTCCTCGCCGCCCACTCCTACGGCGGCGCCGTGATCAGCAACGCCGCCTACGGCTCCGACAAGGTCAAGGCCCTGGTGTACATGGCCGCCTTCATGCCGGACAAGGGCGAGAGCGCTTTCAGCCTGGCGGACAAGTTCCCCGGCAGCTCGCTCGGCAGCGCCCTGCGCGAGGTCCCGTTCACCGCGCCCGACGGCTCCAAGGGCACCGACCTCTACATCGACCAGGCCAAGTTCCACCACCAGTTCGCCGCGGACGTCCCCAAGCACACCACGGACGTGATGGCGGCCACCCAGCGTCCCGTGACCGGTGCCGCGCTCTTCGAGGAGTCCGGCGAGCCCGCGTGGAAGACCATCCCGTCCTGGGTCCTGGTGGCGTCCGACGACCTGAACATCCCCCGTGAGACCCAGATCTTCATGGCCAAGCGCGCCAAGGCCCACGTGACGGAGGTCCAGGCGTCCCACGCGGTGACCGTGTCGCACCCGAAGGACGCGGCCCACATCATCGAGGAAGCCGCGCGCTCCGTCCGCTGATCGGCGGCTCGACGACCCCACGGGCGGGGGGGGGGGGGGGGGGCGGCCCCCCCCCCCCCCGGCGGGGTGCGGGC
>NZ_JBSFLB010000067.1:0-17669 GCF_053598835.1 Streptomyces sp. NPDC001070
GGGCGCGGGCCCCCCGCCGGCGCCGCGCGCCGGCCGCCCGGCCCGTGGTGCGCCGGCCTCCGTCACAGCGCTGTGACGGAGGCCGGCTCCTGGCCGAGGACGACGGGGCGGCGTAGGCCATCGGCACCGCACCCAGCCTCGCCTTCGCCCAACGCCGCCGCGAGCGGCGCGATGCGTGCGGCTGACGGGACGGCCCCGCCCCGAGGGCGGATTCGGCAAGTGCGGAGCGGGACCGCACCACCAGGCTGCACCTGCCCCTGTCCCCGCGCCGCGTCCAGGATCCGGCGCGCGGGACGGAGACGGATTCACCGGCTCGGCAGGTCGAGCAGGCGGAAGCGGCCCGGTGGGACGGACCAGGTCCGGCCGCCGATCCGGACCCGGACCGGTGCCGCTTCGGAGGCGGGGACCGCGATGCCGACCTGACCGGCGTCGAGGTGGATCCGTACGCCCCAGTGGCCGCGGTAGCGGACGGCGAAGCCGAAGCGGGACAACTGCGGCAGCGGTGCGGGGTCGAGCAACAGTGCGTCCTCGCGGGCCTCGAGGCCGGTCAGGCCGCGCTGCACCAGGTCGAGGGTGCCCGCCATGGCGCCCAGGTGGATGCCCTCCTCGGTGGTGCCGCCCTGGACGTCGGTGACGTCCCCGAGCAGCGCCTCCTGCGCGTAGGCCCATGCGTCGGCCCGGTGGGTCCTGGTCAGCACCCAGGCGTGCACGACGCCGCTGAGGGTGGAGCCGTGGCTGGTGCGCCGCAGATAGTGGTCGACGGTGGACCGCCACGTGCCGTCGTCCAGCCGGTACCCGAGACGTTCGAACAGACGGTGCAGTTCGGTGGGTGGGAACAGGTAGCCCAGCATGAGCACATCGGCCTGTTTGGAGGCCTGGTAGCGGTTGACCGAATCCCCCTCGGCCTCCAGGATGCGGTCCAGGCGCCGGATGTCCCCGTACCGCTCGCGATAGCCTTCCCAGTCCAGTTCCTCCAGCTCGCCGTAGCCGGCGAACTGGCTGATCACACCGGCATGATGGGGGACGTAGAGCTTCCGCGAGACCTCCTCCCAGAGCTCGGTCTCGGCGGTCTCCAGGCCGATGCGCTCGCGCAGTTCGTCGCGACGCGGGGCGGGCAGGGTCCGCCACAGGTCCAGGGCGCGGGCCAGCACCCATGCGGCGGTGACGTTGGTGTAGGTGTTGTCGTCGAGTCCGGGCATCGCGGCGCCGGGGTAGGCGTCGTGGTACTCGTCCGGGCCGACGACGCCGCGGATGCGGTAGCGGCCGTCGCTGTCGCAATCGGGGTCCCAGGTGGCGGAGCCGGCCCAGAAGCGGGCGATCTGCAGCAGCATCTCGGCGCCCTTGGTGTACAGGAACTCCGTGTCGCCGGTGGCCTGTCCGTACCGCCAGATGTTGTACGCCACGGCGGAGCCGACGTGGCGCTGGAGCCGGGTGTGGTCCGGGAGCCAGCGCCCCGAGAGCGGGTTGAGGTGCAGGGTCTGGGTCTCCTCGCGTCCGTCGCTGCCGCTCTGCCAGGGGTACATGGCCCCGGTGCGCCCGGCGCGGGCCGCCGCCCGGCACGCCTCCTCCAGACGCCGGTGGCGGTACTGCAGCAACGCCCGGGACACCTCGGGAAAGTGCAGGTCCAGGTAGGGCAGGACGAACAGCTCGTCCCAGAACACGTGGCCGCGGTAGGCCTCCCCGTGCAGTCCCCGGGCCGGTACGCCCACGTCCAGTTCCGCGGTGTGCGGGGAGAGGGTCTGCAGGAGGTGAAAGGTGTGCAGCCGCAGGATGCGGCCCGCCTCGCCGGGGACGTCCAGGCCGGCGCGGCGCCAGAGCTGCTCCCAGGCGGCGGTGTGCGTGGCCAGGAGGGCGGCGAAGTCCGGGGCGCGCTCCACGCGGTCGAGGGCGGCGTGCAGCGGGTCGCTGATCGCGGGGTCCCGCGAGGTGTGCAGGGCGACGGTCTTCTCGACGACGGCCGGCCGCCCCGGCGCGACCGGGACGGTCAGCCGCTGGACCGCGGTGCGCTCCCCCGCCTCCAGGACGCGGGCGGTCGCGGGAGTCGCCGTGGCACGGGTCCGGGCGGCGAGCGCGACGCGGATGTCCGAGGTGGTCGTGCGGCACCGCAGCCAGACCGTGTCCGGTTCGCCGGTCCCGGTGTGCATTCGGGTCAGATGGCGGCCGTTGAGGTCGCGGTAGCGGGCGACGCCCGCGTTGGTGACGTCCCCGTCGAGCGCGGACTCCACCTCCAGGTCGGCGGACCAGTCGCCGTCGGCGGTGAAGACGGTGCGCAGGGCGGCGAGGTGCGGGTCGTGCATGTGGACCAGCCGGATCTGCTCGACGGCCAGGACCCGGCCGCGCGGGTCGCGCAGGCGGAACGTCCTGGTGAGCGTGGCGTGCCGGAGGTCGAGGTCCTGCCGGTGCTCGAGCAGCGAACCGTCGTCCGGGGTGAACCAGGTGCCTCCGTCGAGGAGCCGGAACCGCAGGGGCAGCCAGTTGGGGAGGTTGACCAGATCCTCGTTCTGGACCTTGCGGCCCGCCACGGCGGTGTGCAGCCGGTTGTAGCAGCCGGCGGCATAGGTGCCGGGGTAGTGGGCCGGGCCCGCGACGGTCTCCGGGGCGGCTCCGCGGGTGGCGAAGTAGCCGTTGCCCAGGGTGCACAGCGCCTCGCGCAGGCGTTCCCGCGCGGGGTCGTATCCCTCGTACGACCAGGTCCACGCCCCCATCGTCACCCCTCTCCGGGATCCGACGGCAGAATCGGCCGCCGTGCGGCCCTTACGGCGGGTACCGCAGGGCCGTGCGGCAGTCAGGCCTTCCCGTTCATCAGTCTCCCCTGTACGTGCCTGCCCCGCCCCAGGGGGCGGGACAGGCACACGCGCAGATCACGCGGGCTGAGGAACGACGGCCACGGGACAGGGTGCGTGGTGGAGCATCGCGTGGTTGACCGGGCCGAGCTGGAGACCGAAGGGGTTGTTGCGGCGGCGGGCGCCGACAACCAGGAGGGACGCGTCGTCCAGCGTCGCGAGCAGGACCTTGCGGGCGTGGCCCTCACCCGCGTACCGGCGGTAGCGGACCCCGGGGTGGGCGGTCGCCGCGGCACGCAGGGCCTCGTCGAGATGTTCCTCGGCGCGGCGTTGGTGAGCCTTGGCTGCCTCGTCCTCGTAGCCGGTCCACTCGGCACCCTCGCCCGGCGGCATCCGCCAGGCGTGAACGGCCCGCACTCCGCATGCGCGCAGCTCGGCCTCGCGGAAGGCGAACTCCACCGCCGCGGAGGAGTTCCCGTCCGGGCCCACACCGAGCACGATCCAGCGCTCCCCGCCCTCGGTGTCCGTTATCTCCAGGTCACCCCTCACCACGATCACCGGGCACTCCGCACGACCGGCGAGGGTCAGGCCGACGGAGCCCAGCAGCAGGTCCGCCATGCCACCGCGGCCGCGGTGGCCCACCACCAGGGCGGCGGCACGGGTCCCTTCGTGGAGCAGCGCGTACGCGGTGTCCTCCGCGAGGACCTCGGCCGACACCTCGAGGCCCGGCCGGCGCAGGCCGGCCCGCTCCTGCGCGGAGCTCGCGATGTGCTGAGCGAGGATCTGGCCCTCGGGAGGTACCCGGCTGAAGGAGGGTGCCCGTCCCTCGTACCGCTCCCACAGGGAGGCGTACACGATCCGCAGCGGCAGTGCGCGCAGGGCGGCCTCGTCTGCTGCCCAGTCGACCGCCTTCAGGGCGGCGTCCGAGCCGTCCGTGCCCACGACCAGGGGAAGCACCATCGCCTCCACCGCCTCTCGGTGTTGTGATTGCCGTATTGATGACACTGCCGGGTGGAGCCCGGCACGCATATGGGCCACTCGGCCCGGCCGAAGGGCTCCTCGGCGGTACCGGTGGCCCCACCGGCCCATGCGGACCCGGCCCGCGGCGTCCGACAGTGGAGGCCTGACGAGGCCGGTCCCGTCTGCGGCGGGCCCGGCATGACACAACCGTGCAGGGAGGCGGGGACATGTACCACCGCAACGTCGGCGATCTGATGACCAAGGCGGTCGTGTCGGTACGGCCCGACACGCCGTTCAAGGAGATCGCGAAGCTGCTCGCGGAACACGACGTCACCGCCGTCCCCGTCGTGGACGACGGCGAACGGCCCGTGGGCGTGGTGTCCGAGGCGGACCTGCTGCACAAGGAGGCGGGGCAGCCGGATCCGTCCGGTCTGCTGCCGGCTCCGCACCCGCGTCCCGGGGACCGCGCCCGCGTCGCGGCCACGACCGCCGAGGGGCTGATGAGCAGCCCGCCGGTCGTCGCCCGGCCCGAGTGGTCCGTGGTCGAGGCGGCCCGGCTCATGGAGCGGCGCGGGGTGAAGCGCCTGCCCGTGGTGGACGAAACGGGACGGCTGGTGGGGCTGGTCAGCCGCGCCGACCTGCTTCGGCTCTTCCTGCGCCGGGACCGCGCCATCCGCGAGGAGATCACCGGTGACCTGCTGGTCAAGACGCTCGGACTCGCGCCCAACGCCGTCACCGTCCACGTCGTCGACGGCAAGGTCACTCTCGAGGGCGTGGTGGACCGTCGCAGTCTCGTCCCGGTGGTCACGGAGCTGTGCCGCGGCGTGGACGGCGTCGTCGACGTCGAGGCCCGGCTGGGCTACAAGGCCGACGACACAACCCGGCCGGCCCCCGCGCGCCGCTGACCGGTCCGGCTCTGCCGGGAGCCGTTCGTTCGTGGGTGACCGCGGCGGATACCAGGACGGCATGCGGGAGCGCGCGCCGTGGGCGGTGCCCGCGTCCTGGAGCTGTCCGGGGAGGTGTCCGGGGAGGTCGACGCCGTGACGGCACCGTCGCTCACCGCGCGGCCCGGGGCGCTGACCGGTGGTCCCCGTCCTCATGTGATCGTGGGCCTGCGCGACGTCACCTTCATGGACTGCAGCGGTAACGGGAGGCTGTCGATCGTCACGGGCGATGGGTGGATGCCGCGCCTTCCGCGACCGGCCGACCTGGCCGATGTCCTCGACCTCCACGACGATCTCGCGGGTGCTCTCGCGCTCCCGCGGGACGCCGCGTCATCACGGGTGCCGCACAAGGCGCGATCTTGAGCAGTTCCTCCTCGGCCGAGCCGAATGAGGGCCCAACGGCCCTGGGCCGGGTCCCGGCCGACCCCTGGGAGCGCACCGGCGGCCGCCCGACGGTGGGAGCTGAGCCGAAGCGAGCCGTCAGGACGTTTCGGCGACGTGCGTCCTGAACCGAACCGGCACTCACCAACCGCCCGTGGAGCCCACGGTCCACGGCACCGCCGAGAACTGTTTGCGCGATCTGTGAGGAGGACACGATGTGGCCGGACCCTGATGTCACTCGGCCGGCTCGTGCTGCTGGTCCTCGTCGGACTCGCCGTGACGGTACTGCTGCGGCGCACCGACGGCAGCGGTCCGTCCGGCGCCGCCGGCCGGCAACGCCCGAGTCCTCGGGACCTGCAGGGGTCGAGGTGACCGGAGACGGCCGGCGGGCCTGTCCCGGCCCGGCGCGAGCGGGCCTGTGCCGTCGCGGAAGGGCAGGATGCCCGCTGCGTCACCCGGCACGGCGAACACTCGTGACGGGTCCCGGCGCGCCGCGTCCGGACGGCCTTCCCACGGGTCGGCTCGGATGAACACGGCACCCGTCGCCCCGAGACGCCCCACGGTTGCCGTGAGCACCCGGGACGCCGACTCGGCGGACGTGCCCTGTCTGCCCTTGGAGCAGGTTTTCCCGGCGCTGGGCAGTTCGCCGCGCGGTCTCACCTCCGCGGACGCCGCAGCACGCCTGGCACATCACGGCCCGAACGAGTTGCCCGCCCCGGCCGGGCGGGGCCTGTGGCGGCGCCTGCTGTCGCAGTTCACCGACCTGTTCGCAGTGGTGCTGCTGGTCGCCTCGGCCATCACGTTTCTCGCGTACGGTCTGCAGGAGCCCGGCGGCGAAGGGACGCTCCAGCTCGCCTTCGCGATCGCCGCGGTGGTGCTGCTCAACGCGGTGATCGGCTTCGCCCAGGAGTACTCGGCAGAACGCACCGCCGAGTCCCTTCAGGCGATGGTGCCGCACACGTGCACCGTCCTGCGGGACGGGGAGCGGGCGCTGCTGCCCGTACGGGACCTGGTGCCGGGTGATCTGCTGGTCCTGGAAGCGGGCGACGCGGTACCCGCCGACTGCCGCCTCGTCGAAGCACGGGCGGTGGCGCTGAACAACGCGGCGCTCACCGGCGAAAGCGAGCCCGTACGGCGTACCGCGGAGGCGGTGCCGTCCGGACCGCTGCTGCAGGCGCGTGACTGCATGTTCATGGGGACGGACGTGGTGGCCGGCTCCGGCAAGGCAGTGGTCTTCGCGACCGGCGCGGCGACCGAGTTCGGCCGGATCTTCCGGATGACGGCGCGGGCGCCCCGTCAGCGGACCCCGTTGCAGGTGCAGGTCGCGGTGATGGCCCGCCGGGTCGCCCTGGCGGCCCTGGTGATCGGCGCACTGCTGTTCGCGATCCGGATCCCGTCCGGGCAGCCGGTGGTGGCGTCGTTCGTCTTCGCGCTCGGGGTCATGGTCGCCCTGGTCCCGGAGGGGCTCCCGGCGACGTTGTCGGTGTCGCTGGCCATCGGCGTACGGCGCATGGCCCGGCGTAACGCCCTGGTCAAGAAGCTGCTGGCGGTCGAGGCGCTGGGGTCGACGACGGTGATCTGCACCGACAAGACCGGAACGCTGACCCAGGCGGAGATGACCGTGACCCGGCTGTGGGCACGCGGGGCGTGGCACGAGGTGTCCGGGGTCGGATACGAGCCGGCCGGGGCGGTGGCCGATCCCGACCCGGTGCGCGAACTCCTGCGGGTGGCGGCCCTGTGCTGCGACGCGCGGCTGATGCCCCCGGACGAGCGAGGCGGCTGGCGCGTGCTGGGCGACACCACGGAAGGCGCCCTGCTGGTGGCGGCGGCCAAGTCCGGGGTGGACACCACCGGGGAGGAGCAGCGGGCACCGCGCGTGACGGAGTTCCCCTTCGACTCCGAGCGCAAGCTCATGAGCACGGTGAACGCGCTGCCGGACGGCGGCAGCGAGGTCTGCGTGAAGGGTGCGGCGCAGGAACTGCTCGCGCGCTGCACCCATGCCGTCGGCGCATCCGGGCCCGAGCCGCTGACCGCCGCGGCTCGGGAAGCGATCACCGAGGCGAACGACGCGATGGCCGCGCAAGGGCTGCGGGTCCTGGGAGTGGCACAGCGGACGCTGTCACCCGGGCAGGTCATCGGGTCACAGGAGGAAGTCGAGTCCCGCCTGGTGTTCCTGGGGCTGGCGGGCATGCAGGATCCGCCGCGGCCGGAGGTCATCGAGGCCGTCGCGGCATGCCGGCGGGCGGGGATCCGCATCGTGATGGTCACCGGGGACCATCCGCTGACCGCCGAGGCGGTCGCACGGCGGGTGGGGATCGTCCGCGGGGCAGGACCCTTGGTGGTGACGGGCACGGAGCTGGACGCCATGGACGCGGAGGACCTGCGCGGTCTGCTCGAACGCCCCGCCGAGCTCCTGCTCTGCCGGGTCAGCCCCGAGCACAAGATGCGGGCCGTCGCTGCACTGCAGGACACCGGCCAGGTGGTGGCGGTCACCGGCGACGGCGCCAACGACGCGCCCGCGCTCAAACACGCCGACATCGGGGTGGCCATGGGGGCCGGAGGCACCGACGTGGCCCGCGAGGCCGCGGAAATGGTGTTGCTGGACGACTCCTTCGCGTCGATCGCGGCGGCCGTCCGTCTCGGCCGCTCGGTCTACCGCAACATCCGCAAGTTCCTGATCTACCTGTTCAGCCACAACATCGCCGAACTGGTCCCCATCCTGGTCGCGACCTTCGTGGGATTCCCGCTCGTGCCGATCACCGCCGTTCAGATCCTCGCCATCGACCTGGGATCGGACGTGCTGCCCGCGCTCGCACTCGGGGCCGAGCCCCCCGAGCCCGATGTGATGGACCGCCCGCCGCGTTCCCGGCGCGAACCGCTGTTCTCCGCGACGGTGGTCCGCCGGTTCCTGTTCCTCGGCAGCATCCAGGCGCTGGGAGTGTGCGCGGTCTTCTTCTGGCACATCAACTCCGCCGGCATTCCCTATGCCGACTTCACCAATGACAACCCCGTCTACCGCGAGGCGATCACCATGGTCCAGGCGGGCATCGTCGTCAGCCAGTTCTTCAACGCCCAGGCGGTGCGTACCGACCGCGAGAGCGTCTTCCGCATCGGCCTGTGGTCCAACCCCGCACTGATCGCCGCGGGCCTGCTGGGGGTCGCGCTCATGGCGGCGATCTCGTATGTGCCTTTCCTGCAGGCCGTGTTCCACACCGCGCCGCTGGACGCCGCCGACTGGGCCGTGCTCGCCGCGTTCGGCGCCCTGCTGCTGGCCGCGGAGGAACTGCGCAAGTGGTGGCTGCGGCGCTTCCGGCCACTGCCGGGCACGGAGCTCCGGGAAGGAGCAGGGGCATGAAGGTGATCATCGTGGGCTGTGGGCGGGTGGGTTCCGCACTCGCCATCCGGCTCACCGCCGAGGGCCAGGACACCTGCGTCATAGACCGCCGCCCGCAGGCCCGGGAGGCCCTGCCCGACGGCTTCACCGGGGGTTTCCTCGAGGGCAGCGGCTACAGCCGTGCGGTGCTCGACGCCGCAGGGATCGAACACGCCGACGCCCTGGTGGCCGTGACCGGCCGGGACAACGGCAACATCGTCACCGCGCGCGTGGCCAGGCAGACGTACCGGGTACCCGTCGTCCTGGCCAGGATCGACGACCCGTGCAGGGCCGAGGTCTACCGGGGCCTGGGCATCCGCACCATCAGCAGCGTCAGCTGGACCGTCGACCGCCTGCACCAACTGCTGCTGCACCGGCACCTCGCGCCGGAACTGGGGTTCGGCGACGGGGAAACGCTGCTCGTGCGTTCCAGCCTGCCCGACTACCTCACCGGCCGCCCGCTGTCGGCGTTCGAGGTCGACGGCGAGATCCGCGTCGCGGAGGTCACCCGCGGCGGGCACTCGCTCGTGCCCTCGCACCACACCCTGGCCGAGCCCGGGGACGTGGTCACCTTCACCGTCGCCGCCACCGCCCTCGGCCGCCTGCGCGGTTTCCTCGACAAGGAGCTCGGGACGTGAAAGCCATAGTCGCGGGCGCCGGACGGCTCGGTGCCCAAGTCGCCCAGGTACTGGTCGCCGCGCGGTACGAGGTCACCGTCGTCGAACGGGACGAGGCGCGTACCGCCGAACTCGGCCCCCGACTCGCCGTCCGGATGCTGACCGGTGACGCATCCGACCCGGATCTGCTCGAACACGCGGGCGCGCTCAACGCCGACCTGGTCATCGCCGCCACCGGGGAGGACGAGGACAACCTCGTGGTCAGCCTCCTGGCCAAGCGGCACTTCGGCGTCCCGCGGGTGGCCGCCCGCGTCAACGACGAGGAGAACGCCTGGCTGTTCGACGGCAAGTGGGGGGTGGACGCCGCGGTGCCCGCCGCCACACCGCTGATCTCGCTGATCGAGGAGGCGACCGGTGCGACCGACACGGTGGCCTTGCTGCGGCTGAGCAAGGCAGGCGTCAACGTCATCGAGACCGCCATCAGCGCGGCGTCGCGGGCCGCGGGCCGTCCGCTGGCCGAGGTGGTCCTGCCGGAGGGCAGCGTGATCGCCACCGTGGTTCGTGAAGGCCGGCCCAACGTGCCGACGCCGCAGATGGTGTTGCGACCGGGCGACGAACTCCTCGTGGTTTCCCACACCGCGACCGAACAGGAGATCCACGCTGCCGTCCAGTGAAACGGGCGGCTCGCCGAGCGGGTGAACCCCCTCGGGCCGGAGTTTCCGGTGGGATCCCGGGTCCGTCGTCGCTGACGGCGAGACGGGCGCCGTCGGTGTGTCCGCGGGGAGGGCGACCATCACCTCGGTACCGGATGGAGTGTGCGGGCGGGCGCTGGCCAGGAGGCCCCCGAGGGCCTGCCGGCAGCGCCGGCCGATCCCTGGCTCGGTTGCCCCGGCGGTCCCGGGAACCTCTGCGTCTCCTCTGAGTTTCCGCTGCGGTGTCCGGATCAGAGGAAACGCAGAGGTTCGGTGGTGATGCTGGGCGGGCCAGACGACGATCACGCTCCGAGGAGCCCCATGGCCACCACTTCCACCGCCGCCGCCCACACCGGGCGTGGCTTGCACCACCGGCGGCGGCCGCACCGCAACCTCGTGGCGCTGTTCGCGCCGCTCGCGATCTGGGCGGGCGTCGTGGGAGTACTGGCACTGTGGTGGGCCGACACGACCTCCGTCGTCGGACCGGCGGGGTGGCTGAACGGTGCGGGCCGCATCACCGGCCTCCTGGCCGGATACGTCTGCGCGGTCCTTCTCGTCCTGATGGCCCGTGTCCCCCTCCTCGACCACAGCATCGGAACCGACCGGCTCGCCCGCTGGCACGCCTGGGGCGGCCGCTGCACCGTCTCGCTGGCCCTCGCCCACACGCTGCTGATCATCTGGGGTTACTCCGCCGCCTCCCACGCCTCCTTCGCGGGACAGACCACGACGCTCGTCCTGGACTATCCGGACCTCCTCAAGGGCACCGCCGGATTCCTGCTGTTCGTCGCCACGGGCGCGCTCTCCGCGCGTGCGGCCCGCCGGAAGATGCCCTACGAGACCTGGCACTATCTGCACTTCGCCACCTACCTGGCGGTCTTCCTCGCGTTCGGGCACCAGCTGTCCAACGGGGCGGACTTCGTCGGCAACCGGGCCGCCCAGGCCGCCTGGTACGCCCTGTACCTCGGCGCCGCCGCCCTTGTCGCCTGGTACCGCTTCGCCGTCCCGCTCCGGCGCGGGCTGCGGCACAGGCTCAAGGTCGTCGCCGTCCACCCCGAGGCACCCGGAATCGTGTCGGTCCACCTCAGCGGTGAGCACCTCGACGAACTGGGGGGTGCACCGGGGCAGTTCCTGCGCTGGCGCTTCCTGACCCGCGGGCTGTGGTGGACCGCCAACCCGTACTCGCTCTCCGCCCCGGCCCACCCTCGGCACCTGCGCATCACGGTGAAGGCCGCGGGCGGCCACAGCGGCGCCCTGGCCCGGCTTGCCCCGGGCACCCGCGTGTGGGCGGAAGGTCCCTACGGCAGCTTCACCGCGGACCGTCGCACCGCGTCCAAGGTCCTGCTCCTGGCCGGCGGTGTCGGCATCACCCCCCTACGGGCCCTCTTCGAGACCCTGCCCGGCGCGGTGACCCTCGTCTACCGGGCGCGCCGGCCGGAGGACCTCGCACTGCGTGGCGAACTCGACGAGATCGCCCACAGGCGTGGCGCGACGGTCCACTACGTGGTCGACGATCCCGCGCGGTTCCACTCGCCCCTGACCGCGCAGGCTCTGTCCGATCTGGTTCCCGGGCTGGCCGGTCACGACGTCTACCTCTGCGGCCCGCCGCCCATGACGGAAGCCGCCGTGCGGGCCTTGCGCGAGGCGGGTGTGCCCGCCCGCCGTATTCACCACGAGTCGTTCGCGTTCTGAGGAGAACCGCATGCGCCGCGCCGTGCTCACCACCACCGGGACCAGTGCCCTCATCGTCGGGATGCTCTTCCTCAAACCCCACCAGCCGTCCGTCGTGGCAGGCGTTCCGTCCCTCTCCTCGCCCACGCCTCAGCGATCGGAGCCGGCGTCCACAGGCGGTCACGGCGCCGCCACGGGCACGTTCACCGGTGCGCCCGTCGACACTCCCTACGGGACCGTGCAGGTGGCCGCCAGGCTCGCCGACGGGAAGATCACCGCCGTCCGGGTGCTGCGGGCACCGGACGAGAACGGCAGGGACCGGCAGATCGCCTCCTACGCCCTGCCCCGCCTCACACAGGAGTCGCTGGGCGCCCAGAGTGCCCGCATCGACGCCGTGTCCGGGGCCAGCTACACCAGCCAGGGCTACATCCAGTCCCTGCAGAGCGCGCTGGACCAGGCCCGTGGGTAATCCGGCACGCGGCCTCCACCACGTCGAACACGTCATGGGCACGGTCTTCTCCTTCGACATCCGCGACGCGCCCACACCCGCGATCCGCCGTGCCCTCGACCGCGCGGTCCGCCACCTGCACGCCGTGGACGCCGTCTTCTCCACGTACCGGCCCGACAGCCCCGTCAGCAGGCTCGGCCGCGGCGAGATCGGCCTCGCCGACTGCCCGCCCGAGGTGCACGAAGTACTGGCACTGTGCGCCAGGGCCGGCATCGACAGCGACGGCTGGTTCAGCATCACGGCCGGCGGCGCCCTCGACCCCTCGGGCCTCGTCAAGGGCTGGGCCACCGAGAACGCCTCCCGGTTGCTTCACGAGGCCGGCGCGCACCACACCTGCGTCAACGGAGGCGGCGACATCCGCCTCCGGGGCCAGGCGGCCCCCGGCACACCATGGCGCATCGGCATCGCCGACCCGCTGCGCCCCGGAGTACCGGCCACCGTCGTGACCGCGAGCGGCGACCTGGCCATCGCCACCTCGGGCACGGCGGAGCGCGGTGCCCACATCCTCGACCCGTACCACGCGACCCCCGCCACCGACCTGGTCTCCATCACCGTCATCGGGCCGGGCCTGACGATGACCGACGCCTACGCCACTGCCGCCTTCGCGCGCGGCAACGGATCCCGCGCCTGGCTGGAGGCACTGGACGGGTACGAGGCGCTGGCCGTCCTGCCCGGCGGCCGTACCTGGCGGACGTCGGGATTCAGCGCCCACGTTCCGGGGCTGTCGGGATTCAGCGCCCGCGTTCCCTGAGCAGCGACCGTGCGGCCCCCGTTTCGCCGGACGGCATCCGGGGCTCCGGCGCCCGCGCGGGGAGGAACCGTGCCTGCAGGCGGATCGCCAGGTAACCGAGCGCGGACAGGGCGCAGGCGATGCCGAGGTCTCCGGCGGAGAGCGGGTCCGTGCCCGGCAGCGCGCGCAGCGGAGGCAGGCAGACCCCCGCCGCGAGGCGATACGGCCGGTGGTGCTCGCGGCCCCCGTGGCGGTGACGACGACCATACCCCGGGCGCCTCGCCGTCCGCGGGAACGATGTCGCCCTCCCCCAGCACCACCACATCGCACGTCCACCGCGCGGATGCTGCGCTCCTCACCGTCGCGGACGACGCGGGCGGCGGGTGCGCTGAGCGCCGTCAGGGCGGCGACGGCGTGTTCCGCGCGTACCTCCTGGGCCACTCCGACAGCCGTGTTGACGGTGATGACGAGCAGGATGACGCTGGCGTCCGGAAAGTCGCCCGTCGCGAGGGTGAGTGCGGCGGCGACGACCAGTACCGGGATCTCCGGCATGCCCGCACCACGGCGAAGGCGGCCCGGTCAACTCCGCCAGGCCGACGGTTCGGCAGCGGCCACCAGCCCGGCGGCGCCGTCGTCGGGCGGTTCCTTCAGTACCGTCCAGGCCAGGGGGCCCAGGAGGTCGGCCAGGTGCTGGAAGACGTCGAGGAAGAGGTCGTCGACGGTGAGCACCCCTGCGAGCCGGTGCCCGTCCTGTACGGGCAGGCGCCGCGTGCCGCAGCGGCGGAACGTCCGGTAGGCGTCCTCGATGTCGTCGGTGACGTCCAGCGTGGTCACCGGGGCCGTCATCAGCTCCGACACCGGCGTGTCCGGGTCGGCGCCCTGTGCCAGGCACCGCACGGTCAGATCACGGTCGGTGACGATCCCGAGCAGACGATCGGCGTGGGCGACCAGGACCGATCCGACCGCGGCCTCTTCCATGCGCAGGGCGGCCAGCCGAGCGGGTGTACGCGGCTCCACGGTGACGACCGGCGCGTTCATGAACTCGGAGACCTTCACGATGTGCTCCCGGGGCTGGTAGTGAGGTCGAAGACGACCTCCGGCGGTGTCCCCAAGGTGTTGTGGACGGTGCAGTGCCGTGCCACGGCCAGCAGTCCGGCTGCGCGCTCGGGCCGCAGCCCGGGAACCGCCAGTCGCAGGGCGACCGCCGCGATCCGCGCGGTGGTGCCGGGTGCCTTGGTGAAGCGGGCACTGACGCGGAGTTCCTCGCCCGGCAGGTGGTGCCGGTCCAGGTACCGGCCCGTGTAGTGGGCGACGCAGGAGGCGAGGGATGCCACGAACAGCTCCACCGGGGTGGGCCCCTCGTCTGTCCCTTGCCCGCCGAGCGGCTGGTCCGTGTCGATCCGGTGCCCGCGCACCAGGGTCACGTAGTGATCCCCCTTGACGCGGCGCACCTCCAAGGGGTGGTCGCCCTGGTCATGTCCGTCCCGCAGCGCTTCCTCCTGCTCGACGGCGCGGGCCTGCGCTGTCAGCTCCATGGCCAGGCGACGTGCCTCGGCGGGTGTCATGCTCGCCCAGCCGGGCTGCTCGGCGAAGGACTCCCGAGAAATGTCCAGGACGACCCGCCCCGTCCCGACAGGCAGCTCGGCGGGGTCGAAGCGGGACACGGTGATCTCGCGGCCGCTCCGGGTGCGGATCGGTCCCGAGCCGGTGGAGAGCCGGTCGCGCAGCATGTCAGCCTCCCTCGGTCGTGCTTTCCACTGCTTCCAGCAGACCGCCGCAGTCCCCTGCGGAGGCAGGGGGCGATGGGCCCGTCCACGGGGCCGGGTGGCCCAATGGCAGCGGCTGCCGGCACGTCCGAGACTGGGTGCGGGTAGGTGTTCCGTCCTCGTCGAAGGAGGCTGCCATGGACGCCAACCGGCACCCGAAGACGGTGGGCGACGTGATGACGAGGAAGGTCGTCGCGGTCACCCCGAACACGTCGTTCAAGGAGATCGTGCGGACCCTGGAGCAGTGGAAGGTCAGCGCCCTTCCTGTGGTGGCCGACGGCTTCCGGGTCGTCGGCATCGTGTCCGAGGCGGATCTGCTGCGCAAGGAGGAGCACCGCGAGTACGACGCCCCGCCGGTCGGCGCAGGCCCGGACAAAGCGGCCGCAGTCACCGCCGAGCAGCTGATGACGGCCCCGGCGGTCACCGTGCACGAGGACGCGCCCCTGGCGCAGGCGGCACGGGCGATGGCGCTGCACCGTGTCAAGCGGCTGCCCGTGGTCGACGCCGCCGGTGCGCTGCGGGGCGTGGTGAGCCGGGGCGACCTGCTCAAGGTGTTCCTCCGGGCGGACGAGGACATCGCCCGCGACGTGCGGGAAGTCATCGCCGGCGAACTCCTGTCCGACGCATGGCGGTTTGTGGACATCGAGGCGGCTGACGGGATCGTGACGCTGAGCGGCCTGCTCGCCGACCGGTCCCTGGTCCCGGTCGTGGCACGGATGGTGCGCTCCGTCGACGGTGTCGTGGACGTGCGCTTCGACCTCACCTCGAGCCACGTGTGACGTTCCCCCGACGGCGCCCGGTCGGCCGCCGTGACGGGGCCGACCGGCCCAAGCGGACGCCGGGCGCCACGCAACACCCTGGCAGCAGGACATGGACTCCATCCGAAGGAGGGGAAGGCCATGAAGGCATGGGTTTTTCAGGAGCCCGGACAGGCCCGCTGGCAGGAGGTGCCGGATCCGGAGCTCAAGGAGGCCGGCGACGCGATCGTCCGCGTCGACGCGGTCACCATCTGCGGAACCGATCTGCACATCCTCAAGGGTGACGTGCCCGACGTGCGCCCCGGCACCGTGCTGGGGCACGAGGCCGTCGGCGAGGTCGTCGAAACCGGTGCCGGGGTCACGACGGTGCGTCCCGGCGACCGGGTTCTGATCTCCTGCATCTCCGGGTGCGGCAGGTGCCGCTTCTGCCGCGAGGGCGCCTACGGGCAGTGCCTCGGCGGCGGGGGCTGGGTGCTGGGGCATCTGATCGACGGAACGCAGGCCGAGTACGTGCGCGTGCCGTTCGCCGACGTCTCCCTGCACCCGCTGCCCGCCTCGGTGAGCAGCCAGGACGCGGTGCTGCTCGCCGACATCTTCCCCACGGCCTATGAGGTGGGCGTCCTCAACGGCCGCGTCCGGCCCGGCGACACCGTCGCCGTCGTCGGCAGCGGGCCCATCGGACTGGCCGCGATCGCCACGGCCCGCCTGTACTCCCCCGACCGGATCATCGCGATCGACCTGGCGGAGGCCCGTCTGGACGCGGCCAAGCGCTTGGGGGCCGAGGCGGTCGCCAACGCCGGCGAGCAGCCGGAGCGACTGGTCCACGACCTGACCGAGGGACTCGGGGCCGACGTCGTGATCGAGGCGGTGGGCGTTCCCGAGAGCTTCGAACTGTGCGCGCGGATCGTCCGGCCGGGCGGCCACCTGGCCAACGTCGGCGTCCACGGCGCGCCCGCCACCCTCCACCTGGAGGACCTGTGGAGCAGGAACGTGACGATCACGACGGGGCTGGTGGACACCTACTCGACCCCGACCCTGCTGCGCATGATGGCGGCCGGACGCCTTCCGGCCGCGTCCCTGGTGACCCACACCTTCGAGCTCCACGACATGGAGGAGGCCTACGACGTTTTCGGCCGGGCGGCCGACACCGCAGCGCTCAAGGTCGTGCTCGGCGGTCCGAAGCACACGGCGGTGGCGCTCGCCTGAGCACCGAGGAAAGGACGTGACCGGTCATGACCAAGCGCCCCACGGCCACCGCTCCCGGGGACATCGGCCGTCGGATCGCGATGCGCCGAGAGGAACTGGGCCTGACCCAGGAGGAAGTGGCTGCCCGCACGGGCATCGCCCCGGGCTACCTGCGGTACGTCGAGCAGGATGCCACCGCCGCTCCCGGCATCGCGACGCTGCGCGGCCTGGCCAGGACGCTGGACACCAGTGTGTCCGTGCTCAGCGGCGGTGAGGCCGATCTGCCGCCGGGGCGCGGGCAGGCGGCGGGCCGCGCCGAACTGATGGAACTGGGCAGCGAGGAGTGCTGGGGGCTCCTGTCCACGCACGGGGTGGGCAGGATCGCCCTGTCCATGCCCGAAGGGCTCACCGTGCTGCCGGTCAACTACACCGTGGCCGACGGCACGATCGCCTTCCGCACCTCGCCGGCATCCACACCGGCCGAGGCCACCGACACCAGGTGCGCCTTCGAGGTCGACGAGGTCGACGACGCGCTCAGCCAGGGCTGGAGCGTCCTGGTCCGCGGCATGGCCCACACCGTCACCGATCCCGCGGGCGTGCGGCGGCTGGACGACCTGGCGTACACCGGGCCGTGGGCCGGCGGCGACCGCGACCTGTGGGTGCGCATCACCCCGGCAACAGTGACCGGCCGCCGCATCGTGGTGGGCTGACGTGGCGACGACGGGAGGCAGGGCATGACCGACACCGGATACGGAGCGGAGCCGCCCCGCGCACCGCACGGAGAGGTCGTCGTGGGGGTCGACGGGTCCGACCCCGCCGTGCGTGCCCTGGACCGGGCGGCCGACGAGGCGCACCGGCGGGACACCGCCCTGCGGATCGTGCACGGGCTGCCGTGGCCCGATCCGGGCGAGGTCGGATTCGGCCTGGACACGGACCGCGAGCGCCCGCCGGGCGAAGCGGCCCGGGTGATCCTGGAGTTGGCCGCCCGGCGCGTGGCCGATCGGCACCCGGGCCTGCCGGTCGCGCTGGAGCAAACGGCCGAGCCCGCCGCCTCGGCGCTGGTGCGCCTGGGCCGGACCGCCGCGCTGACCGTGGTCGGCACCCGCGGCCGCGGCGGCTTCACCGGGCTGCTCCTCGGCTCCGTCAGCCTGCGGGTGGCGGCCCACACCGCAGGGCCGCTGATGGTCGTCCGCGGCGAGGACGCGGCCGCGCGGCGCGGTCTGCTGCACGACAAGGTGCTGCTGGGCCTGGAGGACGAGAGCGACGCCGAGGCCGCCCGTTTCGCCTTCGAGGAAGCCGAACGA
>NZ_JBSFLB010000068.1:0-17478 GCF_053598835.1 Streptomyces sp. NPDC001070
CGGTGCGCTCCGGATGCGTCCCGGTCATGGGGAGAGCCCGTAGGGCCGCTGTCCTTACCGTGCTCCGCGCCGACCGTCAGTCGACGTTGAGGGTCAGCTCGGCGGTGTGGAGGGTGCCGCCGGTCTGGAACTGCAGGAAAAGCCGCCAGTTGCCGGACTTGGGCAGCATGGCCTGGAACGCGAGGTCCGGGCCGCCCTTGCCACCGTTCGCCCTGGTCTCCGGGTGGAGATGGGCGAACGCCCGGTCGCCCTCGTGGAAGGCGGTCAGGTGGGCGTAGGTGTCCAGGTAGGGCTGGAGGTCGGTGACGGGCTTGCCGTCCTTGCTGATGCCGACGGTCAGGGGATGGGCCATGCCCGCCATCGGCTCACCCTTGACGGAGACGGTGTAGCCGTCGGTTTCGGTGCCGGTGGCGGCCTCCGGGAGCGAGGTCTCGTCCGCGGTGCCGGGAATGGTGGCGGTGCGGCTGAGGACGAAATCCTCGCCCCTGCCCGGACCGCTGTCCGGCGTGAACGAGGCGTACAGCCGCCAGGCGCCCGGCTTCATGCCCGCCAGGCCGGCGGTCCAGGTGCCGTTGGCGGCCATGGCCGGGTGCAGGTGCTGGAAACCGGTCAGGTCGGAGCGGATGGCGTAGAAGTGCATCCGCTTGGTCTGGTCGAGCGCGAAGCCGGTGACCGGCTTTCCGTCCGGGCCGGTGATCCGGAAGGTGTAGTCGGTTTGCCTGCCGGCAGGCAGTTCGGTGACGGCGGAGGTCATCGCGTAGCCGTCCTTGGCGTCGGTCAGGCCGTCGCCCATGCTGCCGTGGTCCATGTCGGGCATGGAGTCGTGGCCCGTACCCGACACACCGGCCGAGGCCGACGACGAGGGCTTGGGGTCGTGGTGCATGCCGGGCATGGAGGAGTCGCCGGAGCCGCATGCCGCCAGGGCCAGGGCGAGTGCGGCTGCGGTACCGGCCGCCGTGAGAACTCGGGGGCGCACAGGGATGGTCGCGAACATCAGAGGGTTCGTCTTTCCGGGTGGGCACGCCACGCCGGGTGGCGCGCGGGTTGATCAGGACGTGGATGGCCCAGCGCCCCGGATGATCCAGGGGCTGCGGCGCGGGTCCTGTCAGGTCCGCGCGATACACACCTTCAACAAAAGGGGCCGGCCGCCCGGTGGCCCGCGGCGAGCCGTTCGTCCCAGGCGCCAGGTCCTGTACGGGGCCCAGGCCGCGAGCAGGGCAAGAAGGACAATTGCGACGAGGGGACTGGCCGGGAGCGGAAGTCGGTCTCCCGCGGAAATGGAGACGCACAGGAGCCCGTGCGCATCCGTCCCCCGTTCGGTTGCCAGGACGCCCGCGCCAGGATGGTGCGGTGCGGCGGCAAGCGGGTGGGCCTGCACGGGGGCGGGGGCGTGACCGTCGTGCGCCATGGCGCCGGCGGCCGCAGTGGCCTCGCCGTGACAGCCGGCGGCGGTTGCGGGGGCTCCGTGCATGAGAAACAGGCCGAACAGGACCGCGCACACAGCGATCAGCAGGGCTGTGCCCCGCCTCCGCTCGCGTCCGCCGCCCATACTCCAGCCGCTCCTTCCGCGCGTCCCGTCCCACGCCTCCGGACCGAAGATACCCCGGGCGGGTACTCGTTGCGGGCCGATGTTCCGCCTCTCGGTCTCGACGCGACGCAGGTCACGTGATGCAGCCGCCCGGCCGGCGGGGCGAGGACCGTGCTGGTGCCTGCGACAGGATCCCCGGCATCCACGCGGGCCTGTGCCACGACGTGTGGAGCACCCGCATCGCGCAACAACGGCTCCAGCCTGCTCGTCTGGCCGCGATGGTGCTCACGCCGGACCTGGCCGAGGGAGATCGTGGCGCCTGGCTTGGAGACCCTTCAGGGGCGGAGTGCACCAGCGCCGCGTCGACCAGATCGCCGCGCTGGAACGGCGGCCGTCCGCCACCCGGCCCCGGCCGGACGGGGCCTGAGCCGCACGCCACCGGCTCCGGTGGCGCGGTCCGCCGTCCGGCGCCTTACTGGAAGGTATGCACGCGACGACCGGTACCCCCCTCCCCCGGCGCCGCGGCGGACTCCGCCGCGGCGCGGTGATCCCGTGACGGCGCGCAAGGGCGGGTTCGGACCCGTGCACGGCTTGCTGTGCGGGGCGGCCGCCGGAGCGGCCGGCACCACGGCCCTCGACACGGTGGGCTATCTGGACATGCTCCTGCGCGGCCGTGCCGCCAGCTCCGCCCCCGACGTCACCGTCGAACGGCTCTCCGCGACCACGCACGTACCGATCCCCGGCGACGAGGACACCCGCAAGAACCGCGTCTCGGCCCTCGGCCCCCTGACCGGTATCGCCGCCGGTACGGGCATCGGCGCCACGCTCGGCCTGGCGCTCGGCTGCGGCTGGCGACCGCAGACCGCGGTCCTGACGGCCACGGCGATCGTCGGCGCGCTGATCGGCACCAACGGCCCGATGACCGTGCTGGGCGTGACCGACCCGCGCACCTGGTCGCGCTCGGACTGGATCTCCGACATCGTGCCGCACGTCGCGTACGCCCTGGTCACCGTGGCCGTCCTCACCGGCCTTCGGCGGGGGCGCGTACGAAGCGGCCGATGAGGTCCGGCAGGGACGCGAGCGCGGCGCCGGGCCGGCGCGCCGGGGAATAGGCGAGATCTCGGTCACGTACACCTAAGACAAGCCCTCCGTGCCGGCCGGCACGCCCTCAACGAGGTCCTGGCGACGGTCCCGCGCTCCGACGTGTAGCCGGGGACGCCGCAGGGAGGGGAGCCCGGGACCCCAGGAGCCCTCCCCGGCTCACATCGTGGCGTCGAGGTCCCCCGCGTAGTGCTCGATGGCCCGCCGGTACCGCGCGACCCCGGGGTCGGAGCTGCTGTCCGCCAGCAGCGTCAGCAGGAGCCGCATGGCCTCGTGGTGTCCGCCGGTGTTGTACAGCGCCATGGCGAGGAAGGTCCGCAGCGCACCGTCGCCGGGGAACTCGGTGACGGCCGTGCGCAGGAGGCCGACGGCCTCGTCGTACCGGCCGAGGATCCGGTACGTGCTGCCCAGGCCCAGCAGCGCGCCGCGCCGGTCCTCCGCCGGCAGTCCCGCCCCGCGCAGGGCGCGCTCGTAGAAGGGCACCGCCTCCGCCTCCAGGCCCAGCACGTCGTGCGCCCACGCCGTCTGGTACGCCACTTCGGCGTCCTCGGGGAACCGCTCCGCCAGCGCGAGCAGCCGCCCCCGCGCCGCCTCGGCCTCCCCCTGCTCGCGCAGCCGCACGGCGGCGGCCAGCAGCTCGTCCCTCCCCGGTTCGCTCTCGCGCATGCGCCCATCCTGGCAGTCCGGGAAGCCCCCATGCCAAGCACCGGCCATGACGTCGTCCCTGGCGGAGCACCCACGCCGTCGAGTTGCGGCCCAGAGCCAGCCTCCGCGGACACGCCTCGCGATCAAGAGCCATTTCGACGAATTCAGCCGTGAGTTCGTCGACACGGACGGCATGCTGGCCTTGCCGCACGAAGCACTGCTGGCCCGTGCACGCCGATGAACCGGCAGCACTCACCGGCTCGTCATGACGGGCCGGGGACAGGTGGAGCCCGCTGCCTACGCCCGCCGCAGACCGGCGAGGCGTTGGGCCAGGAACTCGCGCTCGGCGTCGTTCTCGGTCAACTCCAGCGCCTGGCGGTAGGCGATCGACGCCTCCTGCGGGCGGCCGAGGCGATGGAGCAGGTCCGCCTTGATCGCCGGTAGGTACTGGTATCTCGCGAGTCGGCCGTCCTTCTCCAGCTCCGTGACCTCTTCCAGCGCCTTGGCCGGCCCCGAGACCATCGACACCGCCACCGTGCGGTTCAACGCCACCACCGGTGAGGGCCACACCGACAGCAGCTCGTCGTACAGGATCACGATCTGCGGCCAGTCCGTCCGGTCATAGGACGGCGCCTGGGCGTAGAGCGAGGCGATCGCCGCCTGCAGGACGTAGCGCCCCGGTCGTCCGCCGCGCAGGCCGTCCACGATCAGGCCGTGCGCCTCGGCCATCGCCGAGCGGTCCCACAGCGATCGATCCTGGTCCTCGAGTCGCAGCAGGCGACCGTCGGCGTCGACCCGGGTGGCACGCCGGGCGTCGGTGACCAGCAGCAGGGCGAGCAGCCCCCGCACCTCCGGCTCGTCGGGCATCAGCTCGCGCAGCATGCGGGCCAGCCGCAGCGACTGGTCCACCGGATCCGTACGGATCAGCGATGCGCCCGACGGCGCGGTGTGCCCGGCGGTGAACAGCAGATGGATCACGCCGAGCACCGCACGCAGCCGATCGGGCAGCTCAGCCGCTGCCGGCAGCCGGAAGGGGATCCGCGCGGCTGAGATCTTCTTCTTCGCCCGGGTCATCCGGGCGGCCATCGTCGACTCCGACACCAGCAACGCCCGGGCGATGTCGGCGGTCGTCATCCCGCACACCAGCCGCAGCGTGAGGGCCGACTGCGCCTCCTGCGCCAGCGCCGGGTGGCAGCACATGAAGATCAGCCGCAACCGCTCGTCCGGTACCACGTCCTCCGGCTCGACGGCGGCCGGTTCGTCGACGGCCACCTCGTCCTCCGTCTCCTCGGGCTCCACCAGCAGCGGGACTTTCAGGCGGAACGTCTGCTCACGGCGCACCGCGTCCATCGCCCGGCGCTTGGCCGCGGTGGTGAGCCACGCCTCCGGGTTGTCCGGGATCCCGTCGCGTGCCCAGCTCGCCAGGGCCGCGGCGTACGCCTCCTGCACGCACTCCTCGGCCAGGTCCAGGTCGCGCGCGACGCGCGCCGTCGCGGCGAGCACCAGGGCCCACCCGCGACGGTGCGCGTCCGCGACCGCCGTCCCGACGTCCGCGCGGGACGTCATGCCGCGGAGGGCCGGTGCGCGATGAAGCCGCCTTCGACGGGCCGCACCTCGACACCGCCGCCCTGCTGGGTGATGGGATTGGCCCGAGCGATCTTCAAAGCGGCGTCCAGGTCGGGCGCCTCGATGACGCAGAAGCCGGCGATGACCTCCTTGGCGTCGACGAACGGGCCGTCCGTCACCACGTCGCCGCGGACCGAGGTGGCCGTGTCGGCGGCGGGCTGCAGCGCGAATGCCGCGACCAGGGCGCCGGACTCCACCAAGTCCTCGAAGTGGCGGTCATGGGCCTCCCGCGCCCCGGGAACGGCCTCGGCCTCGTCGGCGTGGGCCTTCGCGTAGATCAAAATCGCGTACTGAGCCATGGCGGCTGTCCTTCCGAGTGGTCGTTGCTGCCTTACACCTACGTCGAACGGCCGGCCCCGATTCGACAGCCCTCCCCGACATTTCCCCGGCCGGTACCGCGTCGATGTCACCATCACCGCCGCTCAGTCGCCGAACGGCACACCTACGCCGCCGCGGCGCCGGGGGTGTGCGGGGGCCGGGGGTGGTGGAGGCGCAGGTGCCGGACGCGGCCCGCGGCGTCGTGGGTCATCAGCCAGGCGACGGCGGGCGGGCAGTGGTCGGGGGCGTCGGGCGGGTTGATGATGTCCATCTCCCAGACGGTCAGGGAGCGTCCGGCCACGGCGTGGACGAGGCGCTGACGGACGCCGGCGGTCAGGTCGCAGTCCATGCCGCGGATCAGCAGGCGGCTGCCACCGACCCGTTCGTTCCCGCTGAGCAGGGCGACCTGAGGGGACCAGCGTTCGGCGAGGAGCGCACCGAAGTGGCCGCGTTCGGCGGCGGCCAGGGTCTCGTGGGCCTCGCGCCGGCTGGCGCGGGTGCGGCGGGCGGCGTCGTCGTGGGCCGCGTCCGCGGTGGCCGTCAGGGCGTCGGCGAGCTTGGCCCGGGCCTGGCTGAGCCGGCTGCGCACGGTGCCGACGGGCAGGCCGCACGCGTCGGCGATCTGCTCGTAGGTGGAGACGCCGGTGGTGAAGTGGCGCAGCACGAGCGGCAGACGCAGCGTCGGGGAGAGCTCCTCGATCGCCTCCCAGATCCAGTTCCGCAGGGCGCTGTCCTCCAGCCACCGCTCGGGGCCGGTGTCCGCCGACCGCAGGAGGAGGTCGTCGAGGGGCCGGGTGGGGACGGTGCCGCGCAGCAGGGAGCGGGCGGCGTTGCGGACGATCATCCGCAGCCACGGCCCGACCGCGGCGGGGTCGCGGACGTCGCCCACGCGGCGCAGCGCGGTCAGCGCCGCCTCCTGCGTCACGTCGTCCACGTCGGGGCCCGGTCCGAGGATGCTCAGGGCCACGGCGCGCATGCCCGCCCGGTGGCGCTCCAGGAGCAGGCCCAGCGCCGTGACGTCACCCGCCTGGGCGGCACGCGTGAGCGCCACGTCCTCCGTGCGGGCGTCCGCGGGGTCCCGGCTCATCGTGTCCCTTCCGGCGTCTTCCCTTCCCCAGCGGATGCTACGGCGTCGGCGTGACGGCCGGGAAACCCGGCGTCCGGTGCCTCTCAGGAGCCCGCCGGGGAGACGACGGTCGCACGGCGGCAGACGACCGACCAGGTGGCCTGTTCGGGGGGCGCGCCGTGGGGCAGGCGACGGGTTCCGGAGAGGAAGGTCACCGAGCGGCGGCCCTGGAGATGGCACCAGACCGCCATCTCGGAGAGGCCCCCGGCGGCGGGCTGCTCGTAGTAGTACCACTGGGTGGCGATCCGGCGGTCGTCGCCGAGGAAGGGCTGCTGCAGGAAGCGCTGGGCGCCCGGGGGCAGATTCCCCAGGAAGTCCCGGGCCTCCCTGGTGAGTTCGGGCTCGGCCGTCGGGGCCTCCGGGGCCGCCGCGGCTCCGGTCGGCGGCGCGGCGGGCGCGGTCGGTGCCCGCCGCGACAGCAGCGAGGCGGCGGCCCCGGTGGCCGCCGCGTCCGCGGCGCGCGCCGTGGGCGTCGCGGGGCCGCTCCGGAAGGGCCGGGTGACGAAGGACACCGGGTCGAGCCGGACCGTGCGCACCTCCGTGCGCGCTCCCCCGGAACCGGCCGCCGGGTCGGCCGTGGCAAGGCCGGCTGTGCCGAGGACCACGGACTGCACACCGCCGCCGGCCGCCGCGTTCGCCCACCACTCCAGGACGGTGCCGCTCTCGCGGGTCATGCGGTCGCGCGCGGCGTCCGACAGCAGACGCCAGTAGTGGTGCCGGTCGGGGCCCGGGGAGACGCCGAGGTCGCCGGCGCGGTGCAGCCGTCCCTGCGCCGCCCCACCCGGACCGCGCTCCCCGCCCGGACCGCGCGAGACCGGGCCGCCCGGCCGCCGCGACATCCCGCCCATCGCCCTCCCCACGCCCGACACCGCTCAGCCGAAGCCTAGTTGGCCTCCCGGACCCGCTCCACGTACCGCACCAGCGCACGCATCCGCTCCGGGGACCACGGCAGGCTCCGCCCGAGCTCCTCGCCGTGTTCGGCCCACATCCGCCGGGCGGCGGACCTGGTCCGGTCCCCGTCCTCCCCCGCGGCGTGGAACCGGTTCCCCAGCGCGTCCCAGCGGGCGACCAGGGCCCGCACCTCGCGGTCGCCGGCGGGTGTGCCGTCGTCGACGTGCCGCAGCAGCGCCTCGACGAGGCCGGCCCATTCCGCCTTCGCGGCCTCCATCCCTTCCGGGCCGAGTCCGGCTCTGCGCCCGGCCAGTTGCTCGCGCTGCTCCGCGGTGAAGTGGGTCTCGAACACCGACATCATCTCCAAGGTCGTCATGAACTGCTCGGGGTCGGGCATCGACGCCTCCTCGATCCGGCCGAGGAGCCCGCGCAGCCGCGCGGTGAGCTGCTGGATCCGTCCTGCGTACGCTTCCAGGGAGACCAGCTGGGCGGTCAGCAGATCGCGCATCTCCTCCAGGTCGCCGGTGGTGCCGGCGAGCACACGCCCGATCTCGTCCAGCGGCAGCCCGAGACCCCGCAGGGCCCGTACCCGGTAGAGCCGGCGCACGTCGCCCGGGGTGTACCGGCGGTGCCCCGAGGCGGTGCGCGCGCTCGCGCTCAGCAGGCCGATCTCGTCGTAGTGGCGCAGCGTGCGGACGGTCGTCCCGGTGGCGCGTGCCACGTCGCCGATACTCCACAGACGCCGCGCGTCGTCGTTCCCGATCACGCCGACAACGCTAGGACCTCCCGCTACGGCCGGTTCAAGCCCGGCTCGCGGGGGACCTGGGTGCGGTCGGTGAGAGCGGCCGCCCCCGGGCCGCCGAGCCGGGTCGGCGGGGGGCGAGCCGGCCGGCGGCGATCGGGCCCCGGATCTCGCTGCCCTCGCCGGCCGTCCGGGGGATGTCGGTGGCGATCAGACGGTGGCCCCGCCGGCGCTTGCGGGCGTGGGAGGGGAAGCCCATCCGCCAGGTGTGCTCGGCGTTCGGCTCGCGGCCAGGGCCCCGAGGGGCCCGGTGTCTCGGCGCCCCGTCAGCAGAGCACCCGCAGCGCCCCCGGCTGTATCCGGGCCATGACCGGGAGGACTGCCTCCACCTCGCCGTCCGCGCCGTACGGCACGTCGCGGTCGGCCTCGATGCGGATCTCCTTGCCGCGGACGACCTCGACCTGCGGGCGCGTGACGTGCGCGCCGGTCTTGAGCTCGTTCATCAGCGTGAAGAAGAGCCGGCGCGGCGCGTCGTGGATCATGACGACGTCGAGGAGTCCGTCGTCCACCCGGGCGTCGGGCGCGATGGCCCGGCCGGAGCCGTAGTAGCCGGAGTTGGCGGCCACGACCGTGTAGCCGCGGCGCTCGTAGAGGACGCCGTCGACGGTGACGCGGTAGGCGGCGGCGCGCCATCCGGCCACCGCGCGCAGGCCGCCCGCGTAGTAGGAGGCCGAACCACGCAGCAGCCGGGAGGTGTTGGCGTGGTGGTTGGCGAGCGCGTCGACGCCGGCGTACACGCTGCCCAGGACGACGGCGCGGTCGTGCACGGCGGACTCGACCTCGATGGTGTCGACGGCGCGCGGCTCGTTCCGCAGCAGGACGCGGGCGAGTTCGGCCGGCTCGGAGGGCAGGCCGAGGGCACGGGCGAAGTCGTTGCCGCGGCCGGCCGGTACGAGGCCGAGAACCGCGCCGGTGCCGCTGAGGGCGCCGCCGATGCCGCCCACGATGCCGTCGCCGCCGACGGCGAGGACGACGTGGCCGCGCTCGCCCGCCCGGCGCGCCAGGTCCTGTGCGTGCTTGAGGCTGGTGCTGTACTCCGTCTCCAGCGCCGCGCCCGCCTCCCGCAGCAGTTTCGCCAGCGGGAGGAGGGCGGCCGCCCCGGTGGAGCCCCCGGCGGTGGGGTTGACGACGGCGGTGAACTGTCGCATGCGTGTGCCTCCGGGGCAGGGGGACGGCGGATCGGCGCGTGGGGGCGGTGCGGTGCGCGGCCGGCCGGCGCGTGGTCCGCCGGCGCCCGGCGGGTCAGCGGACGGGGAGCAGGATGCCGGGGTTGAGCAGCCCGGCGGGGTCGAGCGCGTGCTTGACGGCGCGAAGGGCATCGATGCCGAGCGGGCCGGCTTCCCGGACGTACCAGTCGCGGTGGTCGGTGCCGACGCCGTGGTGGTGGGTGATGGTGCCGCCCGCGGCGAGGATGGCCTCGTTGGCGGCCTCCTTGGCCGGGGTCCAGTGCGCGACGGGTTCCTCGCCCTGTGCCGAGACCACGGTGAAGTACAGCGAGGCGCCGTTCTCGTAGACGTGCGAGATGTGGCACATCACCAGCGGCGGCGTGCCGGCCTCGGCCAGGGTGGCGGTGAGCGCCTGGCGCACGGAGTCGTACAGCTCGGGGATCCGCGACCAGAAGGTGGCGGTCTCCAGGGTCTCGGCGAAGGCGCCCGCGTCGAGCAGGGAGTCCCTCAGGTAGGGGGCGGAGAAGCGGCCGTGGGCCCAGCGCTGCCCGGGCTCCTCGCCCAGGTACTCGCCGCCGCACTCGCGCAGCACCGCCGCAGCCAGCTCCCGGCGCTGCGCGGTGTCCTCCTCGGTGCCCTCGTAGCCCGCGATCGCCGTACAGCCGGCGGACGAGGAGGCGGCGGAGCCGATGGCGTCGGGCTGGGCGAGGCCGATCAGCGTCTCGGTCTCGTCGGACAGGCGGAGCACGGTGGGGCGGGGCCCGTCCTGGGCGAGCCGGCGCAGTGCCGCCGCGCCCTCGGCGAAGGATGCGAAGCGCCAGCCCTCGTACACCTTGACCTGGGGGAGCGGGCGGATCCGCACCGTCACGGAGGTGATGACGCCCAGCGCGCCCTCGGAGCCGAGGATCAGCTGACGGAGATCGGGGCCGGCCGCGGAGCGCGGGGCCCGGCCGGCGTCGAGGGTGCCCCGGGGCGTGGCGACGGTCAGGCCCAGCACCATCTCGTCGAAGCGGCCGTAGCCGGCGGACGCCTGGCCGCTGGACCGGGCGGCGGCGAATCCGCCGATGGTCGCCCACTCGTAGGACTGGGGGAAGTGGCCGAGGGTGAAGCCCTGTTCGGCCAGGAGCGCCTCGGCCTCGGGGGCGCGCAGCCCCGGCTGGAGGATCGCGGTGCGGGAGACCGGGTCGAGCGACAGCAGCCGGTTCATCCGGCGCAGGTCGAGCGCGATGAAGGCCTGCCGCCGCTCCGGGGCGAGGCCGCCCACGACCGAGGTGCCGCCGCCGAAGGGGACGACGGCGATGCCGTGCTCGGCGCAGACGGCGAGGACGGCCAGGACCTCGTCGTGGCCGGCGGGCAGCACGACGGCCGCCGGTGTGTCGTCGACGTCGCCGGCGCGGATGCGCAGCAGGTCCGGGGTGGACTTGCCGCGGGTGTGGCGGATCCGGGTCTCCGCGTCGGTGCGCACGTGGGCCGGGTCGCCCACGCAGTCGACGAGGTCCTGCCGGGCCTCGTCGGTGAGGGGCGACTCGGGGACGGCGATGTCCTCCAGGGCGGCGGGTTCGGCGCCGCGGGGTTTGACGCCGAGCAGGTCGCGCAGCAGGCCGATCACGGAGTCGGGCAGCGGGGCCGCCTTGGCCGGGTCGCCCCAGCCGCTCCACAACATGTCCACGGGGTCCATGGGGCCGTCCTCACCGGTCGTTTCTGGGGTGCCGTCTCCTGCGGCCCTCACTGGCGTTACACTGTGACACATGGCGCCTATTCGTCACAACCAGTCGGACAGCGATCCGGTGCTCGACGCGGTCCGCGACTGCGTCCTGGCCGTCGGCGTCCGCCGCACGACCCTGACCGACGTGGCCCGCCGCGCCGGCGTCTCCCGCATGACGCTCTACCGGCGGTGGCCCGATGTCCGCACCCTGGTCGGCGACCTGATGACCCGCGAGTGGGTCACCGTCGCCATGGAGGCGATGCCCGAGCGGCACGAGGGCACCACCACCCGGGCCCACCTGGTCGAGGGCCTGGTGGCCGGAGTGCGCGCCTTCCGCGCGCACCCGCTGTTCGTCAAGATCCTCGACGTCGACCCCGAACTGCTCCTCCCCTACGTGCTGGACCGCCGGGGCGCCAGCCAGGACGCGCTGCTGCAGCTCATCGCCGGCGGGCTGGAGGAGGGCCACGCGGACGGCTCTGTCCGCGTTGACCACCTGGCGCGGCAGGCCCGTTCCGTGCTGCTCGTCGTCCAGTCCTTCACGCTCTCGCTGCGCACCATGACCGACGAGGACGACCCCGACCTGACCTCCGCGGCCTTCCTCCGGGAACTGCGGGCCATCCTGGAGAGGACCCTTTCGCCATGAGCCCCACGAGCAGCCCGGCCTCCTCCCGCTCCTCCGGCGACGCCCCCGGCCCCGCCGGAGTCCCCGGGTCCTCGCTGAACGCCGCGCGCCGCGCCCGCGAACTCGCGGAGCTCACGGGCGGGGCGGAGGTGGACGTCCTCGTCGTCGGCCTCGGCGCGACGGGAGCGGGCGCGGCGCTCGACGCGGCCTCCCGCGGGCTGTCGGTCGCCGCGATCGACGCCCACGACCTCGCTTTCGGCACCTCCCGGTGGAGTTCCAAGCTGATCCACGGCGGCCTGCGCTATCTCGCCTCCGGCCAGCTGGACGTCGCGTACGAGAGCGCTGTCGAGCGCGGCGTGCTGATGGAGCGCACCGCGCCCCACCTCGTCCGGGCCCAGCCGTTCGTGCTGCCGCTGACACCGCTGGTCTCCCGCGGCCAGGCGGCGCTGGCCTGGTCCGGCTTCCGGGCCGGCGACGCGCTGCGCCTGTCGGCCCGTACGGCGCGCGCCACGCTCCCGGCACCCCGCCGGCTGTCGGCGGTGGAGACCCGCCATCTCGCCCCCGCCCTGCGCACCGCCGGGCTGCGCGGCGGACTGCTGTCGTGGGACGGCCAACTCGCCGACGACGCACGCCTGGTGACCGTCGTCGCCCGTACCGCCGCGGCGCACGGCGCACGCGTCCTGACCCGCGTGCGCGCCGTCTCGCTCAGCGGGTCCGGTGCCGTGATACGTGACGAACTGACCGGCCAGGAGACGGAGATCCGGGCCCGGGCGGTGATCAACGCCTCCGGCGTGTGGGCGGGCGGGCTCGTCGACGGCGTACGGCTGCGGCCGTCCCGGGGCACGCACCTCGTGCTGCGCTCGGAGGGGCTCGGCGGCCTGCCGGCGGGCCTGCACATCCCGATCCCCGGCGAGTCCAACCGCTTCGCCCTCGTCCTGCCGCAGGGCGACGGCCGGGTGTACGTCGGGCTGACCGACGAGCCCGTCGACGGCGAGATCCCCGACGTCCCGGAGGTCCCCGAGACGGACATCGGCTTCCTGCTCGACGTGCTCGGCACCACCCTGGACGTCCCCGTCCACCGGGACGACGTCGCCGGGGCCTTCGCCGGTCTGCGGCCGCTGCTCGACACGTCGGACTACGGCTCCGGCCGCACCGCCGACATCTCGCGCAAGCATGCCGTGCTCACCTCGGGCGAGGGCGTCGTGACCATCGTCGGCGGCAAGCTCACCACCTACCGGCGCATGGCCGAGGACGCCGTCGACGCCGCCGTCGCGGCCCGCGGGCTCGGCGCCGGCCCCTGCCGCACCGCATCGCTCCCCCTCGTGGGCGCCGCCGCGCCGCGGGTGCTCAGCGGTCTGCGCTCCCCGCGCCGCCTGGTCCAGCGCTACGGCACCGAGGCCCCCGCCGTGCACGCCCTCGGGGCCGCCGACCCCTCCCTGCGCGAGCCGGTCGTCGCCGGCCACCCCGTCACCCGGGCGGAGCTCCTGTGGGCCGTACGCCACGAAGGGGCCCTCGACACGGGCGACCTCCTCGACCGGCGCACCCGCATCGGGCTCGTCCCGGCGGATCGCGAGACCGCGCTGAAGGCGGCCGGGGAGGCACTGGCCGAGGCGTGAGCCCCGCCCGGCCCACAGGGCGGCGGCCGACGACGGCCGCTCACGGAACGGCGGCCGCTCCCGGCGCACGGACGTCGGCGTGCCAGCCGGGTTCCAGACGGTCGAGGAGCGTGCGGAAGGCGGCATCCGCACGCTCCTGGTCGCCGTCCGAGAGGGACGCGAAGATCAGGCCGAAGGAGGCGTCCACCATCAGGCGGGCCTCGGTCCGGGAGCGTTCGCCGGACATCCCGAGGCTCTCGAAGAGGGGGACGACCAGTTCCGTCCACTCGGTGACCACATCCCGCATGTACGGCCCGTGGCGCTCGGGCCTCAGTACGGCGGCGGCCATGATCTCGAAATACAGGGGAAGCACGGCGCTGCGCTCGGGAGTGCGGAGCTCCTCCCAGAGCGCCTCCGCCAGGCGACGCATGCCCGTCGCGTCCCGGGGCGGGCCCGTCGCGGCCAGGATCTCGCGGAACCGCAGGATCGGGCGGCTCGTGTCCTGGGCGAGCGCCTCCGCGACGAGGCGCTCCTTGGTCCCGAAGTAGTACAGGAGCATGCGGTCGCTGGTGCCCAGCGCCTTGGCCATCGGACGCAGGGACAGTTCCGCCAGCCCGTGCCCGACGACGTACTCCCGGACCCGGTCGAGGAGTTCCCGCCGTTTGACGGGATCGGCCTGTCGCGACATGAAACCCTCCCGAGATGCCGGAATTGATGGTTTTTGTGGAGTTCTTTACCGTAGCACCCATTACATGTATATTGATAGATGTAGCACCTGCTACAGGAATGGCCGCCGGGCCTCCGCGCCCCTCGGCACGGAAGGGAATGATCACCATGGCCGCCCAGGCCGTCGGCACAGACGAGACGTCCGCCCCCACGTCCTGGCTCGCCAGGCAGTTCAGGCTGTGGTCCCGCACCCTGGAGCCCGTCCGCCCGCTGCACGCACCGGCCGGACGCGCCACCGCCCGGGACGCCTCCTGGCCCCTCGCGCGCGAGCTCACCTCCGTGGGCCGCGCCCGGAGGCTGACCACGGCGCAGGTGCGGGAGTGGTCCCTCGACGAGCTGACGGACACCGTCGAGCTCCTGGTCAGCGAACTGGTCACCAACGCCCTGCGGCACGCCCGCGGCCCGGTACGGCTGAACCTGCGCGTCGAGGGCGCCCGCCTGCGGTGCGAGGTCGAGGACGTCAGCTCCGCCGCCCCGGTCCGGCGCGCCGCCGAGACCGACGCGGAGGGCGGCCGCGGGATCGAGATCCTCGACCTGCTCAGCGCCGCCTGGGGCACCGACCGGACGGCGACCGGCAAGACGACGTGGTTCGAGCTGCCCGCCCCGGCCGCGGCCTGAAGGGGCCGGCGGAACCCACCCCGGCCGATCCGCACCCCGCCCGCACGCCCGTGACACCCGAGCTACCGCTCAGTAGCCTCTGTTCCGTCGTCAGCAGGCGGGAGAGTAGCGGTGAGCATGCCGGACCACAGTGATGTCGAGGCCTTCTTCGAGCGGGTGGCGGACGAGCGCTTCGTCCCGACCGAGTACACACGCGGCCCCTGGGACGCCGCGAGCCAGCACGCCGGACCGCCCGCGGCCCTGCTCGGCCGCGCCGTGCAGACCCGACCGGGCGCGCGCGAGGACATGCGCCTGGTCCGGATCACGTTCGAGATCCACCGCCCGGTGCCGCTCGCCCCGCTCACGGTGACCACCCGCGTGCTGCGCGAGGGCCGCAGCGTGGAGCTGGTCGAGGCGTCCCTGACCCCCGACGGCGGCGAGGAGATCATGCGCGCGCGGGCGCTGCGCATCCGCACCGCGCCCGGCGCCGTCCCCGCGGTCGCCCCGGGACCCGCCCTCCCCGGCCCCGGACAGGCACGGGAGGAGCCCTTCTTCCCCGTGCCGTGGGACACCGGCTACCACACGGCGATGGAGGCCCGTTTCGCGTCCGGTTCCTTCCTCGACCGCGGCCCGGCCACCTGCTGGCTGCGCATGCGCGTCCCCCTCGTCGCCGGCGAGAAGACCGCGCCCCTTGACCGCGTCCTGGTGGCCGCGGACTCCGGCAACGGCGTGAGCAATGTGCTGGACTTCGCCACCCACCTCTTCGTCAACCCCGACCTCACCGTCCACCTCCACCGCCACCCGGCCGGCGAGTGGGTCTGCCTCGACGCCCGCACCACCATCGACCCGTACGGCGTGGGCATGGCGGAGACCGTGCTCCACGACGAGGAGGGACCCATCGGCCGCGGCGTGCAGAGCCTGTTCGTGGCGCCGCGCCGCTGAGACGGGCCGGCCCTTCGCCCCTGGCGCCGGTGACGTCCCGTCAGCCGAGGAGCTCCCGCGCCACCGCCGAACCGTGGGCGGCGTCGAGGGCGCCGACGCCGGTGAGGTCGGCGATGGTGACGGCGGCGTCCGGACGAGGGGGCGGGCCGGCGAGCAGGGCGCCGGGCGGCGCAGCGCGAACACGCCTGCCTGGTCGAGTTCTTCGAGGATCGCGAGGCGGTCGTCGCGGCCGAGGCGTTCCACCGGGCAGCCGCGGTCGCGGGTGCACGACCCGACGATCCGCTGCACGTGTTCGGTCCGGTCCTGCTCGAAGAGCGGCTCGGGGCGCGGCGGGGTGGGCGCGGCGGGGTGGGCGCGGCGAACGCGGCGAGCACCGAGGGCGCCTGCTCCAGCGGGGTCCGGTCGAGGTTGACGCACAGCACGGCCGAGGGTGCGCCGGGACGGAAAGTGCAGCCCTGCCCTTGCGAGGTCCGCTCCGCCGGAACGGCCGCGTTGTCACAGATCACAGGACCGCCCGGTCATCCCTATCAAATGGTGCAAATCACTCGAACCGATGCCCCATCGCGCCCATGACCCCGCCGGCCGCAGGCGCAGGCACAGAAGCGGGCACACCGTCCGCGCATCGGCTTCCCGCACCGCATACCACCCCCCTCCCCTCCACCTACCCGAGGACAGGAACCCGATGACCAGCACTGACGCGGTGACACTCGGTAAGCAGATGAACACGTCCGAGCTGACCGAGTCGGCGATCGCGATGCTCGACGATCAAGGGACGGTCGTCGGATGGACGCAGGCCGCCGAGGAGCTTGTCGGGCACTCCGCCATGGACGTGGTGGGCCGTTCCGCCTCACTCGTACTGCCGGCCTTCGGGGAGGCGCCGACGACCTCGGCCTTCGTCGAGCGATGCCGTGCCCGGAACGGGTGGGCGGGCACGACGGCGGTGCGCCACAGGGACGGCCGCGCGCTCGACGTCAGCCTGCGGATCTCGATGCTGCGGGGGCAGGACGGAACAGCGCGGTGGCTCGCGTCCGTGACCGACCTCGGCGTGCTGCCCGGGGAGGCGATGAACGGGTCGGTGCGGGGTCCGGTTCTCACCCGCGCGCCGATCGGCATCGTCGTCCGCGACCGGCAGCTGCGGTGCATCGGGGTGAACGACGCGATGGAGAGCCACGACGGCATCTCCCCCGACCGGCGCCTCGGACGCCGGTTCACCGATGCGCTGCCCGGTGCCAAGGCCGAGGCACTCGAGGCCGTGATGCGGCAGGTGCTTCACAGCGGTATCACCAAGGTCCACGAGTACCGGACCTGGCTGCCGTCGAGTCTGGGCCGGAACCACCCGTTCGCGGCCTCGTTCCACTGCCTCCAGGGCGCCGACGGCCGAGCGCTGGGGGTGTGCGTCATCAGCGTGGACGTCGCGGAGAGCCGGCGGGCGCGCGAGCGTCTCGCCGTCCTCAGTGAGGCCGGTACGCGCCTTGGCGGCACCCTGGACGTGACGCAGACCAGCCAGGAGCTGGCCGACCTCGCCGTGCCCCTGCTCGCCGACTACGTCGCCGTCGACCTGGAGCAGTCGGTGCCGTTCGGCGAGGGGCCGCCGGTCCGCATCGGCACGACGGGCGAGCGCCTCCCCGTCTTCCGTCGTGCCGGTCTGGCCTCGATCCACCGAGAGGTGCCGGAGTCCCCATGGACGCGCGGTGAGCGGGTCCTTGTGCCGCCCGCCTCACCCCTCACCGACATCCTGCGCACCGGGAGGTCCCACCTGGAGCCGATCCTGGACGCCGCTCCCGGCATGTGGATCGGCCAGGACCGGGAACTGACGCGGATGGTCCACGAGAACGGCATGCACTCGCTGATGGTCGTCCCCATCCGCGTGCGGCGTGCCCTGCTGGGCGTGGTTCTGTTCATCCGCACCAAGGACCCCGTGCCGTTCCAGGAGAACGATCTGCTCCTGGCCGAAGAGCTCGTCAGCCGTGCCGCGCTGTCGTTGGACAACGCACGCCAGTACGCCCGCGAGCACGCCGCCGCCCTGGCGCTCCAGCGCAATCTGCTCCCGCACCGATTGCGGGGCGGCTCGGCGGTGGAGGCGGCCTC
>NZ_JBSFLB010000069.1:0-17358 GCF_053598835.1 Streptomyces sp. NPDC001070
GGCGACACCGTTCCACCGGCCGGTGGCGTTGACGGCCGTCTCGTAGCCGAGGGCGCGCAGCCGCCGCCAGAGCTGCCGGGCGCCCGGCGCGGCCTCGGGGGTGTCCGAGGCCGCGCCGGGCGCGGCGAGCACGTCGGTGGTGGTCACTTGACCGCGACCTGCGAGACGTCGAGGACGCCGGTCCAGTCGCTGATGACGACGTTCTTGACGTCCTTGCCGTACAGGCGCTTGTAGACCGGGTGCACCAGCGGCACGGTCAGCGCCTGCTCGCCGATCTTCTTGTCGAGGGCGCCCCAGCGCACGGCGGCGGCCTTGAGGTCGGTGAGCTTGTTGATCTCGTCGATCTCCTTGTTCACGGCCGGGTCGTCCAGCTGGGCGTTGTTGAAGTTGTAGCCGTCCCTGACGATCTGCCGGCCGTCGAAGATCGGAGCCAGGAAGGGCCCGCCGGACGGCCAGTCGGCACCCCATCCGGCGAGGAAGAAGCCCGGCTCGGTCCTGATGCCGTGGATCTTCTCGCTGTAGGCGCTGGACTCCAGGCCCTCGAGCTTGACGGTGATGCCGGCCTTCTTCAGGGCGTCCTGCAGGGCGGTGGCGACCTCGGGGCCCTGCTCGTCGCCGCCGCTGCTGTCGTGGGTCAGCGTGACGGTCAGGCCCTTGGGGTAACCGGCTTCCTTCAGCAGCTCCTTGGCCTTGGCGGCGTCACCGCTCTTGCCGGCCGGGAACGCGTCGTACGGGGTGTAGCCGAAGGACTCCTGCGCGGGCAGGAAGGTGGTGGCCGGCTCGGCGAGCGAGGAGCCGCCGAGCGCGTTGACGACGGTGCTGCGGTCGACCGCGTAGGAGATCGCCTGGCGCACCTTGGGGTTGTCGAACGGCTTCACCTTCGGGTTGAAGGAGATGTAGTCGGTGTAGCCGAAGTGGCCGGTGCCGACGCGGCCCGCGAGCTCCTTGTCACCGGTGATCTTCGCCAGCTCGGCGGCGGTGAGGTTGGTGTCGGTGGTGACGGCGGCCGCGTCCTTGCCGGAGCCGCTGGACAGCCGCTGGTTGATCACGGCGGCGTCGAGGCCGGACTGGACGTCGATGCGGTCCGGGTAGGCCTTGCGCTCCTCGTCGGTCTTCGGGTCCCAGTGGGTGTTGCGCTCCAGGACGAGGTGCTCGCCGTCGTTCTCGTTGCTGACGACCTTGTAGGGGCCCGAGGAGAACGGGTGGTTCTCGTACTTGGTTCCGGTGTCCTTGGCCTTCGGCACGGGGGCGAAGGAGGTCTGGGTGGCCAGGAACGGGAAGTCGCCCTCGGGCTTGTTCAGGTGGAAGACGATGGTCTTCGTGTCCGGGGTCTCGATGGAGTCCAGGCCGCCCTTGTCCTTGTACGGGCCCTGGTACTCCTTGCCGCCGATCAGCCAGTCGCGCAGGTAGGGGGCGCCGCCGGACAGCTCGGCCGCGAAGGACCGCTCGATGCCGTACTTGATGTCGGCGGTGGTGATCGGGCTGCCGTCCTCGTACTTCAGGCCGTCCTTGAGGTGGTAGGTCCAGACGGTGGCGTCCTTGTCGGGCGTGCCGGTGTCGGTGGCGAGGTCGGGGACGACCTTCGCGCCGTCCGCGCCGTTCTCGCGGTTGCGGGTTGTCAGCGTGCGGAAGACCAGGCCGGGGACGTTGCCGCCGCCGGAGGTGTACAGCCGTGCCGGGTCGAAGTCCTCCTGCGGGGACTGGTTGAGGACGTAGAGCGTGCCGCCCTTGGCCGGCTTGCCGTCGGCCGCCTTGGCCCCGCCGCCCTCCGGGCCGCACGCGGCGGCGCCACCGGTGATCGCCAGGACGACGGCTGCCGCGGCGAGGCGGCGGGGTGTGACGGACAGGTGAGACATCGAAGATCCCTTTCGCGGCTGCGAGATGGAGAGGGCGGGGCTGGGGAAGGCCCGCAGGCAGCGGCGACGGCCTCGTCTGAGGAGGCCGTGAAGGATCGATCATGCGTCGAGCACTGCGCCCACGGGCAGGGAGGTCCGGGGCGGGGAAAGGGTGTGTCCTTTAAGCGCCCGGCACCGTGGAGCACCGACACAGGATGTCGGCCACGCTGTGCCCGGCCACGCCGATGAGCGCCAGCTCTATGGCGGCGTCGGCTTCTGTGGCGGGGCTGTGCGGCATGCCAAAGACATTGAACGATTAATCGCTCGATGTCAAAAAACCTAGCCCCGGGGGTAAGGCCAGGCGTTCGGCTTGCAGGTCACGCCGCCGAGGGACAGGAACTTCGTCTGCTGCATCATGACCGGGGCGAGGGCGCCCTGCTTCGGGCAGACCACATGGCCGTAGCCCAGCCGGTGCCCGACCTCGTGGTTGATCAGCATCTGGCGGTAGGAGAGCATCCTGTCGGGGCCGTAGGTCTCCGAGCCCTGGGCCCAGCGATACGCGTTGACCATCGTCCGCGAAGTCGACGCCGAGTCACATGACACATTGTCAACCGTGGTGTCCAGACCGGACTTGGCGCACCACTCGGCCGTGGTGCCCGGACTGGCCAGGGTGATGACGACGTCGGCGGAGCCGGATGACACCCGCTCGAAGGTGCGGACGCCGCCGTGGGCCCAACTCCGTTTGTCGTTCAGCGTCTTGTAGACGGCGTCGGCGAAGAGCCGGCCGTCCAGGGGCAGCCCCTTCTCGACGTCCACCCGTACGCGCAGCAGCCTGCCCTTGCCCGGGGCCTTCTGGTGGCCGCCCACGGTCTGGAACTTCCCCGCCAGGGCGAGGTCCTGGTCGAGCGGATAGGGCCGGATCATCGCCTGGTCGTAGGTGAGCGGGGCGGCGACGGCGGAGGGCGAGGCGGAGGGGGTCGCCCGGCCCTGGGAGCGGGACGCGGAGTCGTCGGCGGCGCGGCTGCCCTTCGATCCCGCGGCGGCGGGCGAGTGACGCTTCTCGCCGCCGGCGGCGACCTGGCCGGCCACGACGACGGCCAGCACCGTCACGACGGCCGCGGCGGCCGCGCCGGAGAAGGCGCGAGTCCTGACGGTCTTCTTGGGCTGTTCGGGTTGCTCCCCGGTCTCCTCGGCCCCTTCGGCGGGCACCTGGGGTGCCCCGGCTTCCTCGGTCCCCGAGGCGGCGTCGAAGGCCGCGACGAAATCCCGCCGCGGGCCGGGGACGGTCCGGGGTCCCGCGTCCGGCGCCGAGCGCGGACGCGGGAAGCCGGCTATTCGGGGCGCGGTGAAGACGCCCGCGTCGAGGGGGTCGTCGTCCTCCGGGTACTCCGTGCCGAGCGCGGTGTCCGCCAGCTCCGCGGGCCGGCTCCCGCGCGGTGTGCGGGGCGGGGCCCAGGAACCGGCCCGGCCCCAGGCCGAGTGCTCCCGGTGCTCGGGGTGGGAGTGGCCCGGGACGTCGTGGTGGCCGGCCGCGGAGTCGCCGGGGTGGAAGCCGCCGTCCCGGCCGCCCGGCACGGAGGGGCCGGGTGCCTGGCCCGGGCCACCGGGGCGCGGCGGGATGGTCGTCGCCGGGCCGGAACGCCGACGGCGGCCGGTGCCGCCGTTCCCGGATATGCCCGGTACGTCGTCGCGGCGGCCGTCACGGCCGCCCGGTGCGCTGTGCCTGCCCATGAAGTCAGTGATCCGTCCGCGCGTCCGTGGCGTCCAGCAGTTCGCGGAAGGCCCGCGCCACCGCATCGGGGTGCTCCATCATCGCGACGTGCCCGCTGTCGGGGAGCGTCAGCAGCCGCGAATCGCGGAACGTCCGGGCGGCACGGTACGCCATCCGGAAGGAGACCAGCTTGTCCCGGCCTCCGTACACCAGCAGGGTCGGCGCGAGGACCCGCTCGGCCTGCCGCCAAAGGTTGTGCTGGCCGCCGAGCGTGTAGGCGTCGACGATGCCGCGCGCCGAACGGGACAGCGCGTCCCAGAAGTACGGCAGCGCCATCCGGCGCTCGTACTCCGAGGCGTGTTCGGCGAAGGCCTCCTCGCTGACGTTCGCCGGGTCGCCGTAGCAGAGCGACAGCAGTTGCTGGGTGCGCCGCTCGGCGGGCCAGTCCCGGGTGGCACGGGTGAGCAGCGCGGGGACGCCCGGCAGCCCGAGCATCCCGGTCGGCCAGGCGCTGCGCTGCGGCGGCACCTCCGGCAGGGCGGGCGAGACCAGCGTCAGGGTGCGGACGAGGTCGGGCCGGGCCGCGGCGACCTTGGTGGCCACGGCTCCGCCGAGCGAGTTGCCGAAGAGGTGCACGGGCCCGCGCCCGGAAGCCTCCAGCAGGCGCACGACCGCGCGCGCGTGCCCCCCGATCGAGTAGTTGCCGTCGTCCGGCGGCGGGGAGTGGCCGAAGCCGGGCAGGTCCAGGGCCTCGCAGGCCACCCGGTCCTCCAGTAGCCGCATCAGCGCCGACCAGTTCGAGGACGATCCGCCCAGGCCGTGCACGAACAGCGCGGGCGGCAGCCCGTCGGCCTGCTCCGCCCGCGATCGCACTGTCAGCGTCAGGCCTCTCAACGTCACGGCCCGAACCGCTTCCCCGTCCCCGGCTCTGGGTCCCGAAGGCGGTACGGGCACGGCGGCGAGTGCGGCTTCGGGAGACTCCGTCGAGGACATGGGGCAATGTTACGAGGTGATCACGCATGCGCTCGTGTGTTCGCCCTCACACGCGTCGTGGGGATTTTCCGCCCCTCCTGTCACTCTGCACGCCCCGTCCCTGTCTCCTACGCTCGCAAAAGGGGAAAGAGGGGGAGAGTGGGAACAGCGGGGGACCGGCCGTACAGGATCGGATGGGAGGTGCCCGTGTCCGACGACATGGAGACCTTTGACGATGACGTCATCGACGACCTGGAGGACGCCGAGGCCGACATCGAAGCCCCCGAGGCGGACATCGCCGAACAACACCTCGAACTGCTGCAGCACCGCGATGTCCCGATCACCGAACGTCCGGACGACGCCGACCCGGCGGACGTCGCGGAGCAGCGCAGGGTGGTGGAGCTGGACGAGGACGACTACCGCTGAGTTCCACTTGGTGAGAATGTGCGTTCGCACAGCGCATGCCCCCGCTACCGAAAAGTACGATGGCACCCGCAGCGCAGAACGACATCACTTGGGAGGCGGCGTGACAGCCATCGAGCAGACTGAGGCGCGCCCTCGCGGCACACGCCTGCCGCGCCGGGCCCGGAGAAACCAGCTGCTGGGCGCGGCCCAGGAGGTGTTCGTCGCCCAGGGCTACCACGCTGCCGCGATGGACGACATCGCCGAGCGTGCGGGCGTCAGCAAGCCCGTCCTCTACCAGCACTTCCCCGGCAAGCTCGAGCTCTACCTGGCCCTTCTGGACCAGCACTGCGAGGCCCTGCTGGACGCCGTGCGCACCGCCCTGGCCTCCACCACCGACAACAAGCAGCGCGTGGCGGCGACCATGGACGCGTACTTCGCGTACGTGGAGGACGAGGGCGGCGCCTTCCGCCTGGTCTTCGAGTCCGACCTGACCAACGAGCCGGCGGTCCGCGAGCGCGTCGACAAGGTGGCGCTCCAGTGCGCCGAGGCGATCTGCGAGGTCATCGCCGAGGACACGGGGCTGGCCACCGAGCAGTCCATGCTGCTGGCGGTCGGTCTGGGCGGCGTCTCGCAGGTCGTGGCGCGTTACTGGCTCTCCAGCGGCAGCTCCATGCCCCGCGAGACCGCGGTGCAGCTGCTGACGTCCCTGGCGTGGCGCGGCATCGCCGGCTTCCCGCTGCACGGCGCCGAGCACTGACCGCTCCGCTCGAAGGCTGTTCGCTCTAGGCGTGCCCGTCGGCCGGTGCCCGAGTGCCGGGCGCGGCTAATGTGTCCTGCGTACGGCGCGATTTCCAACCGCGCACACCGCAGACCGTTCGGAGGGACGAAAGCCGTGGAGGTCAAGATCGGCGTGCAGCACGCGCCGCGCGAGATCATCATCGAGAGCGCGCAGACGGCCGAGGAGGTCGAGAAGGCCGTCGCCGAGGCGCTCACCGGCACCGGCAAGCTGCTCAGCCTCACCGACGAGCACGGCAAGCGCGTGCTCGTGCCGGCCGACCGGCTGGCCTACGTCGAGATCGGCGAGCCGGCGACGCGCCGGGTGGGCTTCGGCGCGCAGCTGTAGCCGGCGCCGCTCCCGGACCGGAGACACGCACGGCGGGTCACCCTCGAATGGGGTGACCCGCCGTTTCGCGCTCCGGCCCCGCGGGGTAGGACCCGTGCGACCGAAGTCCTCCGGGAGGGGCCGCCACAATGCTGTGGGAATCGATCGCGTTCGCCGCCGTCGGACTGGCCGTCGCGTACGCCGCGACCCGGCTGGTCCCCCGCCGCCGCCTTCCCGCGGCCAGGCTCGTGCTCGCCACAGGACCGGTAGCCGCCCTCGTGGGGGGCCTCATCGCCCGTACCGTCCTCGGCCCGGACCAGTTCCTGGTCAACCTCGCCACGTCGGTGGGGGTGGCGGCCGCCCTGCTCTCGCTGCTGGTCCGCCCGCCGCGGAGCACCCGCCGGTCCCCGCGGACCGCCTGAGCCGGGGGCGCCCGGCCGCGCGGGCGCCGTGCGGCGCCTGCAGCCTGTCGTCGCATCCCCTCCCCCGGCCTTCGGCCGGGGTATCCCCACGCCGCGTTGTCGAATCGTCCGAGCAGCCCACGGCGAGGACGACTCTCCGCCCAGCGATGCCCCGCATCCGGGGCGCCCCCAGCGGAGCTGGGGGGAGCCGCGGGGCCGGCCTCCGGGCGGTGGGAGCACCTCCCGGCGAAGGTGGGGGAGCCGATGTGGCGACAGGTCTAGGCGGACAGCCCCAGCGCCGCCATGCGCTTGGTGTGGGCCTCGGTGATGCGCGTGAACATCCGGCCGACCTCCGCGAGGTCGAAGCCGTCGGCGACCCCGCCGACCAGCATCGTGCTGAGCGCGTCGCGGTCCGCCACGACCCGCTGCGCCTGCGACAGCGCCTCGCCCATCAGCCGGCGCGCCCACAGCGCGAGCCGCCCGCCCACCCGGGGCTCGGCCTCGATGGCGGAGCGCACCTTCTCCACCGCGAAGGACGCGTGGCCGGTGTCGTCCAGCACCGCCAGCACCAGCTCGCGGGTGTCGGCGTCGAGCCGGGCGGCGACCTCGCGGTAGAAGTCGGACGCGATGGAGTCGCCGACGTACGCCTTGACCAGGCCCTCCAGCCAGTCCGACGGCGCGGTCTGGCGGTGGAACTCGTCCAGAGCGGCGGCGAAGGGCTCCATCGCCGCGGTCGGGTCGGCCTCGATGGCGGTGAGCCGGGCGCGGAGCTGCTCGAAGTGGTGGAACTCGGCGGACGCCATCGCCGCGAGCTCCGCCTTGTCCTCCAGGGACGGCGCGAGCTTCGCGTCCTCCGCGAGCCGCTCGAAGGCGGCCAGCTCGCCGTACGCGAGTGCCCCGAGCAGGTCCACGACCGCCGCGCGGTACTGCGGGTCCGCAGACGCGGCGGCCCAGTCCTTGGCGGCGATGGTCGTCTCGGCGGGGGTCTCGGCGGGGGTCTCAGGCGTCTCCATGTTGCGCACAATAGCCAACCCCACCAGCGCGGCAACCATCCCGTACGGCGCCGCCGCGCGGAAGCCGCCACGTGATCCGTTTCACGTACCGGAAAATCCATCCGCCGCGGGTGCGTGATTCCGGGGTACAGTGATATGGACCCGCCAGGTGACCCGGCGGGTCACGCATGAATGGATGCCCGGTCGGTGGCCCGATCGGCTCCTACCGACCGCCCTCCTCACATGGGGAGGGGGACAGATTCGCGGCGCGCACGAGGGCAGAGGTCCCGCGCACCTCGGCCACCCACGGCCGGACGACACTCCGCGCGGTCAGCGCAGTTCCTTGCGCCCGACCCTCCCCGGACACCGCTCGGCGCCGCGTCCCAACAGAAGAGGCAGCATCCTGACCACCACCACGACTTTCCGCGATCTGGGGATCCTCCCCGAGACCGCCGAGGCCCTCGAGGCCGTCGGCATCACCGCTCCCTTCCCGATCCAGGAGATGACGCTCCCCGTCGCGCTCGCGGGCAACGACGTCATCGGCCAGGCCAAGACCGGCACCGGCAAGACCCTGGGCTTCGGCCTCCCGCTCCTGGAGCGGGTCGTCGTCCCGGTCGACGTCGAGGCCGGGCGCGCCAAGCCCGAGGACGTCGTCGACGGGCCGCAGGCGCTGGTCATCGTCCCCACCCGCGAGCTGTGCACGCAGGTCACCAACGACCTGCTCACCGCCGGCAAGGTGCGCAACGTCCGCGTCCTGGCGATCTACGGCGGCCGCGCCTACGAGCCGCAGGTCGAGGCGCTCAAGAAGGGCGTCGACGTGATCGTCGGCACCCCGGGCCGGCTGCTGGACCTGGCGGGCCAGAAGAAGCTCAACCTGCGCCACGTCCGCGCGCTCGTCCTCGACGAGGCCGACGAGATGCTCGACCTGGGCTTCCTCCCCGACGTCGAGAAGATCATCGAGATGCTGCCGGCCAAGCGGCAGACGATGCTCTTCTCCGCGACGATGCCGGGTGCCGTCATCGGCCTCGCCCGGCGCTACATGTCGCAGCCCACGCACATCCGCGCCACGTCGCCGGACGACGAGGGCGCGACCGTCGCCAACATCACCCAGCACGTCTTCCGCGCCCACTCGCTGGACAAGCCCGAACTCGTCGCCCGGGTCCTCCAGGCCGAGGGCCGCGGCCTGGCGATGATCTTCTGCCGCACCAAGCGCACCGCCGCCGACGTCGCCGAGCAGCTCGAGCGCCGCGGCTTCGCCTCCGGCGCCGTCCACGGCGACCTCGGCCAGGGTGCCCGCGAGCAGGCGCTGCGCGCCTTCCGCAACGGCAAGGTCGACGTCCTCGTCTGCACGGACGTCGCCGCACGCGGCATCGACGTCGAGGGCGTCACGCACGTGATCAACTACCAGACGCCGGAGGACGAGAAGACCTACCTCCACCGCATCGGCCGCACCGGCCGCGCGGGCGCGTCCGGCACGGCGATCACGCTGGTCGACTGGGACGACATCCCGCGCTGGCAGCTGATCAACAAGGCGCTCGACCTGCCGTTCAACGCCCCCGAGGAGACCTACTCCACCTCGAGCCACCTCTACGAGCTGCTCGGCATCCCCGAGGGCACGAAGGGCGTCCTGCCGCGCGCGGAGCGCACCCGCGCCGGGCTCGACGCGGAGGAGATCGAGGACCTCGGCGAGACCGGCGGCCGCGGCCGCGGTCGTGGCGGCCGCAAGTCCGGCCCGGCCGCGTCGGCCGAGCAGGAGGAGCGCCCGGCACGCACCCGTACGCCGCGCCAGCGCCGCCGCACCCGCGGCGGGCAGTCGGTCGGCGCCGCGTCCGCCGAGGCGGAGGCGGTCGTGGAGACCGTCGAGGCCCCGGCGACCGAGGCCCCGGCGCCGCGTCGCCGGCGCCGCACCCGCGCGGGCGCCGCGAACGCCGAGACCGTGACCACGGCCCAGGAGGCGGCGGAGGAGGCCCCGGCCTCGCGCCGCCGCCGTACCCGGGCCGTCGCCATCGCCGGTGCGGAGGCCCCGGCGGCCGCGGAAGCGGCTCCTGCCGGGGGCGAGGACGAGGGCGCGGCCAAGACCGTCCGCCGGCGTCGCCGCACGCGGTCGGCCAAGCCGGCCGACGACGCCACCAGCTGACGCACCACCCGCACCACGCAACGGCCGGGCGCCCCTCGCAAGGGGCGCCCGGCCGTCGGCGTCCCCCGCGGGGCGCCCACGAGCGGTGCGCGGAGCGCTCAGGCGGTGCCGGAGGTCGGGGACCACGTCGTGTGGCGGAAACCCGGCACGGTTAGCCTCGGCGCATGAGCCGACCGCCGTTCCTGACGTTGCCCGAGAACGCCACCGCGTACGCCCTGGAGACGGCCCGCGGTGCCTTCGCCGTGCTGGACGCCGTCCCGCCGGCCGGCACCCCCCGGCGCGGCACGGCCCTGCTGGTCCCCGGCTTCACGGGGAGCAAGGAGGACTTCCTCGCCCTGCTCGGACCGCTCGCGGCCGCCGGCTACCGCACCGTCGCGGTGGACGGCCGGGGTCAGCACGAGTCACCCGGCCCGCGCGACGAGGGCGCGTACGCGCAGGCCGAGCTGGCCGCCGACGTGGCCGCGCAGACCGCCGCGCTCGGCACTCCGGCCGGTGAGCCGGTGCATCTGCTGGGGCACTCGATGGGCGGCCTGGTCGTCCGCGCCGCCGTGCTGGCCGCCCACGAGGACGGCGAGGCCCTCCCCTGGGCTTCGCTCACCCTCATGAGCTCCGGCCCGGCCGCCATCGAGCCGGCCCAGCAGGCCCGTACGAAGCTGCTGCTGGAGGCGCTGTCCGCGATGGACATGGAGGGCGTGTGGCGGGCGATGCGCGAGCTCGACGCAGAGGACCTCGAAAACACGGCAGGCGCAGCGGAGACGGCGGCCACCCCGGGCGCCCCGAATCCGGCGGGCGAGGTCGACGAATTCCTCCACCGCCGCTGGCTGGCGACGGTGCCCGAGCAGTTGATCACCACCGGCAGGCAGCTGATCGAGGAGCCGGACCGGGTGGCGGAGCTCGCGGCGGTGCCGCTGCCGAAGCTGGTGGTCTCGGGCGCGGTGGACTACGCCTGGCCCGTCCCGTGGCTGGACGCGATGGCCGAGCGCCTCGGTGCCCGGCGCGTCGTGATCGAGGGCGCCGAGCACTCCCCCAACGCCGAGCGGCCGGCTCCCACCGCACGGGCCCTGGCCGGCTTCTGGGGCTGAACGCCCCGCTACAGTCGCGCCTGCAGGTGCTCCCAGAAGCCGTCGCGCAGCACGCGCCGCAGGTCGGCGTGGCCGCGCAGCGAGATGTTGAGCATCCCCTCGGCCTCGACGAGCAGCTCCTGGTCGAAGGCGGGCGGCAGGTAGGGGTGACCGGGCAGCAGCTCGGCCAGGGAGTCGCGACCGCGCGTCGCCAGCCACTGCGAGGCGACGCGGGCCCCGACGAAGTGGACGTCCTCCCGCGTCGGGATGGGCCCGGTGGGGATCGGCGCGTCGCCGTAGACGGGGGTCGTGCGCCGGGTGATGTACGGCTTGCAGAAGTCGAGGTCGAGGGTGCGCAGGCTGTCGACCTCCCACAGCAGGGGGTCGGCCTGGTTGCGGCCGTCGGCGGCCTCGATGCCCCACAGGTGGACGCGGGCGCCGTACCCTTGCGCGGCCTCGACCGCGGACACCAGGTCCTCGTCGCCGCCGATGAGGACGGCGTCGCTGATGGCACGGTGCCGGGCCAGTGACTCCAGGTCGCTGCGGATGAGGGAGTCGACGCCCTTCTGCTGCCGGCTGGCGTTGAGGTTGCCGAGCCGCACTTTGACGTCCGGCAGCTCGGCGATGCGTTCCTGCTCGGCGGTGTGGATGCGGCGGCGGGCCCCGTCGTACCAGTAGACCCGGAGCAGCCGGCTGTCGGCGAAGAGGGTGCGCGCCCGGTCGATGAAGGCCTCGATGATGCCCTCGGCGTCGAGTTCGAAGGCCCTCCGGTCCTCGGTGCCCGCGACGAGGCGACCGGCCGCGGCGTACACGTACCCGGCGTCCACGAACACGGCGTGGGTCGCCGGGGTCGTGGCGACCTCGGCGAGCACCCGCTGCAGGAGCTCGTTCGTGCGCTCGATGCCGGCGGCGATGGCGGAAAGGGCGTCGTCGTTCATAGAGATCACATTGTCCGGCGCTTCCGTCCGCACACACAACCGGAACCAGGACCGCCGGTACCGGTGGCTACCCGCCAGTAGATGCGTAGGAAAAATTTTCTTTAGGACAGGGAAGGTTTTCGCGGGGGCAACTGTTGTTGATACATGAAAGACCCCGGCAGGTAACGGCTGCGAAGCAGCCCCGTACTCCAATGGAGGAGTGCCCGGACGAAGGGAGAAGCCGTGAAGACCATGCGCTTCAAGATCATGCGCCTCAACGACCAGGACGGTCGCGCCGTCGACTGCACGGTCGTGGACGCCGCCTCCGTCGACCAGATCGTTCAGCAGGCCGCCGCGATCGGCCAGCGCATCTACATCCGCCCGGCCGAGTAAGGCCCCGTCACCCCGGCATGGCCGTACGGCCGGACGCCACAAGCCCGAAGGGCCCCGTACACCTCGGTACGGGGCCCTTGTCGTGTCCGGATTTCCCGACGGTCCGTCAGCCCTCGCCGCGGATGAAGCCGAAGACGCCGTTGGCGATCTGCTGCACCGCGATCACCGAGAGCAGCATGCCGGAGAGCCGGGTGACCAGCAGCACGCCGCCGTCCTTGATCAGCCGGATGATGACCAGCGAGTAACGCATCGTCAGCCACAGCACGACGTGCATCGCGGCGATGGCGACCCACACGGACAGCTGTTCCGCGAAGCCGTGCGCGCGCTGCACCGCGAGGATCACCGTCACGATCGCGCCCGGACCGGCGAGCAGCGGCATGCCGAGCGGCACCAGCGCGACGTTGACGTCCTTGGTCTGGGTGGGCTCGTCCGCCTTGCCGGTGAGCAGGTCGAGCGCGATGAGCAGCAGGAGCAGACCGCCGGCGATCATCAGCGCCGGCACGGAGACGTGCAGGTAGTCCAGGATCTGCTGGCCGCAGATGCCGAAGACGGTGATGACGCCCAGCGCGACGGCGGCGGCCTGCCAGGCCATGCGGCGCTGGACCTTGGCCGCGCGGCCGGAGGTGAGGGCGAGGAAGATCGGGGTGATGCCGGGCGGGTCCATGATCACGAAAAGCGTGACGAAGACCGACCCGAACATGGTCAGGGAGAACAGATCCATGGGCCTTGCGGGGGGGTGCGGTTACGGGGTGGTGATCGGCGCCGCGCCGGTGGCCCGGCGGACGATCTCTCGGTAGACGTCGGGGTCGGTGGTGTACTCGCCGAGCCGGACGGTCTTGCGGGTGCCGTGGTAGTCACTGGACCCGGTGGTGAGCAGCCCCAGTTCCGCGGCGAGGGCGCGCAAGTGGGCACGGGCGGGCTCGTCGTGGTCCATGTGGTCGACCTCGATGCCGTCCAGTCCGGCCGCGGCCAGTTCGTGGATGACGCTCTCGGGCACGCACGTGCCGCGCTTGACGGCGGCGGGATGGGCGAAGACCGTCACCCCGCCCGCGTTCTTGACGAGCCGGATCGCCTCGAAGGGGTCGAGTTCGTGCTTCTCGACGTAGGCGCGCCCGCCCGGCCCGATCCACTCGGGCGTGAACGCCTCGGCGATGCTGTCCACCAGCCCCGCCTCGATGAGGGCCTGGGCGATGTGCGGCCGGCCCACGGCGCCGTCGCCGGCGATCTCGGCGACCCGTTCCCACTCCACCGGCACACCGTGCTCGCGGAGCCGGGCGACCATGGCCTTCGCACGGGGCACCCGGTCGTCGCGCACGAGTTCGCGCTCCCGGTACAGCTCCGGCTCCTGGGGGTCGAAGAGGTAGGCGAGCAGGTGCAGGCCCACCCCGTCGATGCGGCAGGAGAGTTCGGCGCCGGTGACCAGGACCGGAGCCCTGGCGCCGGAGGCGTGCAGCTCGGCCAGCGCCTTCTCGGCCTCGGCGTAGCCGCCGACCGTGTCGTGGTCGGTGAGGGCGAGGACGTCCAGCCCGGCGGCGGCCGCCCCGCGCATCAGTTCGGCGGGGGTGTCCGTGCCGTCCGAGGCCGTGGAGTGGGTGTGCAGGTCGATTCGCACTCGGGTCACTCCAGGACGCTCGTTGCTCGGGCAGATTCAGGGGTTGCGATTACCAGGATAACTGCCCGGCCAACCTCTGAATCTCAGGAGAGCAACCGAGGGGAGAGCGCCCCGCACGGAACGAGATCGACTTCGGCGCCGGCCTCGCGCAGATCGGTCAGTATCAGCTCGTCGTACATGAGCAGACCCGACTCCTCCGGCCAGACGATCGCCCACAGCCACAGCCCGAACGATTCACCCGCGAAGACCGCGCGGTCCGGGGGCGTCCCGTTCACGTGCCACAGGCCGGTCGGCCGCCCGGCGGCGATCACCTTTGCGGCCGGCGGCTTGCCGACGCACATCTGGGGACCGGGGTCCGGTCCCGGGATCCCGGCGAATCGCGCCCCGAGCCCGACCCCGAGCTCCTCCGCCACCAGCACCATCTCGCCCTGCCCGCCGAGCGGCCCCGGTCCCGAGCACGCGACCGCCGTGGCCCGTCCGCCGCTGCGGTCGTCCCCGGCCGACACGACCCCGGTGAACAGCCAGCCGACCGGCAGCGGCCAGGGCATCCAGACCGGAACGCGCGAGCGGCTCACGACCACGCCGAGGGCTTCCACACTCGGCGGCACGACAGGCTGCAACGGATACACGGCGCCGTGCTCGTCGCACTGCCAGGTATCCGCGAAGAGCCCGGGCGCCCGGACCCGGCCACCGCACTTCGGGCAACTGGGTTCGCCCCTCATAACGCCCCACGGTCCTCCGGCGGCGTGCCCGCGTCAAGGACGATCACCCGTCCGAGTTCGCCGCGTGGCGTAGTTGCGCACTGCACCTTTCCCCGCCGGCCGCCGGTGCCCGTCCCCCTGCCGCAGGGCCCCCTCGGCTCACTGGCGGCGGCCGGGCGCCTCGCCGGCCGTCCGGCACCCGTACACCGTATGGACCACGGCGGCGGCGCGGCCGATGATCGTCGCCATGGACGCGACCGCACACACCTTCCTGATCCTCCACGGCTGGCAGAACCGCCGGCCCGAGGGCCACTGGCAGCGCCTGCTCGCGGGTGAACCGACCGCCCGCGGCCACCATGTGGTCTATCCGCAGCTCCCCGACCCCGACCGCCCGGACCTGGAGACCTGGCTCGGCCGGCTGCACGCCCTCCTCGACGCGGAACGGGACGCCCCGGAACGTGAGCTGGTCGTCGTCTGCCACAGCCTCGCCGTCCTGCTGCGGCTGCACGCGGCTGCACGCGGTGGCGTCCGGGCCGACCGGGTGCTGCTGGTGGCGCCGCCGGGCGATGCGGTGATCGCCGGGTACGAGGAGGTCGCCGGCTTCGCTGCGCCCGGCGTCACGGGGGCGCGGCTGCGCGCCGCCGCGCCGGTGATCCGGCTGGTGGCCGGGGACGACGACCCGTACTGCCCCGGCGGCGCGGCCGGTGAGTACGGTGCGCCGCTGGACCTCGACACCGACGTGGTGCCCGGCGGGGCCCATCTCGACCTGACCGCGGGTTACGGGAGCTGGCCGTCCGCCCTGGCCTGGTGCCTCGATCCGGCCGTCCGCGTCGGCCCGCGCGAGGACCGCTGAACGGACGTCACGAACCGCCGGCGCTCAGTCGGTCAGCGGGACCGCCGCGCGCAGCGGGTCACGCAGGTCCGTGCCGGCCTGCAGCCACCGTTCCTGCAGCGCCGCCGCGCCCCGCACCCGCTTCCAGGCCGCCTCGTTCGCCGTCATCGGCAGGAGGGGGAAGAAGCTGACCGGGTCCATCGGCTCGTCGAGTTCGAGGTCCTCCACCAGGCCGCCGGGCTCGGCGACCAGGACGGCGGAGAACGCCGCGCCGGGCCACAGGGGTTCGCCCACGTCGAGCGAGTTCCCGGGGGCGATGACGACGCCCTCGACCTGGGGGCTGGCGGCCAGCACGGCGAGCGGCCGCAGCACCTTGTCCGTGTCGGCGCCGCGACCGCCGCGCAAGGTGATCACAAGCTCGGCGCGCGGGCCGCGCACGGGGTCCGCCACGACGGCGACGGGGTCGTTCATCGGCGCGCGGGACATCCCCAGGGTGACGTAACGCAGCAGCTCGCCGTCGCGGAAACGCAGCACCTCGATCCGCTCGGTGCCGAGGAAGGTGACCGCCGCGCGGGCGTCCGGTTCACCGAAGGCCATGCGCAGTCGCGCCTCAACGAGCCCCAGTACGTCGACCATGAAGTGAGCATAGAGCGCGTATGGAACGTGCAAAGCCACGGCTTCGCGCCGGAGCCGCCTGATAAGGTGGGCCGTCGGCTACGCCGGTAAAGGCGTGCACATCTTCCCCCAGCGGGGATCGGCCGGAGGAGGTGGGGCTGCGATGGATCCTAGTCGACCGTGCAGTACCGGCAGCTCTTCCGCCCGGCAACTCTCCTGATCCCCCGCGTTCCGTACCCGGTCACCCGGGCGTGAAACCAAAGAATCACGGAACCGACGAGGATTCTCGGAATTTCCGCGAGCACGAGCGCGTGACGCCGCCTCATGCCCGCCCCAAGGCCTGCCCGGGTCTGCCCCGCCGCTTCCGGAAGAGCTCCCTGAACTGCGCAGTGATCAACGGTGATCACCCTGCCCTGATCCGCATTTCAGCCCGGCCAGTCCGCGAAGGAGCTTGCCATGTCGATGATCCGCGACCTGCGCGCAGTCGTCCGCCCCGCCCTGCGCAAAAGCAGCACGTCGTACGACTACGGCCCGGACCGCTCCCGCACCTCGTCCGCCACGCCCAGCTCGGTCGTGGACTGCGCCGTCTACCGCGACGGCCGTCGCGGCAGCGACCACATCTCGCCCCGCGAGGCCCTGGAGAAGGTGAGCGACGGCGACGAGGGCTTCGTCTGGATCGGTCTCCACGAGCCCTCGGAGCGGGAGTTCTCCGAGATCGCCGAAGTCTTCGGACTGCACCCGCTGGCCGTGGAGGACGCCGTCCACGCCCACCAGCGGCCCAAGCTGGAGCGGTACGACGACACGCTCTTCATGGTCTTCAAGACCATCCGCTACGTCGAGCACGCCGAACTCACCGCCACCAGCGAGGTGGTGGAGAGCGGCGAGGTGATGGTCTTCACCGGCCGGCACTTCGTCATCACCGTCCGGCACGGCGGCCACGGCTCGCTGCGCGCGCTGCGGCACCGCCTGGAGGACGACCCCGAGCTGCTGGCCAAGGGTCCCTCCGCCGTGCTGCACGCCATCGCCGACCAGGTCGTCGACGACTACCTGGCGGTCAGCGAGGCCGTCCAGGACGACATCGACGAGGTGGAGATCGACGTCTTCTCCGCCCAGGGCAAGTCCCCGCGCGCCACCGACGCCGGACGCATCTACCAGCTCAAGCGCGAGGTACTGGAGTTCAAGCGGGCGGTCTCCCCGCTGCTGCGCCCGATGCAGATGCTCAGCGAGCGGCCGATGCGCGTGGTGGACCCGGAGATCCAGAAGTACTTCCGGGACGTCGCCGACCACGTCGCCCGCGTCCACGAGATGGTGGTCGGCTTCGACGACCTGCTCAACTCCATCCTGCAGGCCAACCTCGCGCAGGCGGCGGTCGCGCAGAACGAGGACATGCGCAAGATCACCTCATGGGCGGCGATCATCGCCGTCCCGACCATGATCTGCGGCGTGTACGGCATGAACTTCGACTACATGCCGGAGCTGCGCTGGAGGTTCGGCTACCCGATGGTGCTGGTCGCCATCGGCGGGATCTGCTTCGCCATCCACCGCATCCTGCGCCGCAACGGCTGGCTGTAGGGCTCGGCTAGAAGACTGCTGAAAATCTTGTTGTGGGGCCGCCCGGCCGGAGGCCGGGCGGCCCTTTCCTTTATGCGGTGGCCGGGACGATGTGCCAGGT
>NZ_JBSFLB010000070.1:0-16679 GCF_053598835.1 Streptomyces sp. NPDC001070
TGAAGTCCCGCCTGACCGTGAACGCCCTGAACAACGCCGTAGCCCGTCAGGAAAGCGTTGCCGGGTGCATACTGCACACCGATCGCGGGTCGCAGGGTGGATTCAACCGGTCGTTGCAACACCTCGACTGCGGAGGTGTGATGGGCAGGCCGGCGGGGTGGATGAAGGAACTGACGGGTAGGTCGGCGGTGGCCCAGCCGACGACCCGGCGGGAGGCGATGTCGATGACGGTGGCCAGGTAGAGCCAGCCCTCCTCGGTGGCGATGTAGGTGATGTCGCCGCACCAGCGGGTGTCGACTGCGGCCGGGTCGGGCTGGAAGTCGCGCAGGACCAGGTCGGGGCGGGTGGCCGCGTGCGGGTCGGGGATGATGGTGCGGTGCCGGCGTCTGCGGTGCCGGCCGGCCAGTCCGGCCAGGCGCATGAGCCGGGCCACCCTGCGGCGTCCGCAGCCGATGCCCTCGCGCTGGAGAACGGCGTGAACGCGCGGGGCCCCATAGGTTCCGCGGGACTGCTCGTGCACGGCCGTGATCTGCTGCGTCAGCTCGGCGTCCCGCACTGCACGGGGTCCCGGGGTGCCGGTGCGGCGGGCGTAGAAGGCGGCTCGGAAGACCTCGAGCAGTTCACACGCACGCTTGACGTTGTGACCTGCGGTCTTCTCCGCCTCGATGAACGGGTGCACCGTCACCGGGTCTCCTTGATGCTCCTATGTCAAGCCGCCAGGCTCATGGGCGTTGGGGGTAGCGGGTTGGAAGGTTGACCGAAGTCGGCTTGGTCGGCGAGCAAGGCTCGGTAGACACGGTCGGAGATGCGACGCCGCAGCAATCGCAGGGCCTCCGTCTTGGTCTTGCCGGCGGTGAGTTGCTTGGCGAAGTAGGCGGCGCCTTCGCCGTCGCCTCGCACCTGGGTCACGGCGATCATGTGGAGAGCATGGTTGACGGTGCGATTGCCGCCTCGGTTGAGCCGAACGCGGACCTTGTTGCCTGACCAGACGGGGATTGGGGCAGTGCCGTTGAACCGGGCGAAAGCGGCCTTGGACACGAACCGAGTGGCGTCGGCGGCTTCTCCGATGACGACCGCGGCACCCAGAACGCCGCAGCCGGGGATCGCCAGCAGATGCGGTGCTCGGGCGGCGACCAAACGACGGATCTGGCTCTCCAGCGCGTTGATGCGTTCCGAGAGACGGCGGCAGTCCACGACCAGTTCGGCAGCGATGGCCGCGAGCGTTCCGTGATGCTGGCTCAAGGCTTGGGCCAGCTGGTCCAGGATGCACAGGCGGCGCAGGCCGCGAGAGGCGACGGCAAGCTCGGGGTCGAGCTCGTGCAGGAACCAGCGCAGCTTGTTGCCGATTGCGGTGCGCTGGGCCACGAGCGAGCGCCGATGGTCGACCAACAGTTTGATATCCCGGCTCGGCCCGTCGAGGCATGCCTTGGGCAGGTCGGGCTCGCGCAGAGCGACCCGGGCCACCGCCTCGGCATCAATCGGGTCGGACTTCCCCCGCTCCCGGGCTGAGCGTCGTGCGCCAGCCATCAGCCGGGTGTGCACCCGCACCACCGCGTGTCCGCTGTTGAGCAGGTCAGCCACGAACCTGCGGGTCAAGTGGCGGCAGTCCTCCACTGCTATCAACACCGAACCGAAGCCGCGCAGCCAGGCCAGTGCCTTGAGATGGCCAGCCGGCCTGGCGGCCACGGTCAGTTCCGCCAGCGGCTTTCCCAGCGGATCGACTGCCACCAGCGTGTGCGTGTTCTTGTGTCCGTCTATCCCGACGACGATCAACGTGCCTCCCTGCGGCGATGCCAGACGCGAACCGAATCGTCCGGCGCCGGGGGCACGCCTCAATCGGGCCAGCGGCACGCTCCTGACTTGTTGAATCGGACCCAGACGCTCGGTCTGCAGCCGTAGCGTCCAGGGTGTCGGTCGGCACGGGCCCGCAGTGCTCCTTGCCGCCCGCGGGCTGGCTCACTGATAGCGTGCCGCCGCCGGCCGACACCCGCGCGGTGTGGCTCGACAGAGGCATGAAGGTGACGCAGTGACTTCAAGTCAGGGTGCCCACCGCACTCCCCTTCCTGACTCATCGAGTGCGAGGGCAGAAGCCTGTGATCCTGATCGGTGTCGATCCCCACAAGTCGTCCCACACCGCCGTCGCCGTCGACCCGTCCGGCCACCAGGTGGCACAGCGCCGGTTCGTCGTCAACGCCGGAACCTTCCGCCAGCTGATGCGCTGGTGTGAGCAGTGGCCCGACCGTCGTTTCGCGGTCGAGGGCGCCGGCGGCCTGGGCCGCTCGCTCGCCCAGCAGTTGGCCGCCGCGGGCGAGAACGTGGTCGATGTGCCCTCCACGCTGTCGGCCCGGGCCCGGCTGCTGGCCACCGGCGGCGACCGCAAGACCGACGCCGCAGACGCACTGCACGTCGCCCAGGTCGCCCTCTTCCGTCATGACCTGCGACCCGTGGTCCAAGAAGACCAGACCACGATCCTGCGGCTGCTGACCGAACGACGTGACGACCTGGTCCACGAGCGCACCCGCGTCCTCAACCGCCTCCATGCCGTCCTGCGCGATCTCCTGCCCGGCGGAGCACCCACCGGCCTGTCCGCTGACAAGGCTGCCGCCTTGATGAAAGGCATCCGGCCGGTCACTGCCACCGACGCCTGCCGCCGGGACATAGCCCGTGACCTGCTGGCCGACCTGCGGCGCCTGGACCGGCAGGTCAAGGACAACGAAGCCCAGATGCGCGAGGCCGTCGCTGCGACCCGCACCACGCTGACCACCCTGCCGGGTCTGGGCACCGTGCTGGCTGCGAAGGTCATCGGGCACGTCGGGAACATCAGCCGCTTTCCCACCGAGCACCACTTCGCCAGCTACACGGGAAGCGCACCCCTGGACGCCTCCAGCGGCAACAACTGGCGCCACCGGCTCAACACCGGCGGCAACCGTGCGCTGAACTCGGTGCTGCACACCATCGCCGTCTGCCAGATCCGAGACGGCGGGCGCGGACAGGACTACTACCTCCGCAAGATCAGCGAGGGGAAGACGCCTTCGGAGGCCCGCAGGGCCCTCAAGCGACGCCTGTCCAACGTGGTCTACCGGATCATGAAACGAGACCAACGAACCCACCTCGCTCAAGCCGCTTGACACACAGAGGCGCTATCAAGCCACACCGCGCCGGACAACCTGCGACCGGCGGGGGGCACATCGCCGACAAGCCACCGCCGTGCGGGGCAGCGAAGAAACGAGCCAACCCGCCGGTCGACAGGATTCTGCCAGCGGAGGGCGGCACATCAAGGACAAACCACCAATGGCGGCTTCGGCCCGTGTCCACCCGCCGATCGCCAACAGCCTGACATTGACGCGAAGAAAGCCGTGGCTCGCTTGAGGATCTCCACGTCCTCCCGCAGCCTGCGGTTCTCCCGCCGCAGTGCGGCCAGTTCCTCGCGTTCGCTGCTGGTCAGGCCGTCCCGCTCGCCGGCGTCGACCTCGGCCTGCTTGACCCAGTCCCGCACCGCGGTCTCGGTCAGGTCGAAGTCCTTGGCGACCTGACCGACCGAGCGGTCACCCCGCCGGCACAGCTCGACGATCTCGGCCTTGAACTCCGGCGTGAACGAGCGGCGAGGGCGAGGCTTCTTCTTCCCCATGCTCTCCATGATGGACATCTTCCTCCCGGGGCCGAAGCCCCTGATCTCTGATGTCCGTCAAAGCGAATCAAGCCCAGGCCGCGGTCACAGGATGGTTCGCTGGTTCCGTCACCGACTTCCTGATCTACATCGTCATTGCCCTCGTGTAGCAGTGCGCAAATGGGGGGCTAGCTAGGGAAAACGGGCTTCGAGTCCCTCCTCGCCAGATCCCGTGTTGCCGCAACGGACGGCGGTACGGAATGCCTTGGATGGCGAGTCCCCCGGCCCCCGAGTCCTCGCGGCGGCCGCCGCCCCATGGGCGGGGGGATCGCACGCATCCGGACACGAACGCCCTCGACGCCCGGTTGCCCCCCATAGCACTGGCGGCCGAATCTTGAGGTCGGCCTGTGAAGGAGTGCGCCACTGCGCGCCGGAAACTCAACAGGGCCCACGCCGTCAGGCGTGGGCCCTGGACGGAGGGCTCACGCCCGGCCACTTGCGGCCCGGCGCGAGCCCTCCATCGTTCCTGGCGCGATTGCCTGGGGTCGATCCGATGAGTGGAAAGAGCGTCCGGTGGGGAACCGGCCCGAGCATCGGAGCGGAGCTCAGAGGTCGTTTTCTCCCGTTGTTTTATCCCGTGATGCGGGCTTGGTCTGGTGATGTCGGGTCGCGCCAGGAGATGGTGCTCTCGCCGGTGAGGCGGCGGGCCATGAGGTCGGTCATGGCGAGGTGGATCACGGCTTCGGACCTGCCGGGGAGGGTTTCGTAGTCGCGGGCCAGACGGCGGTGGAGCATGAGCCAGCCGTACGTCCGCTCGACTGTCCAGTGTTTCGGGATCGGGGTAAAGCCCCTGGTGCCGGGGTGCGTTGGACGATTTCGAGGTCGATGCCGAGGGTGGCGGCGTGCTCGACGAAGTGCTTGCGGTAGCCGCCGTCGACCCAGACCTTGCGGATGGTGGGATGGGCTGCGGCCACCTGGCCGAGGAGGGTCTGACCTGCGGTGGAGTCCTGGACACTGGCTGCGGTGACCAGGACCGCCAGCAGGAGGCCGAGGGTGTCGGTGATGATGCTGCGCTTGCGGCCGACGATCTTCTTGCCGGCGTCCACGCCCCGGCTGGCGGCGGGGACACTGGTCAAGGTTTGACGCTCTGCGCGTCGATCACGCAGGCAGTTGGCTTCGCGCTTCGGCCCTCCTTTTGCCGTACTCGTTCCCGCAGGAGGCCGCCCGGCTGAGCGAAGATGCCTTCCTTTTGCCACTTGGCGAAGTAGCCGTAGACGGTTTCCCAGGGCGGGAAGTCGTGCGGCGGGTACGGCCACTGCACGCCGGTGCGGTCCACGTACAGGATCGCGTTCATGATCTCGCGCAGCTCGTGCTCCGGTGGCCGGCCAAAGCCCAGGGCCCGGCCGCGCCGCTCGAAGCGCCAAGCCGCCAGGACCGGCTCGATCAATTCCCAGCGGGCATCGGACAGATCACTCGGATACGCACGCCGTTTCTCCATGACCTGGATGTACCGCCCGTAGGTCAGTGCGCCCAGGCGCGCGTTTCCCTTCGCGGAAGCACAGAACAGAGTCCGGCGTCCTGGGATGAGACAGGCGCAGACCCCTTCCAACCCCAGCCGTCACCCCAACTACCCATCAAGAACCAAGGCCACCGACAGCCCCGCTCGCACCACATCAGCCCACCACAGAAAACTAAATAAAACACCGCACTCATGATGAAAACGACCTCTCAGAACAGGTCCGAGAAGTTCCTCCAGTTGGTGCCGATGACCGAGCTGCCGGCGAAGCCGCCGGTGCCGCTGCCCCGGTAGAGGAGCAGGTCCTTGGTGGAGCTGTTGCGGGCGATGAGGTCGTTGTCGCCGTCGCCGTCGAAGTCGCCAGTCCCGTCGGTGAAGTCCATGTCCGTGTTCATTCCAGCCCTCTCGATAGAGGACTGATTCTGGACCTCGCAGTACCGGCCCCGCCCTAGTGGCGGCGTGTCGGCTCAAGCACGGCGTCGCCGGGTGGCGGTCTCGCTTGCACCCCACATCGTTGCCACGATGTACGTGCTCCCGTACGCCCGGCCGCGGTGGTTGCCCCCCTTGGTGTGCGATACAAGGGTCCGGAGAGGAGGGGATGTCGGTGCTGGCACGTACGGTCTCTGCGACGTTACCGGGCACGCACACAAGGTGGTCACATTGGTGTCGGGACGACCGGTCGATCCGGAAAAAGCACGGCAGTTGATGCTGCGTAACGGCTGCAAGCCGAAGACCGCTTTCACCACGGTGAAGGAACCATGGCCCAGCACATGCGAGAGGTGCGAAGCAGACATCGACCCGACGTACGACAGCATCGCCTCGAAGGCGAGGAAACACGGCGACGCACCGCGCGGTTGCCGTGACTGCGCTGACCGCGCGCGAGCGGAGAAGTACCGGCTGGACGAGGCGGAGTTGGCGAAGACGATCGCCAAGGCCGACATCAAACTGCTCGAGCCTTACACCAACAACAGAACGCGGGTGGAGAGCATCTGCCTCAACGAGGGCTGCCCGCGCCAGGGCAAACCGATCAAGGTCCTGATCAAGGCGGTTCGCCGGGGCGCCATGGCCTGCAGGTACTGCGCCCAGCGAGCGATCGATCCGGATGTGGCCATCGGCATCATGCGCCATGAGGGCCTCGTCGAACCTACGACCGCCTATGAACGAGTCGATGAGCCGTGGCCGGGCATTTGCCAGCGCTGCCGTCGAGCGGTGCAGCCGCGGCTGCACGACGTCATGCAGGGCCAGGGGGCCTGCATGTACTGTGCCCCGAACACCCCGCTGACCAAGCAGCAGGCGTGGGACAGGGCACTGTCCTACCGGTTCCGCCCGCACGACCCGGACGCCTTCGAGAGCACCAACACCCCCTGGGCGGGCACCTGCATGGACTGCTCGAGCCTGGTGAACCCCTGCCTGGGCAATCTCTACCGTGGCCAGGGAGCCTGCAACTCCCGCAGCTGCAAACTCACCGGATTCAAGGACACCGAACCAGGGCTCGTCTATCTGGTGCAACGGTCCTCGAACCCGGCCATGGCGAAGATCGGCATTTGCGAAGACTCTGCACGCAACACCCGGCTGAAGGTCCACATGCGCAACGGCTGGGAGGTCGCCTACACCCGGTCCTTCGCAGTGGGGCTGCACGCGCGACTGGTGGAGAGGGCCATCAAGCGGCTGTGGTTCACAGAACGCGGCTGGAGCAACGGAGCGGCGCGCGGGGAGGATTGGAGCGACGGCTACACCGAAACCGTGCTGCTCGCCGACCCCGCGCGTGGCGAACCATGGGCGCTGCTGACGCCCCTGGCGTTGTGGACGGACGTCATGGTCGAAGCCGAGCGGCTGGGCTTCGACCTGGACGAGCGACGCGCCGAGGGGTCCGAAGGCTGATGCCTGCTTGGGAGCCGGACGGTGTAGACGGATTCTGCGATGAGTGGCCTCCAGTGGGCCTCGAGGGCTGCGCGACGAGACGGACTGGCCTGGATGATGTGGTCCGCTCGCTGGCCCGGCAAAGGGAGGTGGTGTGCGATCTGTTGGCGGAGCGTCCGCCATGTCGGCTCTCGGTGGCGAGCTCCTGGCCCTGTCGGACGGTTCGGCGGAGACGCTGAGGCGCTACCGCGAGTCGGATGGTGCAGCTTTGAGTCCGGGGTGACGGCTGCTCAGTAGGTCAGTACTGTGCGCGGGTGCGCTACACGGTGTGGGACCTCATTCGGTACATGCGTTCAAAGTGGCGGAGCTGACCCAGCAGCAACGCAGTCTGCTGGACGGACTGTTGCGTGCTCTGGAGCACGACGCCCACTTGAGCGATCATGTATCCGCCGCGAACAGCGCTTTTCTCGCGGTCACCCGCGCGATGGAGAGCCTTGCCGGGAACGCGGCGGGCCAGCCGAGGCTGTCGATGACCCTTACGCTGCTCAAGACCTCCTTGACCTGTATCGCGGCCGCCGAAGCCGCCTTTACGGTCGGCGGTGCCGCCGATCCTGCGGCTGCCCGTGTGATCCCCGTTCCCCGCCTCGGTGAGACCCGCACGGCTCCCTCGCGAAACTCCGTGTCGTACGACTGCCGGTTCGCTGCCACGACCCCAACTTCCCCTCCAGTCACGGTCTTCACTCTACGAGAAAAACCTTACAGACCTGCATTGTGCTCAACTCGAACCCATGGTCGCCCAGGGCGCCTTCGCCACCGTGATGATGCTCGGAGGTCTTCCTTGGGGCATACGTGATGCGATACTTTCGCAGGGTTCGATCGGCCCCCAGTCACGCGTTCCGAACACCCGGAGATGACATGGATGTCGCTCAGCTTGCCGATTTTCTCGCGCCCTTTCTGGGGCCGTTGCTCGACAGGGCGGGTACAGCGGTCGGCGACTTCGGCGAGGCAGCCTGGGGACAAGCCAACAGGCTCTGGCAACGACTGGCAGGTGATGTGGCGCAGCGTCCCGCCGCGCAGGAGGCGGCGAATGACCTCGCAGAGCAACCCGATAGCGCAGGGGCACGTGCGGCGCTCGTTTGGCAACTGGAAAAACTCCTGGCCGCCGACCCGGGGCTACGCGAAGATCTGGCGCGGATTTGGGATGAGGGACACGCCGCTGGGGTTACGGTGACCTCGATCGTTGCTTCGGGGGAGCGTTCTGTCGCGGTCGGTCGGGACGTGACGGGAACCATCTCCACGGGTGACGCTCCGCGTCCTTCGCAGAGCTGAACCGTCCTGTGGGCGCGTTCAGTCGATCAGGCAATGTCACCGCCGATGGTGATCGCAGCATTGCTATCGGCGGTGACGCGATCAACAGCCTTCTCGTCACTGGGGACGGAAATACCTTCTTCATTGGCAGGTATGAACGACTGGTGGACGCCTACCTCAGTCCTAGCGCACTCAATCGGGAACTCGAGATGTTCACAGGCCGGCAATGGCTGCTGGCACGCGTTGACGCATTCGTCACCGAACACGATCGTGGATATCTCATCGTGGAAGCTGACGCTGGCATGGGTAAGAGCACGTTCCTGGCGTGGCTTGCGAGAGAGCGGGGCTACGCCCATCATTTTGTGCGACTCATGCCCGATCCGCAGGACATCGCGGTGGCCGTGCGCAATCTCAGCTCCCAGCTCATTACCGCCTGGGACCTGGAGACCCACGCGGTGGGCGGGATGCTTCCGCCATCCGCAGGCCGTCCCGACTTCCTTCAGGATCTACTGGTCGATGTCGCCGCCCGACGTGACGAGATCCGGCCGGGAGAGCCGATCGTGCTCGTCGTTGATGGGCTCAACGAGACGATTCCCGCGGGCGGAAACAATCCGCTGGGGCTTCCCATGTCTCTCCCTGAAGGCGTGTACGTGATCGCGTCACAGCGTCCTGTCCAGGTGCCGCTGCGCGTCGACGTCCCTCGTGCGGTGGTCGTGATCGAAGCGTCGAGTGAGGGGAACATGGGTGATGCCCGCGAATACCTAGCCCGGGTGTCCCGGTTCCCCGACGTCGCGGCGAAGTTGGACGAGGCGGAGATCTCCGCTGACGCCTTCATCGACACCCTGGTCGCGAAATCGAGCGGTGTATGGATCTACCTGCACTATGTGCTTGCAGAGATCCGCCGGGGACGCCGATCCCCTGCAGACGTCGCACAGCTGCCGACCGGGCTGTGGCACTACTACGCTCAATACTGGCACGAGTGGCAGCACAACCATCCTGAGCGCTGGGCGGAGTTCCATCTTCCCGCCCTCGCGGTCTTAGCCGCGGAAGGGGAACCTCTGCCGTCCAGGATGCTAGCGGAATTCACAGGCGCGCCTGTCGGGGCCATCGAGACGCTACTCGAAGACGACTGGCGGCCTTTCGTGCAAGTGGAGGAAACAGAGGAGGGCAACCTCTACCGCACCTTCCACGACAGTCTCCGGGAGTTTGTGCACGGCGACGTCGACACCCGGGAGCTGACCTCGGCCGAAAGGTCGCTGGCCGGACGGTTGGCGAGGGCGGCACGGTCCGCCCACTCGCAGCTGGCCGACCGCTATCTGGATGCCTGGGGCGGACTCGTCGCCGGGCTGCCCGGGTTGCGCGAGGAGAGCATGGCGGGCATGGACCACGGCTACGGGCTGCGGCACCTCATCGAACATCTCCACCGCGCTGGGCGTAATGAGGACCTGCACGAGGTTCTCGCGCGGTCGTGGACCGATGGGCGCAGGCGTGTCAACGTTTGGTTTACCGTGCACCGCAGGACCGGTCAGCTAGCGGCGTTCCGGCGCGACATTGGGATGGCCTGGAACGTGCTGCGAACGATTAGCGGGCCATTGTGCGCCGCTCGTCAGCTGCGCTACGCGCTCATCTTGTCGTCTCTCAACAGTATGGCCGCTGCCACGCCTCCTCTCTTGTGGCCAACGCTGGTGAAGAACGACAGTCTCGGTGCGGAGGAGGCGCTCGCCTGGGCCCGCCAGGTTCCCGCCCCCGAGGAGCGGGCGGAAACGCTGACTCGCCTGATCGAGGTCGTGCCTGGGTGTCTTCGTGAGGAGGTGGAGCGTGAGGCGCTGGCCGCCGTCCGGGCTGTGCCCGATGGGTACTGGCGGCTGGGCGAACTCTGGCGGCTGCACTCGCTGGTCTCGGCTGAACTACGCGGCGATCTGTTGGCGATCGTCAGGTCCCTGGCGGACGGTTACTACCAGGCCGTGGCCTACCGGATGCTGAATGTCGAGGGAGGTGCTGACACCACTTCATTTCGGCAGGGAAGCCGGTCAAGCAGGACCTCGGCGCGGCACTCGGGCTGGGCGGGGGCCGCAGGCTTCGTCGAGGAGTACCTGCGCCGAAGGCATTTCGCAGTGACGCTCTTACGCGAGGGAGAAATCGGTGCGGGCGAGGCTCAGTACCGGGCGTCGGGCGATCCGGCCGAGCGGTACTGGCGTACGCACATGCTCGCCCTCGACCTGGCGCAAGCCACCGACGAGGACAGAGGTCGCCTAGCCGTCGCCGCCATGGATATGGGCCAAAACGTTGGTGACGCCCGAAGCGTCGTCTCTGCTTGGGCGGCGTTTGCGGGGTTGCTCAAGCAGAGCGAGGAAGTCGTCGGCACGATCTTCGACCCGGCCCAGCGGGCGGCATTCGTCATCGCGACGGCACCGCTTGGGAATGCCGAACTAATCATCAACGCCTTGGGGTCGGTGAGCGGGGACGAGGTCCGGGCGGAGGTCGTCGTGGCGGCAGGTCGCGCGATGGCGGCCCTCGGCCCGCAGGTTCTCAATGTCGTGGCAATGATCGAAGACGCCACCATGCGGGTGCGGGCGCTTTTGGCCATCGCCGCGCTCGCTGCCCCTCCGGCCGCGGAGCACATGGGCGCAGCACTCCTGGCGATGTTGACGGGCGACTCTGCGATTCCCGGGAGGGCGGCATTGCTGAGCCGGACTGCGGCGTATCTGCCGGCATCCGCGCTCGGTGACCTGTGGGTCGCCATCGAGCAGTTCGAAGACACCGAGGTTCGGCTGTCCCTCTTTGCGGCAGCGGGGATCCGCGCTTGCACGTTGGGTGAGATGGAGCGCGCATCTCAGGCGCTGGAACTGACAGGTGTCCTCCGAGCCCCGGCTCTGGCCCGATCGATCGCGCACCACCACGCGCGCGTGGGAAACCTGATGGAGGCGCGGCGGCTCGCCCTGGCACTTCCCTATGTGACCTGGCGCGGTGAGATCCTCGCGCTGACCGCGCACCGCTTGGAGGAGGCGGTCAGTGACGTTGTCATCGAAGAGGCGGCGGCTCTTGCGGATGTTGTCGACGACACCTCCAAACCCCCAGTGCTGGCGCGGATCGCATGTGAAGCTCCGGCCCGGCATCGGCGCCGGCTGACGGCGATGGCCATGGCTGCCGCGGTACGGATAGAGGAACCGCATGAAAGGTCAGTCGCGATGGTCCCCGTTGTGGAGGCTTTCCTCGCGATGGGAGATCTGGCCGAGGCGCTGCGTGTGTGCGCGGGAATCCCGACCGAGCGGCTGCGAGCCGAGGCCCTGTCGTCCGTGCTCGCGGGTGCCGATGCCGCCGACGTCGTGTGGCAGGCAGTCGGGCAGATTGAGGCGCTGGTCGGCACGGAAGTTCGCGCCCGAGCGTTGCTGGACGCCCTGGTCGCGCTGCACGCGGTCCACGGACAGACGCAGGGAGGCAGTGAACCGCTCGAGAGGCTCTTCGGCTTGGTGCTTGCAGAATTCGCCCGGCGTCCCCGCCGGGAACTGCTGGACGCGTTGGAGTCCCTGCTGCCGCTGCTGAGACAGCTTGACGGTGAAGCGGGCGTCCGCGTCGTCGCGGAGGACCTGTCCAAGACGGTGGACTGGTGGCCATGAGCGACACAGGTTTGTTCGAGTTGGTGCTCCACCATCGGTATTCCGATCCGGGCGCCCAGGACCTCTCCGGTCACGGCAATCACGGCTACGGTGATGTGCTGCGGGTCGCTGAGAGCGACGGGACACCCGGTGCCGCGGTCTTTGACGGATTGCACGACCGGATCTTTGTGCCTCCGTCTGCGGCGTTGGCCCGCTGTGGCGGCATCCGTGTCGACGTGGTGGTCAGGCTGGACGAACTTGGTCACCGTCGCACTCTCGTCGAGGGCTATCTGTCCTTCGCTGTGCACGTGGAAGGAGACGGCTCGCTTGGCGCGGCCGTCTACCGGTATCTGGAGTGGTACGGAATCCAGAGCCGCAAGTCGCTGGTTCCGGTCGGTTCATGGCTGGCAATCACCTTCACGTACACCGACGACGGGGCGATGACTTTGTCATTAAACGGCGAGTTGGTCGCTGAGGGCTACCGGCGGCTCGGGCCCGCCAACGGTATTGCTTGGCCGTTCGGGCTCAGTGTCGGAGCCTGGCCAGACGCGGACCAGCGGGTCCTGAAGGGGCAGCTGGCCGAGCTCAAGCTTTGGCGTTCCATAACAGAACAGGTGTAACTGTCGCACGTTCGGCGAATGGGGTGCGGAGTGGTCGAGGAAGAGAACCGGTCGCGGCGCCGGCGTAGCTTTGACCTGAACGCGGAGATCTACCACAGTGCACGTCCCGGCTATCCTCCGGCCTTGTTCCAGCGGCTCGGTGAGGTCTGCGGGCTCGGGATGGGCCAGGATGTCCTGGAGCTAGGTGCGGGCACGGGGCAGGCAACCGAGTGCCTGCTCCAGATGGGCGCGCGAGTGGTGGCCGTCGAACCCGGAGCGAACCTGGCGCGTCGCCTGCGCGCGAACCTGGACGAGCCTGGATTGACCGTCGTCGAGTCCGACTTTGAGGACGCGGAACTGCCGGAAGCCAGCTTCGATCTTGCCGTCGCCGCGACAAGCCTTCACTGGCTGGACCTGTCCATCTCGCTCCCCAAGATCGCCAGATTGCTGCGTCCGGGGGCATGGCTGGCTGCTTGGTGGACGGTCTTCCGGGACCCGGACCCGCAACGTGTCACCCCTTTCCGTCACGCGCTGGAGGGCCTATTTCGCCGACACGACCTCGGCCGCGGAGGCAGCGGGCTGCCCAACCCTCTCGACCACAACGCCTGGGTCGCGGAGTTCACCAAGGCCGCCGTGTTCAACGAGATCCGTGTGGAGGATTTCCGGCAGTCGGTCCCGTTCACCTCCACTCGCCTAACGGCCCTATTCTCCACGTTCACCGAGATCAGCGATCTCCCCACTGCAGAGCGTGACCGCCTGCTGAACGACGTCTCGGCCCTCGTGAACGGTACGTTCGGCGGCCAGATCGTCGAAAATCATGTGACCGTGCTCTTCCTGGCTCGTTAGAGACCACACTCGCCACATGGCGCGATCCAGATGAATTACCCATGCAAGAAATCACTCAGTCCCGGTCTTGTCGTCACGGATAAGGGTCACTAGAATGCGTGATGAAATTCAGGTCATCCGGAATCGATGGAAAATATCGATTGACCCGGAGAAAAGCATGATGCGGCTCGACCTTCCGACGTTCAGTCAGCTCTTCCAGATGCACATCAACGTCGACACCCTCGAGACCTACGACCGCAACGTCAGCGCCGCCTGGCCGGAGCGCACTGAGCGCGGCGACCACGAACGGTGGTCCTGGACGGCGAAGAGCACGCTCTGGCACAAGCGATACCACCTGGACGTATACCCGGACCGGATCGAGTTCCACGCAGAGATCTCCGGTGATGGGGCCATCGACGTCATCCGGTTCTTCGACTCGATACCGGATCAGCATTTCCGAGAGCACGCCATCCGGACCCGGCACCTCGTCGACCGCGGCCACACGCCCGCCCGTGAATACTCGATTGGTTCCGAGACGGCCTTCCGTCATGTCTTCTCGCCAGAGCCCAACTATCACGGCCGCAAGATCTTCAGATCATTCGAATACGGCCTGATCAGCGTGACCGGGGATTCCGACTATTGTGGCGGCAATCTCATCGCCAACCCGGGGCCGCTGTGCTTCGCCGTGGCCGCAGATCCGGCACGTGAATGGCTGGCCATGGGCCTGGCTGTACGGCCCGGCGAGTATCTCTTCTCCGATTACGAGTACCTTGGCGGCGGCGACTTTGCCCTCGCCGTAACGAACTGGGGCGCCCGCCGGGTAGAGGGAACATTTGTCACTCCCAAAATGGTGCTCACGACGGGCGCCACCGCCGAGCATGCCATCGCCGGCTATGTAAGCGCTCTGCGCGAGGCCGGTCTGGTGTCGCAACCGCAGAGAGAACAGCCTGGCTGGTGGAGTCGCCCCGTCATCTGCGGGTGGGGACACCAGTGCTACCAGGCCGATCTGTTTCGGATCCGCAGCAGCACGGAACGCCCACCCGACAATGCCGCCTACACGTTGTGCACGCAGGCCAACTACCGGGACATCGTCGAGCTGGCCGACAGCCATGACCTGCCCTGGGGCACGCTGATCATCGACGCTCGATGGTTTCTCTCGGGCGGTCTGAAGGACGTCGACGTCGGCCGTTGGCCGAACCTGCGCGGCTTCATTGAGCAGCAGCACCGGCGGGGCAAGCGCGTGCTGCTGTGGTGGGGGCCGTGGGACCCCGAAGGGATCCCCGCCGACGAGTGCATCCGGTACCTGCCGAGCGAACATCTTGGCAGGGCGAACAGCCCTGGCCGCCGCGCCAAAACCCCTTTGGGCAACCTCTCCCTGCGGGGTCTTGCCCCAGGCACCAAGCTGTCCATCGACATCAGCCTGGATTCCGTGCGGAAACGCATCCGAGACCAGGTGCGGTACCTCTTAAGCCCCTCCGGGCTCAACGCCGACGGGTTGAAGATCGACCACATCTCAGCGACTCCGGGATGCTACGGAATGGTATTCCCCGAAGGCTCCGGCCGGGTCTTTGGAATCGAGGCCGCACACGCGTATCTCGCCCTGCTCCACGAGACGGCCAAGGAGGTGAAGCCGGACGCGCTGCTGAGTGGCCAGTCACCCAACCCGTACCTGGCCGACTTCCAGGACATGATCCGGATCAGCCCATGGCCATACTTCTCCGATTCCGTAACCGCAGAGGCAACACACAGCACCGCCATGGCCCGAATCGTCGACGACACCTGGCTCATCGACACCAACGGCTACCCGATGCCTTCGCTGGCGGCCTTTCGGGAGTATATGGACCTGCAGCCCAGTCTCGGCGTGCCCAGCCTGCTCTACATCACCCACCTCGACACCACAGGCGAGGCAATCACCGCCGAGGACTACGCCAGGATCCGCAGAGCTTGGGAGAGACTGTGAGTGAAGATCTACAATCGACAGAGACTCAGCACCTGCAAGAGCTGCACCTGCGCGACTACCGGCCGCGGTCAAGCCTGCGGGCCAATCGACGAAGCGTCCCACGGGCCGCGGTTGCAGCAATCGACGGTCACGCGCACCTCGGGCTGTGGCTCACCAACGGCACCTGGGCGGCCCCCGACGTGCCTGAGTTGCTCAAGCTCATGGATGCGTGCAACATCGCCGCAATGGTCAACTTCGACGGCCGTTGGGGTGATGAACTCCAGGCGAACCTCGATCGCTATGACCGCAGCCACCCCCAGCGATTCGCGACCTTCTGCCATGTGGACTGGGACGCGCTCGGCGGCCGGCGACCGGGCGCCCGGCTCGCGTCGGACCTGGGCCGGTCCGTGATGGGCGGGGCGCGCGGGCTCAAGGTCTGGAAGGACCTCGGGCTAAGCGTCCGTGACGGTGACGGAAACTTGGTCTTCCCCGACGACCCGCGCCTGGCTCCATTGTGGGAGAAAGCGGCGGAACTCAGGGTGCCCGTCGCGATCCACACCGCCGACCCCGTTGCGTTCTTCGAACCGGTCGACGAACACAACGAACGACTAGAGGAGCTCCTCAGGCACCCCGAATGGTCGTTCGAGGCTGACCGCTTTCCCCGTTTCCCACAACTCATCGCCTCGCTTGAAACCGTCGTCGCAGACCATCCGGACACAATCTTCATCGGCCTTCACGCCGGTTGCTACGCCGAGGACCTGTCATGGGTGGACCGGATGCTGGAAACCTACCCCAACTTCCACATCGACATCGCCGCGCGAATCGCCGAACTCGGCCGTCAGCCGCGCCAAACCCGTGAGCTGATCATGCGCCATCCGGAGCGTGTCATCTTCGGCACGGACCAGTTGTCACTCCGCGCCGAGACCTACGCCGCCTACTACCGCTTCCTCGAAACGACAGACGAGTACTTCCCCTACTCCCCGAAGGACCCAGCGCCCAACGGCCGCTGGAACATCTCGGCGATCGACCTGCCCCAAGACGTCCTCAAGAAGGTCTACGCCGAGAACCTTCTAAAACTGCTTCCCGGATGGCGAGCGGGCTGATCCGACTCATCCGGCGCCTTTCCCCGCCTGCCTCGGCCAACGCGAGCCCTCCGATGAGCTGATCAGCGCCACGGAAGACGCCCTAGACCTCAAGGCCCACCGCCCCGGCGCCCTGCCCCGCCTCGCCGGTAGAGCACCGCGGGCCGGATCGGCAGCCTCGCGGGACTGTAAAAAGAACGGTGTAACTCCCGATCAAGGAAGAACACCTGATGAGCGACGTGACTGCCTCTGTCGAGGCGGTTGAAGAGGTTCGGCCGGTCGAGCTGTCGGCGGACCTGCTGGATGACCAGTTGATCGGGCAGTTGGTCGACCGGGCCCGCGCGAAC
>NZ_JBSFLB010000071.1:0-13893 GCF_053598835.1 Streptomyces sp. NPDC001070
CCGCCCGCAACCCCAACATCCGCATCGCCGCCAAGGTCGCCAGCAACCACGGCGCCATCCTCAAGAAGGACCACCCCGCCATCGCCAAGGCCGTACACGAGGCCGCCGCCCCCGACCGCGGGACGCGCTGAAGGCACGACCAGCGCTGCCCTTGCCGAATATCTCATCCGCCGTGGTGGGAGTGGGTGCACTGGGTGTCACGGATGTCCAACGCGACTGCCAGTGCCCTGCTCGACGCCGCGGGCCTGAAGGGCGTGCCCGACCGCACCTGAGGATGCAAGACAGGGGCGCTCCCGCAGGTGTGGGTGGCGTGCTCAGGGCCGGTCGGGAAGCCAGCCGTGCTGGACTGCCCGGGCGCCGGCCTGGAAGCGGCTGCGCGCGTTCAAACGCTCCATCAGATCGGTCGCGATGCGTCGCGCGGTACGTGGCGAGACGCCGAGGCGCTTGGCGATGGCCTCGTCTGTCAGGCCGTCTGCAAGCAGCTGCAGCGTAGTGGCCTCCTGCCCGGTGAGACCCCTTCCCATCGCGGGCAGGACGCATGCAAAGTGGCTGGGCGGCCGCCCAGGTGCTCTCGAACAGTGCGCACAGCGCGGTGATCGTGCCCTGCCCGGTCAGGACGACGGCGCCCGCCGCGGTGTCGTCAGTGCTGACCGGGATGACAGCGCGACTGCGATCGGTGATGATGATGCGGCAGGGCAGGGCAGGGCAGGGCCGCAACCGTCCTCACCTCGCCACCCCGTTCGGTGAGCCACGTGAGGTAGTCCACGGTGGGCTGGTGATTGCGAATGCTGTCTAAGTAGATCGTCCGCATCCGGACCCCGCGGGCCAGCAGGTCCTCATTGAGCGGTTTGGCTGCCTCGATGGCCTCTGGTGACTGCGCTCCGCCGGCCGCGAACGTCATGACCTCGCTGGAGAGCTCCCGCGTCAGGGACGCCAGACGATCACGTATCTGGTCCAGTCCGAGCAGCTGCTCAACCCCCGAGGACGGTGCTTGCGGGCGCAGGTCCGCACATTCGGCGATCAGCTGGGCAGCCGTCGCGCGAGATGCCTCGATGCGCTGCTGCCGCGTGGCCAGGTCGGCCTGCTGCCGCGCCATGAGGACTTCCATACCCAGCTCGGGCGGGAGAGCACGCAGGCGGCCGGCGTGCTCGTACGAGGGTCTGACGAGGGCAAGTTCGCTCAGGCTGTCAAGAGCACCGCGCACCTGTGACTCGGCAAGGCCGAGGTGCTCGCTCAAAGCGCCCACGCCGTCGTCGGGGCGGGCGAGCATGGCCCGGTAGACCGCCTCCGCGGCGGCGTCGAGTCCCAGCGCCGTGAGCATGGACGAAACCGCCCTGACGCAACGGTGTGGCCCGCGTGGCAGCCGTGATCCTTGCAGGCCACGTGCCCGCACGCGAGGAGTTCACGGAACTGTTCCGGTGGACGGTTCCGGTCGCTGCCCGAACAGTCCAGGTTGCGTAACTGGCTTGATGGCCACTGACCGATCGATGATTTCGTCATCGGCAATGGGCAGGCGCACGTGGCCCGTGTCGACGGTCATGCAATTCCCCACCCCCGCGGTCATGCTTCCCCATGGGGACGGCGGTTCGCGAACGGCAGCTCGAGCCGCCGTGGAGCCGGTCTAGCCGTACACCCGGATCCCCAGCGGACCGACCCGCTCGAAGCCATGGCGCACGGCGGCCGCCAGTTGGTCCGCTGACGGCCTGGCCGGCCCAGTCGTTCAGAACGGCAGGTTTCCCAGGACGCAGAGCACAAAGCCCGTCGCCGGAATCGTGGCCGCCGAGGCGAGGAGTAGCGTGCGGATTACGAAGCCGACGGTGAGAGGGCGGCTGGCGCGGGTGGGGTGCTCGGGGTCGTAGCTGAGCTCCACCTGCCCGCTGTATGCCTGGTCGGAGAGGCCCCAGACGGTGACGACCGACGGGATGTCCCGCATCCGCTGCCCGTCGATGGTGGTGAACGTCATCCGGGAGAAGACCCAGAGGTGTCCGCCCTTGTCCCAGATACGCACGTAGCCGGTCACCTTGCCGACCACGCCGACCCCGCGCTTGCGCAGCAGCCACAGCGAACGCACGCGCCGAAACATGCGCCACAGCGGGATGCCGCCGACCAGGCCCATGACGCCGCCCACGATCAGGGATCCCGAGGCTGTGCCGCGGTCCAGGGGGCTGAACAGGCCTAGAAGGAAAAGCAGCAGTGCGTACGGCGGCAGTACGTAGGCGATCCTCACCACCGCTTGGGCTCGCGGACCCAACTGAAGCTGACGCCGCGGCCGCCTCTCCACGCGCACCAGCGCATGTCCGTCCGCCGCGGGCTCGGTCCTCGCCAGAGCGGCCGTCACCTTCTCCAGGAAGGCCGCGGCGGCACGCGCGTTGGGAGCTTGCAGTTCCACGGCCAACCCCAGGCCGTGCTGGGCGGCCTGGCCCGGTGCACCGCTGATGGTGATCCGCACTGCCCCCGCCGGGGTCAGCTCTGCCGACCGAAGGGCCCGCACAGGCAGGCTCCATATCGTTCGGCCCCGGACGATTCGCAGTCGTGCCCCGTTGAAACGGGCCGTGGTTCCGCCTGCTGCCAGCATCGTCTCCGGGCCGCCGGATATCGCGTTCGACATGGGCGGATGATACGCAGCGCGCGATCGCCTCTTCAGGAGTTCGCTGAGGCTTCGACAACCACATGATCCCCGACCGCATGCACGGCTCCTCAGGGCAGCCCAACGTCAGAACAGGCCCTGCCGTCACACCACGGCCGAGGAAGGTACACCGTACCGCTCTCCTCCATGCAATGACCCTGCCGCCAGCCAGTACCTGGGGAATTACTTGAACGCCGCCCTGGGGAATTGCGTGACCGTCGACAGCCCGGCGGGTCGAGGATGATTTCCAGGCTGACCTTCCCGCGGACTGTGGCGTCGCCGGTGTTCAGTTCCGCCCGGTGCAGGATCCCGTAGGTGCCGCCGTTGAGGATCTTGTCAAGGAGCCCCAGGGTGTGGGAGGCGCGCCAGCGGGCCTGGTGCTTGCCGGCCTCCTTGAGACCATCGAATTCGTCGACCACCACCATGGGGAACAGCAGGCGGATGTGTTCCCCGCTGGGGAGCCCGAGGATCTGCTGCAGGTCGGCGTCGGCGAGCTTCTCGGGGTTGTGGATGTAGAAGCTGGAGTCTGCCACGACGAACCATTCCCGGCCGTTCCACCGGGTTATCTGCGCTCGGAGAAGAGCGATCGCCGACTCGCTGTCTGCTGAGCTGACCTGGTTCCTGGGCCGCCGGGTGGAGTTCCCCGCCCATTCCAAATAGTGACGAAAGGCCGTGTCATTCTCACGCCGACCGCTAAGGGGGCTCCGGACGGTCAGCCCGCTGACCGCACCCGGCGGAGCCCTGCACTGGTCGGTGGAGCTGACCACCGCAGCGAACGCCGTCCAGGACGAAATCGATGCCGCACTGCTCCGGGCGCTGCTCACCGAGTCCCCGCTCGGCGTCCAGGTCGTCGACGGCGACCTGCGGCTGCTGCGCCTGAACCTCGCCGGCCCGGGAGTCCGCGGGGTGGTGGGTGCGGAGGCCATCGGCCGGCACATCCGTGATGTGGTACCGGGACTCGTCGATGAGCGGGTCGAGCAGCAGATCCGCCACGTGGTCCAGGCCGGCCGACCGCTGAGCTTTTTGCACCGCGGCCGCCCTCCCGGCGACCCCGCCCACGACCATGTCTACTCGGTGACCCTGCTGCCCCCGAAAGACCCGGCGGGGCGGAACCTGAGGGCCCTTGTCGCCACCGAGGACATCACCAAGCGGCAGCGGCCCAGGAGCGCCTGAACCTCCTGGCGGAGGCCGGTACCCGGATCGGCACCACGCTCGATGTCGTCATCACGGCGGGAGAGCTGGTCGCCGCCGCGGTCCCGGCCATCGCCGATATCGCCAAGGTCGACGTCCTGGACGGCGTGCTCCACGGTGAGGAGTCCGCACCCGGACCGGAAAGCGCGGCCACCCCGCTGCGCCGCGCGGCCTTCCGCAGCACTGGGGAACTCCACGCGCAGCCGGCCTACGACGCGGGGGAGCCGGTCGAGTACCTGCTCCCGTCCCACACCGCCGGCCTGACTGAACTGCGGCCCGTCCTGGTGCCCCACCTGCAGGTCGACCAGCTGCCTGTCGACGACCGACGCACTGCGCACATCCGCGCGGAGGCGGCCCACTCCCTGATGGTCGTGCCCCTCGCCGCCCGCGATGTGGTCCTGGGCCTGGCACCGGCCAGTGCGGACCCGTCGTTGTTGTCATGAGGCCGGTGCCGGTGTGGCAGCCGTCGAGGGGTGTGACTGCGCACCGGGGCCGGTGTGGACGGTCAGGCTTGGTCGTCGAGCAGATCCGCGAGGTGTGCGCCGAATCGGTTCTCCAGGTCGCCTTCCTGCTGCATTCCGCGCTGGAACAGCGCGGCGACGCGCTGCTGGGTTTCGGGCCAGGCAAGGGCGGCGGTGAAGGCGGTGCGGCCGTCGAGGAGCCTGTCGACGGGCGGCAGGGAGACGCCGTTGACCAGGTTCTTCGCTGCCTCGATCGGGCGCCGGTCGAAGGAGGCCAGGCGCCGTGCGAGGGTGTCGACGAAGCCGTCCAGGTCGCTGTCGGGTAGGGAGCGGTTGACCCAGCCGTAGCGTTCGGCGGTGTCGGCGTCGAAGTCGTCCGCTCCGAGGATGATTTCCAGCGCGCGGCCTCGGCCGGTCAGTAGGGGAAGGCGCTCGGTGCCACCGCCCCCGGGGATGACGCCCGCGCCGACCTCGGGCTGGCCGAGGATGGCGTTCTCACGGGAGGCGAAGCGCATGTCGCAGGAGAGGACGAATTCGCTGCCCACGCCGCGGACTCGGCCGCGGATCTTCGCGATGCTCACCACGGGGGACTTGGTGAGGCGGACGAAAGTGTCCGTCGGGATGGCTACGCCGGAGGGGCCGGCGGCCTTGGCGAGGCTACTGGATTTGCCGGACATGTCGAAGTGGGCAAGGTAGAAGTCGAGGTTCGCGCTCTCGAACACGACGACGCGGAGGTTTGGGCTGGTGTCCATCCGGGCGAGCAGGTCCTGCAGGCCCTCGAACACGGTGTGGTCGACCACGTTGAGCGGCGGATTGTCCAACAGGACCCGCCAGTAGGCGGGCGTTTCCTCGATGATGCGCACAGGCGCTGCCGGTTCGGTCATGTCATCCACGCTAGACCCTGAATTTAAAGTTGCAAGTCAGATGGAGTGTGACGCCTGTCTCGGGGGGCGACGGGCGGTCCCGGGTTCCACTCCGAGCAGGGGGGGCGGGCCTGGTGTCGCCGGGCCCGGAGGCCGGTCGCCGGGCGGCGCGACGACTCGAGAGCCGCGCCGGGTGCCTGCCGGCTGCGACAGATGCGGCCTGGGTGCGGCGGGTTCCCTGGTCGGCGAGGACTTCGAGCCGGCCGCCGGCCAGGGTTTTCGTGGTCGACCCGGCCGCGGCGTCGGTGCTGATCCCCGACGGGCCGACCATCTGAATTGCAATATGAAACTCAGCCGGTATGCTGGCCGGTACGACAGTGCAGAAGCTGGGGGCGTGTGCAGCCCGGTACCACGTGGGAGGTGGGGAGTGTCCATCGGAAGGCAGTTGGCGGGTCCCGCGGATGACGAGCCGGCCTGCTCCATCGAGCGGAGCCTGCAGATTCTCGGGGAGCGCTGGTCCCTGCTGGTGCTCCGGGAGGTTTTCGCCGGCAGGCACAAGTTCGCCGAGATCCAGTCGTCCCTCGGCGTCGCCTCGAACCTGCTCAGCGGCCGGCTCAAGCTGCTGGTCGAGGAGGGCGTGCTGTACACGCAGACCTACCAGGAGCCGGGCAGCAGGGCGCGGCAGAGCTACCACCTGACGGAGGCCGGGAACGACCTGCGGGTGGTGCTGGCCGCGCTCCAGCAGTGGGGCGACCACCACCGGCCCCGCCCCTCGGGCCCCTCCGCGCTGCGGCGGGTGCGCTCCACGGACCGGCCCGTCCACGTCGGGTTTCTCGACGACGACGGTCACGAAGTGCCCGCCACGGACGTCGTCATGCTCGCAAACGCGGCCGCCCCGGCCTGATCGCAAGCCCCTGTCCGGGGCTCGCGCCTCTTGCCTTGGCGGCGCCGGGGGAATGCGTTGGGCGTCGCTCCTGTGTCGCGGCTCGTGTGTGACGTCCTGGCCCGTCTGCGGCTGTGTGTCGCGCGGTAGGCGTGGAGGGATGCCGGCCGGCATCGCCGGCGTGCCGGGCTCTTCGTGCCACGCATGGCTGCGCGCAGCGTCGCTGCATCGACGTCGGCGAGCCGGACGATCCCCGGATACCCGAAAGCCGGGCGGCCCGGGTGTCGCCGACCCGCCCTTGTCGTGGATCTCTCCCTGTCCGTTCCGCGGAGTCGGCGTCGCCGCTGCGCCCGGGCCGGCGGGACGCTCCGGCGCGAGGTCCTCGGTCGCCTGCTGGTCTGCGGCGGGCCCCCGTGCGAGGTGTCCTCGACGTCTGCGCCCGCCGCCGCAGCCCATCGCCCCCGCCGGGCCCGTGTCCGCACGCGTTGATCAGGCCACCGAGGATGCAGATGCGGTGCGCAGGCCGCCCCGCCCGGGGGGCACCCCGGCCGCGGAAGGTGCGCTGCGCCCGGCCCGGGACGATCCTTGCTGCCGGCCACCCTGGGGGGAGTCCGACCCTGCCGCACCGTGCTGGGCGTTGGGCTTCCGGGACGCGGTGGCGGCGTTGTGGTTCCGACGCCAGGCCCAGGACACGGCCGTCCACCTGGTCGACGCCCAGCTGGCCACGGGGGCCGGAGTGCATGTCGATCCGCTCATCGCAGCCGACGGCGTGGACGAGGTCTTCGCCACGCTGCTGCCCCTGGCCTGGCGCAGCGACCATGCCAAGCCACTGCCGGGATCGGTGGCGTTGCGCACCACAGGTTGCCGCCGTTGTCGCGGTGACGGAGCGTGGTGGGGCCGGGTCAGCGGGAGACGGGGCACCGCTGTGCTGGAACGACGCCGATGCCTTCGCCGGGTTCTCGGTATCCGCCGGCAGGAAGACGGTGCGGCGGCCCACCACGTTCGCGGCCGCATGGCCGACCGGGTGCTGGGCGGCCTGCGTCCACCCGACTGCCGTCCCCTGCGCATCCAGCGGGGCGATTGCCGCGTCGGCCATCTGGAGGGCCGCCGCGGCGGCGGTGACCGCCTCGTGTGCGGAACTGTCGATCGGTCACTGCTTTCTGTGCGCCCTACACGCCGGGGCCCATCTGGAGCCCCGGTCCTGTGCGGGCAAGCCGCCCGGTGCCGTACGGGCGACGCCTCACGGGCGGGGTTCGGGAGGGAGCGGCCGCGACAGGGCAGCCTTGACCTGCCTGGTTTCTTCGTCGGCGAGGACTTCGACCCAGTCGTTGGCCAGGGCCTGGACGGTCTGCTCGGCCACGTCGGCCGCGCTGCTCTTCGGCGCGTCCGTCCAGGCGCTGAGGTCGGTGTCCACATAGCCGCAGTGGACCCCGATCACCAAGGTGCCCTGTTCGCGCAGGCCCTGCCGCAAGGCGTGGGTCAAGGACCACTGTGCTGCCTTGGAGGCGGCATAGCCGGGGAACGAAGGCCGCCCGACCCAGGACGCCAGTGACAGCATGTTCACCAGTGCGCCGCCGCCGTTGCGGGCGAGGACCGGGGCGAACGCCCGGGACACGGCCCAGGTGCCGAAGTAGTTGACGTCCATCGCCTGGCGCGCACCGTCGAGGGTGCCCTCCAGGAGTCCGGTGCCTGTGCCTCCGATACCCGCGTTGTTGATCACGATGGTGACGTCACCCGCGGCCGCGGCGGCCGCGGCGACCTCCTCGGGATTGGTCACATCCAGTCGCAAGGGGGTGACGTCCTGGTCGGCGACCGTGGCCGGATCACGGACGCCTGCGTAGACCTTGGCCGCGCCGTGCTCGATCAGCGCTCGGGCGAACGCCCGGCCGATGCCGCGGTTGGCTCCGGTGACCAGGGCGACTGATCCTTTGATGTCCATGGTTCTTCCTTTGCTGTGAGTGGGCTGTGGTCGGGCAGGCCGGCGGTGGGTGTGCCGACCGCCCGGGGCAGGGAGCGGCATCGCATGCCGCCACCGTTTACGGGCCGCCTGCGGAGCAAGGGCCCGACAGCCTCGCCGGATCGCGGGGAACCCGGATCAGGCGGGTCGCTGTTTGCTCAAGTCCGGTGTGCCGTGGGCGAGGCCGCGTTCGGGTCGGTCCCCCTCGCCGGTGGGGCGGTTGAGGCCGAGGGATGTCGTGATCTCGCGCAGGCCCGTTTCGTCCTCGGCAGTGCTGAGTGCCTTTTCCGCCAGTGCTCGCGGGTGGAGGTCGCGAAGGTGGAGATCGGCGAAGTCGGGACCGAGTTCCCTGCGGATGTCGGCCTGGGCGCTGTCGGAGAAGGATCTGACCTTGCGGATGACAGCGGCGGTCTGGGAGATCGCCTTGGGGAGTCTGTCGGGGCCGAGGACGACGACGGCGATCACGAGGAGGGTGAGCATCTCGAGCGGGCCGATGTCGAAGAACATGTGGTCTCCTGTGCAGTGCGGTCCACGAGCGGTGCCGGGCTCAGCGGCGGTGGTCCCACTCGTGGACGTTGGGAAGCGGCGAGGGCTCGTCGGGGCCGGGGCCCGCCGTGCTCTTGCGGGCACGGCGGCGGTCGTTGAGCCAGGAGACGGCACAGGCGACCAGGTACAGCGCGGTGACGGGTGCGGCGAGCGCGAGCATGCTCAGCGGATCGCCGGTGGGCGTGGCGACGGCGGCGAACACGCTGACGCCCAGGACCATGTGCCGCCACCAGCTGGTCATCCGCCGGGCGCTGAGGACGCCGGCCACGTTGAGCATGACGAGGACCAGGGGGAGTTCGAAGGACAGCCCGAAGACCACGATCAAGCGGGTCGCGAGGTCGAGGAAGTCGTCGACGGGCAGGATGTTGGTGGCCTGGTCCGGGGTGAGGGAGATCAGCACCCGGGCCGTGGTGGGCAGGACGGTGTAGGCGAATGCGGCCCCGGCCAGGAAGAGGGGGATGCCGGTGGCGAGGAAGGCGAGCGTGTACTTCTTCTCGCCGCGGCGCAGTCCCGGGGCGAGAAAGGCCCAGAGCTGGTGGAGCCAGACGGGGCTCGCCCCGATGAGGCCGGCGGTCAGCGACACCTTCAGGGCGAGGGTGACGGGGGACAGCAGACCGTTGGTGGCGATGACGCCGCACCGCCCGGAGGCCGCCGCGCCGCCCCCCTGCCAGGCGGTGCAGCCCGGCAGGGGAGCGATGACGAAGTCGATCAGCTGCTTGTAGAACAGCCCTGCGACAACGGTGGTCACGATGACCGCGCCGATCGCCTTCACCAGGCGGTTGCGCAGTTCGCGGAGGTGGCCCGCAAGGGGCATGTGCCCCGGGGGAGCCTGGCGTGCGGCCTCGGGGGCCTGGGATAGGGCTGTGAGCACGAGCAGACCTCGGTTTCTTCCTCAGGCGCGGTTGGGCGTCAGTGCGGGGCGAAGGAGTCCTGAGAATGTGCCGCGGCGGTGGTCTCCTGCGTCCCGCGCGCCGGAGCGATGTGGCCGGCGGAGTCAGCCTGCGCGGGGGAGGGGCCTTGGGTGGTCTCGTCGTCGCGGCCGCGCATGGCCTTGGTCTCGCTCTTGAGGATGCGCATGGACTGCCCGAGCGAGCGCGCCATGTCTGGAAGGCGCTTGGCGCCGAAGAGCAGGATGACAACGACGAGGATGAGCAGGATCTCGGGTGCTCCGAGTTTGCCGAACATGATGGTTGCCTTTTCGTATCGGGAGCGGCGATCGCTCCGCCGTGGGGGGTGGTGGGGTGGGCTGGTGCGCCCGAGGGCGGGCTGCCGGCCCTAGGGCACGGGTGGTCAGCGAAGGGGCCGGAGGCCCGCGCGAAGCTCTTCCGCAAACAGATGCGGCTGTTCCCAGGCCGCGAAGTGGCCGCCCTTGGAGAGCTTGTTGTAGTGGATGAGGTTGGGGTACGCCTTCTCGGCCCAGCTCTTGGGAGCCTGGTAGATCTCGTCGGGGAAGACACTCACGGCGGCCGGGACGGTGACGCCCTTGGCAGCGACAGCGGAGAGCTTGTTCTCCCAGTACAGACGAGAGGCGGAAACCGCCGTGTTCGTCAGCCAGTAGAGCGTGATGTTGTCCAGTACGTCGTCCCGTGTGATGCCTTCGCGGTGTCCGGCGAAGACCCGGGAGATCAGCTCCAGACTGCGCACGTCATGGTCGAGCAGGAAGGCCGCCAGACCGACGGGCGAATCCGTCAGCCCGGTCAGCGTCTGCGGACGCGTCCCCATGATCCGGGCGTAGGCGATGTGTTCTTTGTACAAGGAGCCCAGCTGCTGGACCGCGTGCTTTTCCTCGTCCGAGAGACCGGAGGGTAGCGGGGCGCCGGTCGCGAGCGCCTTGGCGATGTCGGGCGGAACCACACCCGGCAGGTTGGTGTGGATGCCGAGCAGTCCCGCGGGTTCCCGCACGGCCATGAGGTCCGTGATGAGCGCACCCCAGTCGCCGCCCTGTGCCGCGTACTTGGTGTATCCCAGGCGCTTCATCAGCTGTATCCAGGCATCTGCGATGCGGTCGGGGCCCCAGCCGGCCGTGGTCGGCTTGCCGGAGAAGCCGTAGCCGGGCATCGACGGGATCACCACGTGGAAGGCGTCCGAGGCGTCGCCGCCGTGGGCGGTGGGGTCGGTGAGCGGTTCGATGATCTTCAGTTGCTCGATGATCGAGCCGGGCCAGCCGTGGGTGACGATGAGCGGCAGGGCGTTCTTGTGCTTGGAGCGGACGTGGATGAAGTGGATGTCCAAGCCGTCGATCTCGGTGGTGAACTGCGGCAGGGCGTTCAGCCTCGCCTGCACCCTCCGCCAGTCGTAGTCCGACGCCCAGTACCGTGCGAGCTCCTTCATGGTCGCGAGCTGCACGCCCTGCGACTGATCCGCGACGGTCTCGTGCTCGGGCCAGCGGGTGGCGATGATGCGCCGGCGGAGATCGACGAGATCCCTGTGCGGTGCGTGGAAACGGAAGGGGCGGATGTCCCCGCGTGCTGTCGCATCCAGGCGGGATCCCGTTGCGGTTGCCGCTGCGGCAGGCTGGGCCGGGAACAGGCCGAAGGATCCCGCGACCACGGCGGCCGTCGCGGCGGCCGAGGTGGACAGAAAAGTCCGTCGAGAGTGCGGCGGAAGTATTTCGGACATGGGGAATCTCCAAAGGTCGTTCGAAATGCGCCGTACAAGCGCCGCTGCGTGGATGTCGAAGGCGGCGGATCGGTATTTCGGTGGGCCCGCGACCGGCCGCGGATGTACGACTGCCGGTCCGATGCGGTCGTGCCATCCACGGTAAAGCCTAAATTTAAATTTGCAAGCCAGATCGTCGCGTCGCGGCCTGGACCTGGGTGACACACCGCTCGGGGGCGGCGTGCCGGTGCCCCCAAGGGGCCGGCTACGGCTCCGGCCGGGTCGGCCGGAACATCGGCCTCGGCTGCAACTTCGCCCGCAAACGCGGCCGGCCTTCGCCACCAAGTCGCAGCTCGCCGCCAGGTTGGCCCTCCGGGCCCTGGAGTCGTCCGCCGCAATCGCCGCACGGGCGAACTCGCCTTCTGCTGCCTGTCCTCAGCCCGCCCGGTTCCGCCGTCCGGCCCGGTACGGGTGGCGGACGTTTCTCAGTGTTGATCATTTCCGGTGTTCGTTGAGAACGAGGGCGGCGCGGGCGACGTCGCCGATTCGGCTGAGGCTGCGGGTGGCGTGCTGAAGGGTGCGCCAGTGCTGCTTGAGATGGACCGCCGCCCAGACCTCCGCAGGCCAGGCCGTCTCGGCTCCACCCTCGCCGGCTGCTTCGCCGAGGCGGGGTGTATCCGGCCCCGGGCCGGGGTCTCGGCCGTGCCGTAGCGGGTGGTGACGGTGGCGGCCTGGTCGGGGGTGTGCCAGGACTCGGGCTCGGCGAAGGTGAGGCCCTTCCCGGTGCTTGCGGGGCTGCCCACCGCGCGGGCCGCAGTGGCGCGGGCCGGCGTCGTGGAGCATGACCCGGTCCGAGCGCAGGCGGCCGACCAGCTCGACGGGCAGGTCGGACGGGACGTGGGCGCCCCTGTGGCAGTCCCTGTGTGCTGCCTGGTACGCGTGGACAGGCGCAATCTCGCTGTATCGACATCGGCGAGCCGAACAACCCCGGATACCCGAAAGTCCGAAGGTCCAGGTACCGCTGACCTGCCCTTGCCAGGGCTCTCCTTATCCGTTCCGTGAAGTCGACGTCGCCAGAGCGAAAGGGCGGGCGGGACAGTCCGGCGCGTGGTCCTGGATCGCCTGTTGGTCTTGAGCGAGCCCGCGCGCGATGCGTCCTCGACGTCTCTGCCCGCCACTGCAGCAGTCATTACCCCCACCAGGCCCGAGAGCAACGGCCTCCCCGTCTCGACGGCCATTCCGTGCCGTGTGCCGGCGACCGCACGGCCGCTCCTGCGCGCCCGCATCCTCGACGCCCTGATCAGCGAGTACAGGTTCGCGGTCTGATCCGCCGCGATGGGTTTCCGAACGGCACACCCCGGTCCCTCCGCGTGGGACAGGTGGTCGCCGACGGAGCCGTGGCGGCGGTGCGGGCCGGGGCACCGCATCGTGCACGGCCGGGGTGACCCCGTGGCCGAAAGGGGTGAATCATCAGGATCAGCCCGCACTTCGAACTCGCCGCATCCTTCGACAGGTGCGAGTCCCGCCAGGCCCGCGCTCGACAACTCGTGGACGCCTACGCCGGCCCTGCAACAGCCATCGCCCGCACCAGGCGCGGGGCAACTCCCGCCCTCGCCCACGAGCACCCAGCGCACCCGACCGACCTGGCCGCGCCTGGGCTCCTACGCACCCGCATGCTCGGCGGCGTGATCAACGAGTACAGATATACGGCCTGACCAGCAGCGACGAGTTTCCGAACGGCACAGGCTGGGAGGAGCGGGACGAGACGACCACCCGCTACGGCTGCGTTGACCCGCTCTGCATCGACGAGCTCGGCTCTATGGAACGCGACCGTCACGGCGCCGAACTCCTGTCGGCCGAGGCGGCCTTGACGGTGGCGGTGGTCCAACCGGCGTGCACGGCCGGCTCGGGGCGGCGCTTCCCCACCTCCAGTTGCGTTGAACCGCTGATCACGGTCGTAGCGGGGCGCGTGTCGTCGCACCGTTTCACCTTCGCCGGCACCCCTGAAAACGCTCTGAAACGGCGATGAACGGGCGGTCGGTCACGCTCTGCGGCATGACGACGACGGTCCCGCCAGGGGCAGCGACGACCCGGGAGGGGATCACCATGAACGGCCTGCGACTGGTGCGCCGTCACGTGGCGGCGTTCGTGCGCTTCGCCGGGTTGGGCAGCGCGGTCACCCTGGTGGCCTCGGCGGCCTTGGTCCTGCTCTCGCAGTGGATCCCGTGGACGGCGGCGAACGTGCTGACCACCGTCGCCTCCACCGTGGCCGCCACCGAGTTGCATGCCCGCGTCTCGTTCGGTCACGGGCGGCCCGGCCTGGCCGGGCACCTCAAGAGCGCGGCGACCATCGCCGTCGGCTGGCTGGCCACGTCCGCCGCGGTAGGCGTACTGGCCGCGTTCCGCCCCGGCGCAGGAGTTGTTCTGCAGCAGACGGTGTATCTGTCGGCCACCGCGCTCGTCGGGATCGGCCGCTATCTCGTGCTGCGTCTGTCCGTGTTCGCGCAGCGCGGCTCGCGGCCGCAACCCGGCGGCGGCGCCGGGTTGCCGGCCGCGTGCGACGCGGCGGCGTGAGGTCCGGCGGGGAAGGCACCGCGGCGCCCGCCCCGCTCCAAGGAGGAGCTGCTGGGGTCGATCGAGGAGGTCGCCGACCGGCGGGACGCGCCGGTCGGCTGATCTACGGGCTCCTCTTCCTGGCCTTCGCGCCGGTGGGCGGCTGGTTCCGGCTCCCGGGTGCACGGCGCGCCTCCGGCACGCCGGCCGCACCC
>NZ_JBSFLB010000072.1:0-13583 GCF_053598835.1 Streptomyces sp. NPDC001070
CGGGCGGTTGATGCGGACGCACAGGCCGCTGTCCGTCCGGGTCAGTCCCCAGCCCTGGCAGGACCCCTTGGCGGGGAACAGCCAGTCGTCGCGCAGCTTGGCGAGTTCGGGTGCGGCGGGCGGAAACGCGTACGGGGAGATCCCGGCGGCCTGGACGCGGCCGTCCCAGGCGTAGCGGTACATGTCTGTGCTGGTGCGGGGCGGCGCGGCGAGCCCGGCCAGCGCCACGGCGGCCGCCCCGGCCAGGACCAGTCCGATGGCGGCGCGTACCGGGACCTTGCGAACGGCCCATGCCGAGGCGGCGAATAGCGCCCAGGCCACGGCGTATCCGGCCAGCAGGCGACCGGGGTCGCTCACGCTGTCGCCCGCGCGGACGGTGCCCTCCACGACGGCGGTGAGTGCGCAGAGAAGGACCGCGACGACGATGAGGTGGATACGGGCCGTTGCGCGGTTCACGGATGCCGCAGGCCGGCTGGACGGCGGCTGCGGGGACTGATGCTGCGAGGCGGCCGTGTCGCTCATGGGTGTTCGGGCCTCCTGGCGGCCGTGCGGTACTCGTCGTGGTGATGAGCCTGCGCCCGGCGCGGTGCCAGGAATGGTCGGCCCGCGGCCGTCCACAGGCCGGACGGGGGCCACCGCGTGGTCTCGGTGGTGCGCAGCAGGACGGTGTCGCCGAGGCGGGCCCAGGCAAAGGGACGACCGTGCCGGCCATGGTCGTCCTCGTCGTGCGGCGTGGCCTCCGCCGGGCAGTCGCCCGCCGGGCGCGGCCGGGGTGCGCAGGCGGGTGAGGAGGGCGACCGGGCCTCCACCGATACCGACGTGCCGTCCATCAGCAGGACGGTGCCTCAGCGGCCCTGCCCGGGCAGGGGGTTGAAGACGGACCGGCGCAGGGCAGCGCCGCCGCGCTGCCGGGTTCGGACCATCGCCGCCGGGCTGACGTCCGTACCGAGCGTCCGTACGTCCTGAGCACCGCGTGCAGTGTGTCAGTGAGGGCCGCCTCCGCGAGAGCGGCCGCCTCCCCGGGTGTGCAGGGCGGGGTGAGCCGTGTCTTGGCCCGTCCCGGGACGGGTTGCTTCGCGATGAACAGCGGCGTGGCCGGCCTCGCGGTCGGAAGGCAGGAGCTCATCGGCCGGTTCCCCGGGCGGTCGCCGTCGGCACCTGACCGCCGGCAGGCCCTTCGGACAGGACGGAACGCATGTCCCGTACCGCCTGCCACGTGCCGCGCCAGGTGCCGGTGACCTTGGAGCGGCCCGTGCGCGGCCGGTAGGGAACGTCTGTCTCCTCCACCCGCCAGCCTGCGTCTGCGGCCCGGACCACCATCTGCAGGGGGTAGCCGGAGCGGCGGTCGGTCAGCTTAAGGGCCAGCAGGGGCTCGCGGCGGGCGGCACGCATGGGGCCCAGGTCGTGGAGGCGCAGGCCGGTGCGGCGACGGATCAGGCGGGCCAGTTCCAGGTTGGCCAGCCGCGCGTGCAGGGGCCAGGCGCGGCGCGTGACGGGCCTGCGACGGCCCAGAACGAGGTCGACGGTGCCGTCGAGCACGGGTCCGGCGACGGCGGGCAGCAGCGCGGGGTCGAGAGAGGCGTCACAGTCGCAGATGCAGACGACCCCGGCAGTGGCGGCGGTGAGCCCCGCGTGACATGCGGCGCCGAAACCGCGCCGCGGTTCGTGGACCACATGGGCCCCGAGACGGCGGGCGATGTCCGCCGAGCCGTCGGTCGAGCCGTTGTCGACGACGATCGCGCGCCAGCCCGCCGGGATGCGGCCCAGCACCCACGGCAGGGCCTCGGCCTCGTCAAGGCACGGAAGAACCACGTCCACAGGGGCGGACGGAAGGGGGGATGTCTCGATCACCCACTCACCCTACGGGCACAAAAGCCCTGAAAGGGATTTCGCGATCTTACGAATCGCGAACGGCCACCCCCGCTCCCGCCGTCGGCCGAAGGCCGGTGTGAGGCTCGCTCATGGCGCGCGGCGACGCGGACGCCGGATGGATCGGCGAGGCGGGACCATTGCACGGCACCCGGTGGCAGCCGACTGGACGGCAGGCCGAATACCCATGTCACGCATCCTTGAGGACCTGCAGGCGTCCCTGCGCCGGGTCGTGACCACCGGTGCTCAGGACGTCGCGGGCCCCATGCGCCATCACCTGGAGGAACCGGGGCGGGCGGGAGTGTTCACGGAACGCCACCGGAGCCCGGTCAACGCCCCGCCCTGGACTCCGACGGACGACACTCGCTCGTCGTTCACCGCCTTGAGGAGATCACGGAGCCCGTTCTCGCCGGGAACACCGACAGCGATCACCGGCGCCCGCAGATGGAGCCGGAGCTGTACACGCCCTCCCGCGAGCCGCGGCAGGACAACGCCCGTGATGCCCTCAAAACCCCCGCGGTCGGCAACTCCCTGAGCATGCCGCGTGAGAGTTCCTCCGCCTCCGTTCGGGTGCTCCGGTGGTGGCTATCGCGGTATGTCTCACGATCACCACGGTTCCTTGACACCACGCTCAGTGAATCGGGCTCCGTGCGGACCGGCCGGACCGCTGCGGCCCGATCCTGTACAGACGCGTCTGGTGGCGGAGAGTCAGTTTTGAGTGATAGCGGACAACGCGGGGATCCGGACTCGGCCCCACGGAGGGAAAAGAGCGACAGGCCGCCGCGGCGTGGTCTCAGGGACATCGCCGGTGCTGCGGCTGCCCGCGTGAGGAGGGCTGCCCGGCGGGTCGGGGAGGCCCCCGCGCCGCCGGGGCCATTCCGGCCCGGGTTCTGGCGCAGTCCGATCCGCGGGCCGTGGCTGACGTCGGTGTTCGGTCTTGTGCTGCTGTTCGGCATCCCGGTGCTGTTCGTGACGGGCGCGCTGTCGTACGCGGCGTACAACCCGGACCTGGGCCCGCTCAACGACCAGACCCCCGACAAAGGGCTTCTCGGGTTCTATCTCTTCGACTGGCCCACCCACCCGTACTGGCTCTACCGGCTGACCCAGGGCATCCACGTGACACTCGGAGTGGTCCTGGTGCCGGTGGTCCTGGCCAAACTCTGGTCGGTCATCCCGAAGCTCTTCGAGTGGCCGCCGCTGCGATCGATCGCCCACGCGCTCGAGCGCCTGTCGCTGCTGCTGCTGGTGGGCGGGGTCATCTTCGAGTTGGCGACCGGGATCTTCAACGTGCAGCTCTTCTACGTCTTCCCCGGTTCCTTCTACACCCTGCACTTCTACGGCGCCTGGGTGTTCATCGCCGCGTTCGTCGTCCACGTGATCCTCAGGCTCGGCCGGATGACCCGCGCCCTGAGCAGCCGCAATCCGTTCCAGGAACTGCGCACCGGCGTATCCGGCACCCGTCCCGAGCCTCGTGATCCCGACGGTTTGGTGCCGGTCGCGCCGGCGGCCGCCACCATGAGCCGGCGCGGCGCGGTCGGGATGGTCGGCGCGGGATCGCTGCTCCTGCTCGCGGTCACCGCGGGCCAGAGCATCGGCGGGCTGTGGCGCGGATCGGCTCTGCTCGCGCCGCACAATCGCGATCCGGGCAACGGCCCGAGCGGCTTCCAGATCAACAAGACAGCCGCGTCCGTCGGCGTGACCCCGGCACTGGTCGGACCCTCCTGGCGACTGGAGATCCACGGCAGCGGACCACCCCAGATCTTCACCCGCGAGCAACTGATGGCGATGCCACATCATGCCGCCGCCCTGCCGATCGCCTGTGTAGAAGGCTGGTCGACGGCGGACCAGCACTGGGAGGGGCTGCGACTCGCCGACCTAGCCGCGCTGAGCGGTCTGCGCGACGCTGGGAGCGTCTTGGTCGAATCCGTCCAGCCCTCCGGTCCCTACAGCTCCGTCATGCTCCGCGGGAATCAGATCCACGATCCGCGGGCCCTGCTGGCCCTGCGGGTCAACGGAGCGGACCTGTCCATTGACCACGGCTATCCGGCGCGCGTCATCGTGCCGGCGAATCCCGGGGTGAACAACACCAAGTGGGTCCACCGGCTCACCTTCAGGACGTGACCGTGGCCCGCTTCCCGCGCTGGTACGGCGCAGGTCCCCTGCACTTGGTCGTCCTCGTCTGTTCCTTGGCCGTCACCGGCTACGCCTGTGTGCGGCTCTTCGCCGGCCGGCCGATCGCGGTGGCGATCTGGCTGGTGGGGGCGGCCATCGTGCACGACCTCATCCTCCTGCCGCTGTACTCGCTGGCCGACCTCTCGCCCCGCTCTGTACTCCGGCACCGCACCCGGGTCGTGCCGACACCGGCGTGGATCAACCACCTCCGTGTACCGGCCTTCCTGTCGGGAGTGCTGCTGCTGGTCTGGTTCCCGCTGATCCTCCGTCTGTCCGGCCCCTATCCGGGCGCCACGGGACTCACCGACGCCGTCTATCTCGGCCGGTGGCTGGCCATCACCGCGGTGCTCTTCGGCGGATCGGCTCTGCTCCTCGCCCTCAAACTCCGCCGGATGCGGCACGCGGCCCGGGACGAAGCGGAGCGTCCCCCACCGAGGAAAACATCCAGTCCGTGAGCACGCCCGCGCCCTCCCACCCACCGTCCACTGCTCTGCTCGCCGCCCGGCCGGGTGCACGATTGCTCCGGTGCGCGGAACCTCGACTCGTCGGCTCTGTGCACTGGACGCCTCCCCGTCAGGGGACGACGCTGGGTTCCAGGCACGCGCCACCGGCGTCGCCGCCGGCGGTGCCCATGGGGCGGCATCGCCGAGCGACGGACACAAGGAGCACTGATGGCACGTACGGTCGACGCCGTCGTTGTCGGTTCCGGAGTGAACGGCCTGGTCGCCGCCGCGGAGCTGGCCAAGGACGGCTGGTCGGTGGCGCTCGTCGAAGGAGGCGACCGGCTGGGCGGTTTCATCGCCACCGAGCAACGCACCCTGCCCGGCTACCTCCACGACACCTACTCCTCGTGGCACTCGCTGTTCGTGTCCGGCGGGGCCTACGCCGCCCTCGGCGAGGACCTGCACCGCCACGGTCTGGAGTACCGCAACTCCGACGACCTCGTCTCGGGCACCGTCACCGACGACGGCCGCGTGGTCCTCGTCCACCGCGATGCCGCCGTCACCGCGCAGGCGTTCCGCCACGCCGAGGACGGGGCCGCCTACCTCGCCATGCTGCGGCGGTTCCTCGACAACGCCGACGCCATCGGCGGCCTCCTGGGCGGCGAGCCCCGTTCGCCCCGGACGCTGCGGCACGTCGCGAAACTGGTGCGCCGGGAGCGGTTCACCGGCACCGAGGCATGGCTGCGCGCCACCCTCACCAGCGGCCGCTCGTACTGCCGCAGCGAGTTCCGGGGCGACGAGGCGGACCTGCTGTGGGCGCCGTGGCTGCTGCATGCCGGGCTCTCCCCCGACCACGCATCGGGCGGGCTGCTGCTGCCCGTCATGGCCGCCTCGCTGCACGGCTTCGGTGTGCCGGTGGTGGCGGGCGGCGCCCGGAACTTCGTCCGCGCCTTCGAGGCTCTCCTCGGCGAACTGGGGGTGGACGTCCGCACCGGGCAGCCGGTGGAGCGGCTGCTCCTCTCGGACGGCAGGGTCACAGGGGTGACCGGCGGCGGCGAGACCATCCGGGCCCGCCGTGCCGTCCTCGCCTCGGTGACCCCGACGGCGCTGTACGGGGAGCTGCTTCCGAAGGACGCCCCGGTGCCGCCCGCGGTCCGCGACCAGGCCCGGCGCTACCGGTACGGGCGCGCCGCGATGCAGCTCCACGTCGCCCTCTCCGCCCCGCTCGGCTGGCGCGACGAACGCCTGGCCGGCGTGCCGCTGCTGCACCTGAGCGACGGGTCTGCGAGCACCGGCATCGCGTGCGCGGAGGCCGAGGCGGGCCTGCTGCCCCGCAGGCCCACGGTGGTCGTCGGCCAGCAGTACGTCCTCGACCCGTCGCGCGTGCCCGAGGGCGCCGCCTCCCTCTGGCTCCAACTGCAGGAACTGCCGTACGAGCCGGCCGGCGACGCTGCGGGGAAGCTGGACGTCAGCGGCGGCTGGACGAAGGAGCTCACCGAGGGCTACGTCGGCCGGGTGCTGGACCGCGTGGCCCGTCACGCGCCCGACCTGCCCGGCAAGATGCTCGCCTGGGACGCCGTCACACCGTCCGACCTGGCCTCGTGCAACCCCAACGCGGTGGCCGGCGACCCCTACGGGGGTTCGGCCGAACTCGACCAGAACCTGCTGTGGCGCCCGTTGCCCGGAGCGCCCCGGCACGCCACGCCGGTACCCGGGTTGTGGCAGATCGGCTCCTCCACCCACCCCGGCCCCGGCCTCGGCGGCGGCTCGGGACACCTCGTGGCGCAGCGGCTCATCCGCGGCACGCGTCGGCGCGGCCGCCGCTGACACCGGCGCGGCGCCCTGGGCTCAGTGTCCGCCCAGGCCGGGCAGGCAGCTCCCGTCGGCGGTGCGGCCGACCACTTCGGCGTGGGCCTTGCCCGTACTGTCCACCGAGCCGTTGACGCACACCCGGCCCTCGCCGCCGCCGACCAGCACATCGTGGAGGGGCGCGAAGTAGTCCCCCTGCACCTCGATCCGGTCCCGCGGCAACCCGAGGGCGCCGGCTGCCGCCGCGCGAAGGGCGTCCTGCGAGGTGCCGGCTGCCGCGAGCTTCGTCAAGACCGCGGCCAGCGCCTTCGCCTTCGGGGCGGCCTGCTCCTTCTGCTCGTCGGTGATCGGCATGGCGCTGCGGTACGCGTGGTTCTCCGCCACCCGCTGGTTCCAGTCGAGCGTGATGCACGGGGTGGGCGTCGCCGGTTCCGCCTCGGGAGGCGGGCAGAAGCCCCCCACCCCGGACGGATCCGGTCCGGGGCCACCGGTACGGGGATCGGCCGCCGGGTCGGCGCATCCGGCGGTGGTGACCGCGAGCAGGATCAGGGTCAGGGCGCCGGCGAGTCGGCGGCGGGCATGCGTCATGACGCGATCATGTCACGGGGTGTCGCGGCGGTCCGCGGCGGACCGCGAGCCTCCCCGTCGCTGCGAGCGGCGCACCGGGGCCGGCTCAGTCGCCCCCTTGAGGACGGATCAGCAGCAGGGCGACGTCGTCGCTCCGGGCGGCGGAGTCCTCGGCATGGCGCACAAGGGTGTCCGCGAGGGTCTCCAGGCTCTGCCCGCGGGCGTGAACGAGTCGCTCGGCCAGCTCGGCGGTGGCGTCGTCGATGTCGATGCCCGGGGACTCCACCAGGCCGTCGGTGTACAGAGCGAGCACCGCGCCGGGCGGCAGGGCGATCTCGGTCCGGGTGTAGCAGGCGGCGGGGTCGATGCCGAGCAGGAGCCCCGGCGGCAAACTGAGGACCTCGGCGCGCCCGTCGGGGTGGCGCAGCAGCGGCGGCGGATGGCCTGCCGTGGCCATGCAGGCCCGGTGGCGTGCCAGGTCCAACTGGACGTACAGGCAACTGGTGAACAGACCCGGGTCGAGGTCGGTGAGCAGACGGTTGGTGCGGGCCAGGACTTCGTCGGGCGGGGCGTCGGCGGTGGCGTGGACGGCCGTGCGCACCTGCCCCATCAGGGCGGCGGCGCTGACATTGTGTCCCTGGACGTCGCCGATGGCGGCGGCGGCGAGGCGGGCGTCGAGCCGGATGAGGTCGTAGAAGTCGCCGCCGATGCCCATGCCGCGACCGGCGGGCAGATACCGGGCGGCCACTTCCAGGCCCGGGATGCGGGGGAGCTTCCGGGGGAGCAGACCGGCCTGCAGGCTGCGGGCGAGGCGGTGTTTCGCGTCGTAGAGGCGGGCCCGGTCCAGGGCCTGCGCGATCAGCCCGGAGAAGGAGGTGAGGACGGTGCGTTCCTCCTCGGTGAAGACGCGGGGCCGCTCGTAGGAGAGAACCAGGGCGCCGACGGGACGGCCGGAGGCGATCAGCGGCAGGAAGGCCCAGGAGGCCATGCCGTCCTGGAGCACGGCGGGCGGGTAGGCCCGCTTCAGGTCGGCGAAGGTGGCGAAGAAGCCGGGAACGCCGGTGGTCAGGGCCCGGACGGCCGGGGTGTGCGAGGTCAGGGGAGCCGCGTCGAAGCGGTTCATGAGCTCGGCGGTGTAGCCGCGGTAGCCGATGATCCGCAGCCGCCCGTCCTCGGCGGTCATCAGGGCGAGAGCCTGGGCGCCGAAGGCGGGCAGCAACTGGTCGGAGGCCTGGTCGACCACGTCCTGCACGCAGATCGCCTCGGTGAGCGTGGCGGCCAGGTGCAACAGGTGGTACAGCACGGTTGCCCGGCGCGGCTGGGCGGGGGGCGCGGGACGCAGCACCCGTGACGGGTCCGCGGCGAGGGCGGTGGGGATGATGCGGGCGCTGACACCGGAGGAGTCCGGGTAGAGGTGGAAGGACAGGTCCTGGCCCTCCGGTCGCGTGGCGGTGAAGGACGTGGGCCGGCGGCTGATCATCGCGGCCCGGAAGTGGTCCTCGACGACCGGTTCGTCCAGCCACGGCAGTGCCTTCCACAGGCAGGCTCCGAGCATCTCGCAGACGTCGGTGCCGAGAAGTCCGGCCGCGGCGGTCGTGATGAAGAGGACCCGGCCGTCCAGATCCAGTGCGCAGCAGCCTCCGGGAAGCCTCTCGGCGAAGTCGACCGCCGACTGCGCCTCGGCCGGCCACGCCGTCCGCGGCCGCAGCGGCGGCACCACGCGCGGTTCGTCCGTGACCGGCAGCGGGTGGCCCTGGTCGGCTGCCCGCTGCATGAGCAGGCCCAGGCTGCTGCATGTGCTGTTCATCGCGGCTCGTTCGTGCGGGCTCACGTGCGGTGCGTGCGAGCCGGGCCAGTGCAGCACCAGCCCGCCCCACACGGTGGTGCCCGCGGTGACCGGAGCGGCGGCGAGCACGAAAGGATGCGGGAGCATCAGCGCGAGCCGGGGGTAGCGGCGCGCCATCTCCCTCCGACCGTTCACCGCCACCAGACGCCGCTCCCGCACCGCATCGGCGACCGGCGCCCGGTCGCTCAGCGCCACTCGCGCCCAGGGCAGGGCGACCTTCCGCGAGACCCCGCTGAGGACGGCCAGCCGCAGCACCCGCTCACCCGGCGGCAGCACGTACACGGCGCCCACGTTCGCGCCGGTCTCCCGCACGACCCGGGCCAGTGCGAGGTCGAGCGGCTCCGCACCGAAGTCCGTGGCAGCGGCAGGGCCCGCAGCGTCCATGCCCTCACCCTCCTCCGGCGCCGGCCGGGCCGCGACCCGCCGTCCCGGCCCGAAACGCGCCGTGGGCGCCTCGGCCCGGGTCGGCGGGACCCGGGCGACCGCGCCTACCGGCCACATCAAGAATTACCCATATGCGGGCATTGTGTCCGTAGCGGCCGCTGGTCCGCTCACGCCCGTGGAGCCGGGTCAGGTCAGGCAGCCGCCCCTCGTCCCCTGCCGTCCGGCAGAACGTCGGCCGGGTCCCACCTCCACCCGGCGGCGCTGCGCGGCAGTCGGACGCGTCCGGCGGCGAGAACGGCCGTCCCGCCGCCTGCCCGGGACGGTAGGCCCCCGGTCAACCGGCCTTCCGGTCCCTCTGCTCCGCTCCGGCGGGCAGGGCGTCAGTGTGCTGGTGGATGTCGGGGACGCCGTCGCCGTCCGCGTCGGCGTTCTCCTCGTCGCACAACCGCCGATAGAGCCGGTTGCGGCGGCGCAGGAGGAGCGGGGCAAGGCAGGCGGAGATCAGGGAAGCGGCGAGGACAGCGGCCTTGACGTGCTCACCCGCGGCGGTCACGGGGAAGGCGAGCTCCCCGATGAGCAGCGCGACGGTGAACCCGATGCCGCCCAGCGTGGCGAGGCCGAGGACGTCGGCCCAGGCCAGATCCGGATTGAGCCGGGCCCGGGTGAACCGGGCGGCCGGGTACGTGCCCGCGAAGATGCCGACGACCTTGCCGAGCACCAGGCCGAGGACCACACCGAGCGGCTCGGGGCTGCTGAACACCGCCCCCAGGGCGTCCGCGGAGACGCCGACCCCCGCCGCGAAGAGCGCGAACAGCGGGACCGCGATGCCGGCGGACAGGGGGTGCAGCAGGAACCCGGTGCGCTCGGCGGGCGACGCCATCTCGTCGTCGGGCAGCCGTCCGGCGAACCCGATCGTCCGGCCGCACCGTGGCCGTACCGGACTCCGCGCCCGACGTCAGTGCGGGTGCGGATGCGGGTGGTCGTCATCGTGGCGGTGGTCGTGGCCCGCGGGGCGTCGTGCCAGAGCCCGGGCGCGTGCGGTGACCTCGTCGGCGTCCACGGCGCCCTGGGCGACGAGCACGTCCTCCAGGGCGGCCAGCCAGAGCCGGTAGTAGTCCCAGGGCTCGTCGGCGCCCGGCGCGGTCTCCCAGGCCGCGATCCGGGCGATGAGGGCGGCCTGGAACCGCGGCCACGTGAAGAACCCCGCCTCGTACAGGCTGACGGCCATGCCGAAGGCACGGCTCTCCCATGGTTCGGCGAACACCAACTCGCCGTTGGAGCGCGGCGGTGCGGCCGGACCCTCGACGTCCAGCGGGGCGGTCATGATGCCGTCACCTTGGCCACGCCGACCATCGCGTCCCGGGTCACCAGCGGCACGAGCTCCTCCTCCGACAGGTGCTCCGTTCCTGCCGGGCGTTCGGGCAGCACCAGCCAGCGCACCTCGCTGGTGGAGTCGCGGACGGTGATCCGCACGTCGTCGGCGAGTTCGAGACCCATCTCGGACAGCACCTTGCGCGGCTCCCTGACCATGCGCGAGCGGTAGGCGGGATCCTTGTACCAGCTCGGCGGCAGCCCGAGCACCGGCCACGGATAGCACGAGCACAGTGTGCAGACCACGACGTTGTGCGTGGTCGCGGTGTTCTCCACGACGACGATGTGCTCGCCCTGCGGACCCGAGAAGCCCAGCTCCTTGATGGCCGACGTGCCGTCCTCCAGCAGCCGTCGCCGGTACTGCGGATCGCTCCACGCCCGTGCGACGACCTTGGCGCCGTTGAGCGGGCCGACGTTCGTCTCGTAGGTGGTGATCAGCCCGTCCATCACGTTCGGGTCGATCAGGCCACGCTCGGTGAGCAGTTGCTCGAGCGCCTCGGCGCGCAGGGCCGCGGAGGGGCGTCCGCCCGATCCTTCGGTGGTCATCAGGCCGTCTCCAAGTAGCTTTCGAACAGTTCAGCGGTGACCCCGAAGGGTTCGGCGTCGGCGCCCCACAACTCCCGTGAGTCGAACCGCACCGAGTAGACGTGCTGCGGGTTCTCGCCCTGGAAGTGCGCGTTGGTGTCCGGCAGCACGGAAGCGGGCTGGATGATCTCGACGAATCCCGTGTGCCCCCGCATGTAGCCCGGGAGCCTGGTATGCCCGGGCACCGCCCTGCTCTTGGTGCGTACCCGCTCGCCGACGGCGAAGGCCGGGGCCACGTCCACGGTGCGCAGAGAGCCCTCGGCGGTCGGCGCGTAGTCGGGCAGGGCGGGCTCGGGGACGGGCGGTTCCTCCACGTGTTCGCCGCGCAGGTTGCGGGCGCGGGCGTCGATCGCCCCCGGCGCCAGGACGGCGCTGTCGGTGAGCATCAGCTCCGCGCCGTTGAGCCAGCGCCCGTAGTAGCCCTCGTCCAGGTAGGCGGCGCGGTCCAGGCGCTCATGCGCGTGCCGGAAGGCGTCCGGGTTGATGCCGCCGCACGCGACGCGGCTGGAGAGAATCGCCAGCGCGAACGCGCGGCCCTGCCAGGGCTCCTCGAAGACCGGTTCATCGCGTCTCGGCGGACGCATGGGCCCCCATCCCTGGGTGCCCCCCATGTCGGCGATACCGTCCATGGCACAACCTCTCATACGCCTGCAACAGCTGACATATCTACCCGAATCTTAGGCAGTCGATGGCTGCGGTGCCACGATCGAACGCCTCGCCGTGCCGGAAACGGGGGAGAGTGTGGCGCAAGGGCGAGCCGTTGCCGGCGCCGGCGCCGCCCCGGGTTCGGGTCGGCCATGTGTGCGCATATGCTCGTATCATCATGGGGGGGGGAAGCTCTGGGGGAGGCCGTGTCCCCGCACTGACGAACTTCGACACCGCCGCGGCAACCCGGCCCTGCGCAAGGCGGCCCGGCGTCTCGGCGCACCCCTCGACGCCGTCCTCCGTGCCGGCTTCGAGTCCTGGGTCGGGTGGCCCCCATCGGGTGTCACGGGGGGCGAGTCCGGCCGCGCCCCGGCGTTCCCGGGGTTCCGCGTGTTGCTCTCCCGCCAATAGGAGCATATGCTCGCAAATGGAAGCGGGGCGCCCATGCCCCGGTCGCCGGGGCGGCAGCGACGCACCCGTACGGCGCCCTTGCCGAAGGCCCGGCCGGGGCACTTTCCGCGGTGCCGGACCCGCCATCCGGCCGTCCGTCCCGACACCCTTCACACACCACACGCGCGTGTGGTCCCACCCGCTCGGCCACTGGGCGATCGAGCGATTCACCCATTCAGAAGGAGACCGACCGATGGTTGCGAGCAACCTTGTTCTCATCGCGGGCGCCGGCGGCGTGGGCCGCACGGTCCTGGAGCGCTTGCGCGCGCAGGACGTGCCGGTGCGGGCGATGGTCCGCCGCGACGACGATCGCGCGGCCGAGTTGCGCGCGCTCGGCGCGGAGGTCGTCCTCGGCGATCTGACCCGGCCCGAGACGGTGGCGGCGGCGCTGGAGGGCGTGGGGCGGATGTACTTCGCGATGCCCGTGTCGCCGGACCACCTGCTGGCGGCGACCGTGGTGGCCACGGTGGCGCGGGAGTACGGAGGCCTGGACGGTCTGGTCGGCCTGTCGCAGATGACGGTGTCCCAGATGACCGCCACCAGCACCGCCGAGTCGCACCAGCAGCGACTGCACTGGCTGGCGGAGCAGGTGCTGAACTGGTCGGGCCTGCCGGTGGTGCACATCCGGCCGACGTCGTTCCTGGACAATCCGCTGTTCACCACGTTGGCGGCGCGGTCGATCCAGGAGAACGGCACGATCGCGCTGCCGTTCGGTACCGGACGCACCTCGCCGGTGGCTGTGGACGACGTCGCCCGGGTAGTCGCCACCGTGCTCAGCGACCCGGCTCCGCACGTCGGGCGGGTCTACGAGCTGACCGGGCCGCGCTCGGTCGACATGACGGAGCTGGCCGAGGAGTTCTCCCGGGCGCTGGGGCGTCCGGTGTCCTATGTGGACGTGCCGCTGGACCGGTGGCAGGCCCAGGGGCTGTCCAGGATGGGCCTGCCGCCGCACATCGAAGCGCACATCGTCACCATGGCCGAGCTGCACCAGGAGAACCGTTACGACCGCACGTCCGGCGACGTCGAGCGCGTGACGGGCATCCCCGCCCAGTCGATCGAGGCGTTCGTGGCCGCCCGCAAGGACTTCTACCTGGGCTGAGCCGCCCCGGCGGAGGCCTGGCCCCCGCCACCAGCCGCAGGGCACAGCAAAGAGACGAACTCGATCAGAGTTCGTCTCTTTGCTGTGCGTCGGTCCGGAGTCTCAGTGGCAAGCACAGCCAGGTGCCATGCCTGTCACCCGGTCGCGTGCTCCGTGATCGCTGACGCACTCGGCCGCGGGGAAGGCGATTGCCCGGAGACGAGTCATCGTGATGCCTTGGAGCGGCGGTCGTTGCACCAGGCGATGGCGCAGGCTGCCAGGTAGAGGAGGCTGATCGGTGTGGCGAGCAGGAGCATGCTGAGGGGGTCGGTGCTGGGGGTGGCGATGGCGGCGAAGAGGGCGA
>NZ_JBSFLB010000073.1:0-12657 GCF_053598835.1 Streptomyces sp. NPDC001070
TCGCCCTCTTCGCCGCCATCGCCACCCCCAGCACCGACCCCCTCAGCATGCTCCTGCTCGCCACACCGATCAGCCTCCTCTACCTGGCAGCCTGCACCATCGCCTGGTGCAACGACCGCCGCCGAGGACGCACCCGCGACGCCAGACCGGACCAAAACCCGGCGGACACCCAAGCATCCTCCCTGGACCTGACGCCCACCCCCATCGAACCCCCCGAGAGCATCGACGTCAGCCGCCCGTGACGCGGCCCTTCTGACGCCCGGGCAGCCGACCGCCACGCGGCAAGTCTGTACGGTCGCGGGACGGGACGTGGGTGGCGAGCCGCCCGGGCAAGAAGCGAGGCCCACGCCGTGCGGCCTCGTGGGGCGGGGTCGGCGGCGGGGCATGACCATGGGGGTATCGGGTCCGTTCGACGGAACGACGCACGCGCGGGACCTCGCGCTCGAAGCCTGACGGCCCGGCCCGCCGACGAGCCCCCCGTGCACGCCGACCGCACAGGCGCGGGACTCCGACCCGGTGTCCTGGCCCCAGAAGACGTCACCTCACGCGATCCGGGTTCCGGACTCCTGTCACAGGGCGGCAACCGAATGTCGCCGCCAGGCGACACAGGCCGCAGACGCCCTCAACCACCCATCGGCAAGCGGCCCTGAGGCCGCCTCCCCCAGTGAGCCCGAGCCGGACCCGCTCTGGTGGCGGAACGGCGGCCCGCCGCACCGCCACCAGCACCCCGTCCTGGCCGTGGAAGCCGTCGCGGCCAGGACGGTGCGGCCGCCGCGCGCGGTCACTCCTCCAGCGGCCCGAGGTCCGCGGTGTCGCGCAGGTCGACGGCGGCGCGGGCGGTGGCGTGCAGTTCCAGCACCACCAGTTCGTTGGCGCCGGGGCGCAGTGCGGGGGCGGGGACGTACAGGCGGCGCTGCGGGCCGCGGGACCAGTAGCGGCCCAGCGCGAAGCCGTTGATCCATGCGTTGCCCTTGGTCCAGCCGGTCAGGTCCAGGAAGGTGTCGGCGGGCTGCTCGACCTCGAAGACACCGTGGTGGAACGTGGGCCCGACCGGCTGCGGGCCGCCGTCGGCGAAGGAGAGGCCGGAAAGGTCGTCCAAGGGCAGGGGCCTGCTGCGCCAACCGGTCAGCTCGGTGCCGTTGGCGGTGACCGTGCCGGTCAGGCCCTTGCGGTCGTGAATGCCCTGGCCGTAGTTGACGCGGCCCTGGTTCTCGACCAGGACGCTCAGGGTCGCGCCGCCGGGCGGGACGGTGAGGGCCAGTGCGCTCTCGTGCAGCTCGCGCTCGAGGACGCCGGCGGGGGCGCCGTCGAGGAAGACCTGGGCACGGTCCTTCACCGAGGTGAAGTGCAGCAGGGTGGGGCCCGCCTCGGGGAGCTCGGTCTCGTACAGGACGAAGCCGAAGTCCTGGCCCAGTTCCTCCATCGTCAGCGGGCGGGGGCCCGTCGTCGCCTCGCCGAGCCGGGCGGCGGCGCCGAGCAGCGGGGCGGTCCCGGTGAGCCCGATGCCGATGAGGTTGAGCTTCTTCGACGGCTCCGGCAGGGGGACGTCGGGGACGGTGGTGTGCCGGGCGAACACCTCGCGGAAGGCGCGGTACTTGGGGGTGATGTCGCCGGCCTCGTCCAGGGGCGCGTCGTAGTCGTAGGAGGTGATGGTCGGCCGGTAGGTGTGCTTGTCGTTGGCCCCGTTGGTGAAGCCGAAGTTGGTTCCGCCGTGGAACATGTACAGGTTCACACTGGCGCCGGCCGACAGCAGTCCGTCGAGGTCGGCGGCGGCTCCGGCGGCGTCGCGGACGACGTGCACGCCGCCCCAGCGGTCGAACCAGCCGTTCCAGAACTCGGTGCACATCAGCGGGCCGTCGGGCTGGCGCTCGCGCAGCGCGGCGAGGCTCTGGGCCGGCCGGCTGCCGAAGTTGACGGTGCTCAGGACGCCCGGGATGCTGCCGCGGGCGAGGTCGGCGGGCTGGTCGCAGGTGAACAGCGGTACGTCCACGCCGCCTTCGCGGAGGCAGGTCTCCAGGTGCTCGAGGTAGGCGGGATCCTCGCCGTAGGCGCCGTACTCGTTCTCGACCTGCACCGCGAGGACGGGTCCGCCGTTGGTGGCCAGGTGGGGCGCGACGAGCGGCAGCAGCCGGTCGAGGTAGCCGTCCACGGCCTCCAGGTAGCGCGGGTCGGTGGTGCGCAGCCGGATGTCGGGGGTGGCCAGCAGCCAGGAGGGCAGACCGCCGCCCTCCCACTCGGCGCAGATGTACGGTCCCGGGCGCAGCAGGACGTGCAGTCCCTCGGCCTGGGCGAGCGTCAGAAAGGCCGCCAGGTCCAGGCCGCCGCCCGTCCGGAACACGTCGGGGCGGGGCTGGTGGACGTTCCACGGCACGTAGGTGTCGATGGTGTTCAGTCCGAGCAGACGCGCCTTGCGCAGCCGGTCCTGCCACTGTTCGGGGTGGACGCGGAAGTAGTGCAGGCCACCGGAGATGATGCGGAACGGCTCCCCGTCGAGGCGGAATTCGTTCCCTTCTGTCCGCAGTACGGGCATGGGTCGTGCTCCTCCAGTGAAGTCGAGATCAGGTGCATGTGGTGCTGTCGCGGGGTGCTCGCCGGGGTGGGGCGAGGAGGCCCTTTCCCCGGCCGTGCCGGGCGCGATCGGCGGTCCGTACCGCGGCGATCGGCCAGGCACGTCAGGCACCACCGAACGGCCGCCGAACGTGCCTACCGCCCGGACCCGCGAGACCGAACGGACGCCACGGCACCCTGGGTGAGCGGGGTCTCAGGCGGAGGACGGCGTCCCACCCGCTCACACGTTCGAGATCTGTTGTATGGTGCAGGCTCTGATCATTTCCAAACCTTTACCTCCCGGGGGGAACTTCCCATGCGCACTCTTCGACTGGTGGCGATCGCCGCCGCCACCGGCACGCTGACACTCGGCCTCGCGGCCTGCGGTGACTCCATGAAGGAGGCGTCCCCCGCGGAGGCGCTGCAGAACGCCGCCAAGGCGGTGGAGAAGCAGGCCTCCGCGAAGGTCAAGGTCGACTCCGTCGACCCGAAGGAAGGCAACACCCAGGCCGAGGGCACGCTGAGCTGGAAGAAGGGCTCCGAGGGAGCCGAACTGAGCATGGCGCCCGGTTCGGACGCGGACCTGAAGGAGATGGCCGGCCCGGACGGCAAGGTCCACATGACGATGGTGGACGGCAACGTGTATCTGCCGCTCCAGGGGGAAATGGCCGAAGCGGCGAGCGGCAAGAAGTGGCTGAAGTTCGACAGCTCCGCCGGAGAGGACAACCCGGCCGACGACCTGCCGCACGGCCCTGCCTCGGCCCTTGCCGCCCTGTCCGCCGCCGCGGACCTGGCCGAGTCCGGGCAGGAGCAGGTGAGCGGCGCCCAGGCCACTCACTACACGGGCACCGTGGACATCAGGAAGTTCGCGGCGAACACGGACGTCCTCAAGCTCATCACCAAGGACGAGCGCGACGCCTACGTCAAGGAACTGCACGAGACCGGCCTGAAGAAGACCGTCAAGATCGAGGCGTGGATCGGCGACGACGGCCTCGCCCTCAAGACCGTCGAATCCGGCACCGCCACCCAGGGCGCGACCGAGCTGACGATCACCTACTCCGGTTACGGCAAGACCCCCGCCGTCCAGGCGCCTGCCGCCGAGGACGTCACCACCCTCGCGGAGATGCTGAAGAACATGGGCGCGCAGGGCTGAGCCCGGCCGCCGCAACCTCCCGCGGAGCGGGCGGCCCGCGTTGTCGGGTCAGGACCGGACGGTCCTGGCCCGACAACGCAGCCCCCGCCCCGCGCTCAGCGGGGATCCAGGCCCTCCAGCATCTTCGGCAGCTCACGGCTGTGGATGACGCCGAGGCTCTTCGTCGCACGCGTGAGTGCCACATAGAGGTCGTTCACACCCCGGGTGTGCGCCGCGACGATCTCCGCGGGTTCCACGACGAGGACCGCGTCGAACTCGAGCCCCTTCGCCTGAGCGGCCGTCATCAGGACGACGGGCGAGTCCAGGGCCGAGGGACCGACAGCCACGGTGACGCCGTCCAACCCGGCCAGCTCATCGATCAGTTCGGCCTGCCCGACCGGGGCGTGGATGATCGCCATCCTGCCGCCGTCCAGCGCCGCGATCTCCTTCTCGACGGCGGCACGCAGCGCCGGCCCTCGCTCGTCCTCGGGGATCCGCAGGCTCCACGGACGGATCCCGCCGCTGCGCACCGCGCTGGGCGCGGTGAGCGCCGGGTCGACCGCCCGCAGGACGCCCTGGGTGATCCGCATGATCTCGGCCGGGGTCCGGTAGTTGATGGTGAGTTCCGCCGTACGCCAGCGTCCCGCCGCGTACTCGTCGAGCGCATCGCTCCAGGAGCTCAGCCCGGCCGGCGTGCCGGTCTGCGCCAGGTCGCCCACGACCGTCATGGACCTGCCGGGGCAGCGGCGGGTCAGAAGGCGCCAGGCCATGGGGGACAGTTCCTGCGCCTCGTCCACGATCACGTGCCCGAAGGCCCAGGTCCGGTCCTCGACCGCGCGCTCGGTCAGGGGCCGGAGGGCCTCCTCGCCGCGGTACTGGCGGGCCAGCATCTGCGCGTCCATCTCGACCAGTCCCACGCCGAAGTCCTCGAGGACGCGTTTCGCGAACTCCAGCTCCCTGGCCTCGGCGGCGGCCTCGGCCCGGCGGGAGGTGGCGCTGCCGGGAAGCGGGCCGAGCAGTTCGGCGGCCTCGTCGAGCAGCGGAACGTCGGCGGTGGTCCAGCGGGCGGCCTCCGGGTCCGGTCCCGGGTGCGCGCGCAGGAGTGCGGCGCGTTCGGCCTCGGAGAAGTCCGGCATGGCGCTCGCCTGCAGCTCCGGGGAGCCGAACAGGGCGGTGAGCAGCCGCTCCGGGCTCAGCGGCGGCCACAGCCTGTCGGCCAGGGCCTGGAACTCGGGATCGTCGACGAGCGCGTCGGCGAGGTCCGCCACGGCGTCCAGGTCCATCTTCCCGCCCCGGTCCCCGGCGATCCGCAGGGCCAGCTCCGAGGAGAGCCGCTCGACCAGGCCGGCCCGGGCCTGGTTGTGGGGTTCGCCGGTCCTGTGCGCGGCGGCACGGGCCCGCTCACAGAGGGCCCGGCCGATCCGCAGTTCCTCCCGGTGGGACGACCTTCTGCCCACGGTGATGGTCCACGACTCCTCCGGCAGCTGCCGAAGGCCGTCCAGTGCGGCGGCGAGCACCCTCGCCATCCGTGCGTCGCCCTTCACGGCGGCCGCCTCGGGCGTCTCCGTGCCGGTCGCCGTCACACCCGGGTAGAGCGCGCCGATGCTGCTGAGCACGACCTCGCTCTCGCCGAGTGCGGGGAGTACCTGGTCGATGTAGCGCAGAAACGTCGCGTTCGGCCCGACGACCAGCACACCGCTCTTGGCCAGCCGGTCGCGGTGGGTGTGGAGCAGGTACGCGGCGCGGTGCAGGGCGACCACGGTCTTCCCCGTCCCCGGGCCGCCCTGGACCACCAGCACGCCGCCTAGTTCGGAGCGGATGACCCGGTCCTGCTCGGCCTGGATGGTGGAGACGATGTCGCCCATCCGCCCCGTCCGGGTCGCCGTCAGTGAGGCGAGCAGGGCGGCCTCCCCACTGAGCTCGGAGCGGTCCCGGCCCTCCAGGGCACTCACGCCGAACGCGTCGTCGTCGAAGTCGACGACGGTCCGGCCCTTGCTCCGCAGGTGCCGTCGCCCCACCACTCCGCCCGGTGCGGCGGGCGTCGCCCGGTAGAACGGTTCCGCGGCCGGGGCCCGCCAGTCGGTGAGGAGCGGCTCGTGGTCGTCGTCCGCCAGGGCGATCCGGCCGATGTACCGCCGCTCGCCGTCGGCGATGTCGATCCGGCCGAAGCAGAGCCCGTACTCGGCGGTGTGCAGTTCGGCCAGCCGGCGGGTGTGGCGGATCTCCATCGTGTCGCGCTCCATGCGGGACTGGGCCGTTCCACCCTTGTCCTGGAGGTGGATCTCGCGCAGCCGGGTCGTCGCGAACTCGCGCTGGGTTTCGAGGCGGTCGTACAGCTTGCCGACGTACTCGTTCTCCGCTCGCAGCTCCCCGGCCCGCCGGCCGTCGGAGGGCCGAGGGGCGCCGGGGCCCGGGTTCGTTCCGTTTCCGGTTCCGGCGGTGGCGACTGAATCGGGTGCGGACGGGGACGGTGACGCAGGGACCACGGCTGGCTCCATTGACTCAGGTCTTCTCATTGATCGCGTAGTCGGGGGCGGCGGCATGACCGCTGTTCAGGGGAGAGAGGGCCTGGGGCCGTCGGATCCCGTGGGGTTCAGGCGGACACCGGCGGCCTGTCCCGGCGGACCGCGTCGAGCAGGCGTTTCGCGGCCACCGTCGTCCCGTCGGTGCGGACCGCGGCGGTCACGGCGCTCGCTCGTGATCAACTCGGCCGCGCGCTGGGGCAGGGACGACGGCTGCGGTGCCCCGGTCGTCAGCGCCCGCGCCGACGGTCCGGGCGGCACCAGCGGCACGCCGGCACCGGCCGGCAGCTCAGCGACCCCCTTGACACCAGCACTCGCACTTCGTGACTCACCCATTTCCCCAGGTTCCGGCTTCGGTCGACGATTCTCCGGCAGGACCCGGGCCTTGCCGCAAGCCCCCCGGTGCGCTATAAGTTGAGATTGGCAAGGAGTCCGAGGTCTCCTTGCCTTTTTCGTGGAGCGGTCCGCTTCCGCTCTCACAGGAACGGCCCGCGCTCCCCTTCCCAGGCGGCCGGAGCGCGACCCATGCGCTCGCGGATGACGCTTTCGACTGTTCCGGGATCGTCCGGGGTGATGAACGGGCAGACGTAGGAGTCCAGGTCGACGACGAGTCCGACCTCCTTCCACGGCCGCCGCGGATCCAGGCTCAGCCGGTACCGCCGGTTCCCGGTCCCCCAGATCAAGTCCTGGCGGCCGGCTCGAGCCGGTCCTGATCACCGGACATACCGGGAACCGACGGAACCCAGCGGCGGTTTGGCGCGTCAAAGTGACGCGTGGTCCCCACTCCCGCAGTCGTCTTTGGTCACCCTCTGTCTCCGGAGTACCCATGCGTACGAGCACCGCGCGTACCGTCAATCTGCTCGTCCTTCTCGTCGTGCTCACGGCGGGAAACGCCACCGTCGCAGGCTGCGGCAGCCGACAGCCCGGCGGCAGCAGCCATGTGAACCCCACGCCGGAGACGGAGGCCCGTGCTCGCCGGGTCGCCGACGCCTGGGACGGCTCCAAGGCCGCCGAGGTGTGGCGGAAGGGCTACTACCCGATGAGCGATGTGGTCGAGCTGCCGGAGCACGCCTTCCGCAACGAGGCCGACAAGATCGCCTACCTGAGCCAGAACCTCACCCTGGACGGTGAACTGCCCACCGCCTCGGCGAAGGACGGTCAGGTGGAGTGGGAGAGCGGAGAGTCGCTCACGCTGCCGCTGATGGACGCGCGGCAGGCGTACGAGACCCTCGCCCGCGGCGGGAGCGACGGGCCGCCCCTCACCGTGACCGGGGCGAAGCTGGGCGTCATGACGCTGGCCACCAGCCGCGGCCCGGCGACCGTGCCGGCCTGGCTGTTCGCCTTGGAGGGTTACGACACTCCCCTCAAGCGGGTCGCCGTCCGCCCGTCGAAGCTTCCCGCACCGCCGGTCAAGCCGGTCGACGATCTTCCCAGCGACGAGCTGTGGCCACTCGGCGGGCTGGTCCGGACGGCCGGGGACGGGCGGTCCGTCACCGTGGTCGCCCACCACGGGGCCTGTGACGACGGCCCCGCCGTGGACGTGCTGGAGACAGCCGGCAGCGTGGTGCTGTCCGCGTACGTCGTCGGGACGTCCGACGGCCCCTGTACGAGCCAGTTGCTCGGTGATGAGGTGGTCGTGAAGCTGGCGAGCCCGCTCGGGGAGCGCATCGTCCTGGACGCGTTCACGGGACGGCCGGTGCCGTACGGCGCGGGCACGGACGGCGCGACGGGGCGGGGCTGACACCGCCGGCGTCGCTGATCAGGTATGCGGATACGCGGTGACCGACTGGCGCAGTGCCCCGTCGAGCCAGCGGGTCGCCTCGCCTCGACTGCGGATCCGGATCACCGTCAGGTCCGGTCGCCGGCGCCGCAGTTCGGCGATCCGGGTCGCGGTCTTGCCGTGCGTGGTCCATGCCCAGCGCACGATGTGCTCGGGATCGGTGAGGATCGTCCACAGCGGCGGTTCGACGTTGCCGTTCCACAGTGTCTGGCGGCGCAGTCGCCGCGTCAGGGTGCGCCGGATCACCTGGCGCATGACGCGGGCCCGGGGAAGGTCCAGCCAGACCAGCAGGTCGGCGTGGTCGGCGAGGTGGGCGCGCACGGAGCCGTACTGCCATTCGGTCACCCAGGCGGGCTCGGCGCTGAAGCGGTGGACGTCGGCCTCGAACGAGGGCCGCCTGGTCCAGTCCGGGCCGTGGAAGAGAGCGTCGATCTCCACGTGCGGCACCTGGAGCGCGGCGGCGACACGGGCGGCCAGGGTCGTCTTCCCGGAGCCGGAGGTACCGGCGACGAGGATCCGCCGAGGACGGTGAGATAGCGGGTCAGCCGCTCCCAGCAGTGGCACGCGGCCCACGGTAGCAATGCGACCGCGGCGTCAGCGGCCGAACCCCCCGCTCCAGCGGCACCGCGGCCGGTCACCGGTCGGCCGGGCAAGGATGCGGCTGCGGCGAGCAGGCACTGGCCACGGGCGGAACGGATCGCCTGTCACCCAGGCGTTGTTGTGCGCCGCCGCCGAGTCGTACGACATACGGTCGTGGTGCGCCTGGTCACGGCGGTCCTGTTCGATGCGGAGTCCGTCGACGTTCTCCGCGCGGGAGGTGTCACGGCGCATGAGCTTGACGTCCCCCTCTTGTCGGGACGGGGAACCCTGCGTGGGGCGCCGACGCTCCCCGTTCGTGTGCGCAGACACGCGGCGCCGTCAGTCCGGCGTGGCGGCGGCCAGGTCCTTCTTCCTGCGCCGGTAGGCCCGCATGGACGCCTGCGAGCCGCACTTCGGTCCGCAAAAGCCGGCGGAGCTGTTCCGGGTCCGGTCGAAGAAGCAGAAGTGACACGGCTGGTTCCGGCATGCCCGCACTCTGTCCCACACGCCTGCCTGGGCGAGCTCGGCGACGCTCGCCAATACGGTGCCGAACAACCCGGGGATGCCGGTCTGCGCGCTCTCCAGCACTGCCCCCGAAGCACTGACGATCGACACCAGCGGATAACGGAACGCGATGCGGCGCAGGTACTCCTCCGCCGCGGCGGTGTCCTCGGCCGTCGTGTCCTTGTCGCCGGAATGCGCGAGCAGCACGGTGATCAGGGCCTCGCGCAGTTCGCGCGCACCGGCCGCGTCGGCCTCCGTGACACGGGTGGACCGCGAGCCCAATGCGTTCTCCACCAGCCACGCGTGCATGGTCTCGGCGTTCGCGAAGCGCTCCGGCAGGCGGCGGGGGCCCGCGGGATGCGTGTTGACGAATTGCAGGACGACCTCAGCCGCCCGCGGCTGGGTCAGCGGGCTGTGCTCGGGCTTGCGCGAGAGCATCGTCGGCCTCCTTGTTCTAAGGAAGGCTAAACCATCAGGGGTTATGGGCAAAGCGATGACGGTGGCAATTTTCTTCCCGTGAGGGGCGCGGGCGCGGAGCGCGGAGACGTTCGCCGGGCATCCCGCCGGTGCCCTGCTGCCGTGTCCGGGGGAAGTCGCGGCGCCGAGCTGCCGGTGCACGGATACCGCCCGGCGGACGGAGCGAGACGCCGCCCGGCCTGCCGAGCGGCCGGCTGAACCGCCGCGACCTGCGGGTCTGCCGTTCGGCTTCCTCGCAGCCGACCTCGACGGGCCGTGCGAGCCGGGCGTGACGCTGCTCTCGTCCAGGAAAGTTGAATGTTAGGAGCTAACCACCTACGGTCGTAACTACGACGCCACGCCGAGCCGCGCGGAAGCCCCTCGGCAAGGCGATGGACCAGGACACGCGAGCCGCCCGCAAGCACGACGTGAGGCGCTCCACGACCGAGCCGGACCCACTCGCCAAGCGGGCCGGCCGACAACCGCCCCGGGCGGCGCGACCTGCGCCGACCGAGAGCGCATGCACCGTCACCGGGACCCCGAGGGACCGACCGGAAGAACCGCCGTGCGGCGGGGCACACAGACCCCGGGCACCGGTGACTCGCGGGTGCGGATTCACCACGCAAGGAAAGAGAGACCGTTCCATGTACACGAAGCTCGAACTCATCGTGCTGCCCGTATCCGACGTCGATCGGGCCAAGGCCTTCTACGAGGCGGCCGGGTTCCGCCTGGATCTGGACATGCCCGTCAGCGAGGACTGGCGCGCGGTGCACTTCACCCCGCCCGGCTCCGAGTGCTCGATCATGTTCGGCAAGGGGCTCACCTCCGCCGCGCCGGGCTCGTCCCAGGGCATCTATCTCGCCGTCCTCGACATCGAGGAGGCCCGTGCGGAGCTCGTCCGCCGCGGCATCGCGGTGAGCGAGGTGTTCCACGACGCCGGAGGCCTGCTGTTCCACGGCCACGAGGACGGGGAGATCACGCACCGGACCGAGGGACAGGGGCGGCTCGCCGGCCTGCACCCCGACCGCGCGTCCTACGGCTCCTTCGCCACCTTCAGCGACCCGGACGGCAACGGCTGGGTGCTCCAGGAGATCAAGCAGCGGTTCCCCGGCCGCTGACACCACCCCGGTGGTGACCAACGGCGCGACGCACCGGAATCCGCCCGAGTGAAGGCCGGTCCGTCCAGCCGTTCGGCGGAGCCGGGGGTAAGTGCGCACGAATACGAGCATATGCTCTGTAATGTGGAAGTCCCCGCTCCGCCCCGACGTTCGAAGAAAACTCGCATAAGGAAATGCTCATGAACACGCCTCACGTCGAGCCGCCCGCCCAGGAAGGCCCCGGCCCGAAGCCGGCGTCACACCGTGCCCGGCGCGGTTTCTCGCGCCGCCTCTTCGTCGGCGGCGCGGCCGCGTCCGCCGTCGCCGCAGCGGGCGTCCCGCTGCTGGGCGGACCGGCCCCGTCCGCCGTCGCCACCCCCACCCAGCGCAAGCCGAGGCGCTTCGGCTCGGTCTCCACGGCCCCCGGGCTGCCTGCAGGGTTCGAGGAGACGTTCTCCAGCCGGTTCGTCCGGGCCGGTGGACTGCGTCAGCACGTGGTCATCGGAGGTGACGGGCCGCCGCTGCTGCTGGTGCACGGCTGGCCGGAGAACTGGTACGCGTGGCGCATGCTGATGCCGACGCTGGCCCGGAAGTACACGGTGATCGCCGTCGACCAGCGCGGTATCGGCCTGACCGACAAGCCCGAGTCCGGGTACGACACCCGCACCCTCGCCAATGACCTGGTCGCGCTGATGGACGCGCTCGGTTACCAGCGGTTCGCCGTGGCCGGCCACGACACCGGCATGATCATCAGCTATGCGCTGGCCGCGGATCACCCGGACCGGGTCGCGTACCTGACCGCCGCGGAGGTCCCCGGACCCCCGCTCGCGGACAGGGATCACGCGCCGATCCTGTGGGAGAAGGAAGCGCTCAACAACAGGCTCTGGCACATCCCGTTCAACCGGATCAACAACGAGCTGACCGAGAAGCTCGTCGCGGGACGGGAGGATGTCTTCTTCGGCTACGAGTTCGACATCCAGGGCGGGCCGAAGCTGCCCGACGCCGTGCGGGAGTACTACTTCCAGCTCTACTCCGACCCCGAAACCCTGCGGGGCAGCTTCGGCCTCTACCGCGCCTGGGACGCCACGGTGGAGCAGAACGGCCAGCGTGCGGCCACCAAGCTGACGATGCCCGTCCTGGCGATCGGCGGAGAGGAGAGCTGGGGCCCCCTGGTCGGCGGCGCCATGGGGGGCCTCGCCGACAACGTGCGGAGCGTGGTCATCCCCGGCGCGGGCCACTGGGTCGCCGAACAGGCTCCCCAGGAGATGCTGGCGGCGCTGACCGACTTCCTCGCCCCGTACCGCCGCTCTGCCGCCGCGTCCCGCTAAGGGACCGGCCCGGACGTCCGGCAGGCCGTTGAGGCCCCGGGGCGCCGAGCACGTCCGTCCTGCCCGCCGGTGTCCCGGCGGGCAGGACCGGGACGAATGTTGTGCGGCCGGATCCGATTCGAGTACCTGCCGCGACACGCACCACCGCCTGCCCGGGAGCAGCGGAGTTCTCACCATCCCAGACGGGAGTCATGGATGTTTTTCGACATCGGCCCGCTCGAAGTTGTGACACTGATCGTGCTGGCCGTCGTTCTCGTCGGGCCGGACAAACTCCCCAAGATGGTGTCCGACACCGTGCGGACCCTGCGCAAGGTCCGCGAGCTCTCACAGAGCGCTCAGGCCGGCATCCGCAGCGAACTCCCCGCCGAGTTCCAGGACCTGGCACTCGAGGACCTCAACCCGAAGACCCTCGTGGCAAAGACTCTGGGCGCCGAGAACCTGGACCTGACCGGCCTGGCCGCCGACCTCGACGTCGGCCTGGACCTCGAAGCGGAACCGCCCGGCACGTCCGCCGGGCCCGGCCCGGCTTCCACGACCGCTGACCACCGCCCCTGACGCGGCCCAAACAGCCTCGGGGCGCCGCCCCGGTGCCTCAGATCTCTAGCAAAGGAAACGCACATGTTCGGCAGGCTCGGAGCCCCCGAGATCATCCTCATCCTCGTCGTCGTCCTGCTCCTCTTCGGCGCCAAGCGCCTTCCCGAGATGGCCCGTT
>NZ_JBSFLB010000074.1:0-11191 GCF_053598835.1 Streptomyces sp. NPDC001070
GCCCCCGACCCGGTCGGGGGCGGCGCGCCTCGCCGCGTGGTCAGCGGCAGACCGTGCCGGCGGGCGGCAGCAGGCCGCGCACCAGGTAGCGGTCGACGGCGGTGTCGACGCATTCGCTTCCATCGGGCTGGATGTAGGCGGTGTGTCCGTCGCCGTCCCAGGTGAGGAGCCGGGCGGAGGAGAGCCGGCGGGCGAGTGCCTCGGCCCAGCGGTAGGGCGTGGCGGGGTCGCGGGTGGTGCCGACGACCAGGATCGGCGGAGTGCCCGGTGCGGTGATGGCGTGCGAGGGCTGGGTCGGGCCGACCGGCCAGTGGGCGCACAGCATGAGGGAATCGACGTAGAACGCGCCGAATTGGGGTGAGGCGCGGCGGAAGGCGGGGAGTGCCGCCTCGGCCTGCTCGGGGGTGAACCGCGGGCCGAGCGCCGCGCTCAGGCAGCTGACCGCCGTGAACCACGAGTTGCCGGCATCGGAGTCCTCCCGTTCCAGGCCGGAGAGTTTCTGGAGCGCGGTGGTGTCACCGAAGGAGACCACCTCGTGCAATGCCGCACGCAGGTCCTCCCACGCGGGCGCCGACAGCGCCGTCGCGACGATGGCGAGGAGGTCCTGGCCCGTGAGGGTGATGTCCTTGCCCTGCCGGAGCGGATTCCGGTCGAGACGGGCCACCAGGGCGTCGAGGGTGCGGCCCGCCTCCTGGACGGAGTGGCCGACGGGGCAGTCGGGGCGGGTGGCGCAGTCGGCGGCGAAGGACTCCCAGGCGACCTGGTATCCCCGCGCGGGATCGAGGAAACGGTGGTAGCCGTCGATCGCCGGGTCCACTGCGCCGTCCAGGACCATGCGGCCCACACGTGCCGGGAAGAGTTCGGCATAGGTGGCCCCGAGATAGGTGCCGTAGGAGAAGCCGAGGTAGTGCAGCCTGTCGTCCCCGACGAGGGCGCGCATGAGGTCCATGTCCCGGGCCGTATCCGGGGTGCCGACGTGGGGCAGCAGCCCCCCGGCGTGCAGCCGGCACGCCTCGGCGGTCCCTTCGAGCTCCGCGTCCAGGGCCTCGAAGTCCGTCTGCCCCGTGGTGGGGACCGGACCGGAGCCGGGGACGGTGGCCGGGGTGTCGGTGTCGCAGTCCACCGGGGTGCTGTCGCCGACCCCGCGCGGGTCGACCGCGACCAGGTCGTAGGCGGCGCGCACCGAAGGGGAGAACCTGCCGGCGAGGTCCCACAGTCCGCTGATCGCGGAGTCGCCGGGGCCACCGGGGTTGTACAGCAGGGAGCCGATACGCTCCGTGCCGCCCTCCGTGGCCTTGAGACGGGTGGCGGCCAGCGAGATGTCGCCCGTCCCGGGGTGGGCGTAGTCCAGCGGTGCCTTCAAGGTCGTGCACTGGAACGACGGCTGGTCGGCGCAGGGCTCCCATACGAGCTTCTGCCCGTAGTAGCGGGCCAGTTCCGGCGGCACCGCCTCCGTGGGCGCGGCGCCGGACAGCGCCAGCCGCGTCGCGGCGGGCGATGGCCCGGGGTGGAGGGACGAACAGGCGGTCGCCAGCAGTGCGCAGGCGCTCAGCAGCGCGACCGCGCCGCGTCGCCCCTTCCCGCATACGTGGCCCGTGTGCCGGACAGCGTCCATGGCCAAGCCTTTCTGATTCGCTTCTGAATACCCGTCAGTCGCAGACGGTGCCGTTGGCCGGGAGCCGGCCGTGGAGGAAGTAGCGGTCGACGGTGGTGTCGACGCAGGTGCTGCCCTGTTGGTAGGCGGTGTGTCCGTCGCCGTTCCAGGTGAGGAGGCGGCCGGAGGAGAGCTGGCGGGCGAGTGCCTGGGCCTGGTCGTAGGGGGTGGCGGGGTCTCGGAGGGTGCCGACGACGAGGATGGGCGGGGCGCCGGGGGCGGTGATGCGGTGCGGGGTCTGGGTCGGCCGGGCCGGCCAGTTGGCGCACATCGGAAGGAACCCGGTGTAGTACGCGCCGAACTGGGGCGAGACGCGCCGGAACTCGGGGAGCGCCGCCCGCGTCTGCGCGGCGGTCGACCGTGGCCCGAGCGCGGAGCTCAGGCAGTTGATCGCCGCGAGGGACTGGTCACCCGAATCCATGTCCTCGCCGGCACCGAAATGCCGCCGCAGCGTGCCGGTGTCACCCGTCCGCACCTCGCGGAGCAGGGAGCGCAGGGCGTCCCAAGCCGGCGCGGCGAGTGCCGAGGTGACCGCGGTGAGGAGATCGTCTCCGGTGAGGGAGACGTCCCGGCCACCCCGGTCGAGCTCCCCGACCAGCGCGTCGAGGATGCGGTCGGCCTCCTGGACGGAGTGGCCGACGGGGCAGTCGGGGCGGGTGGCGCAGTCGGCGGCGAAGGCCTCCCAGGCGACCTGGTAGCCGCGCGCCATGCCGAGGGTGGCGCGGTAGGCGTCCATGGCGGGGTCTACGGCGCCGTCGAGGACCATGCGGCCGACGCGGGAGGGGAAGAGCTCGGCGTAGGTGGCGCCCAGGTAACTGCCGTAGGAGTAGCCGAGAAAACGCAGCCGGTTGTCGCCGAGGAGGGCGCGTACGACGTCCATGTCCCGGGCCGCGTCGAGGGTGCCGACGTGGGGCAGCAGCCGGCCGACGTGCCGTGCGCAGGCGTTGGCCACCAGCGCGAACCCCGGCCCCGGGTCGTGGGCGCCCGTTCCGGCACCGGATCCGGGGAGTGCGGCGCCGTTCCTGCAGTCCACCGGGGCGCTGCCTCCCACGCCACGGGGGTCGAGGCCGACCAGGTCGTACGCGGCACGCATGGCGGGGGAGAAGCCGTTGGCGAAGGACATCAGGTCGTCGATCGCCGACACGCCGGGACCGCCGGGGTTCAGCAGCAGCGAGCCGATGCGCGCGCTCCGGGGTCCGGTGGCCCCGTGCCGGGCGGCGGCAAGTCGGATGTCACCGGCCTGCGGACGGGCGTAGTCCAGGGGCACCGTCACCTTGGTGCACTGGAAGGACGGCGCGTCCACGCAGGGCCGCCAGTCGAGCCTCTGCCGGTAGTAGCGCGCAAGGTCCGGTGGCGCGGCGGAGGCCGCGGCGGACGGCCCGGCAGGGGCGGGCCGCGTCGCACTCGCGGGCCGCTGCGGGTGCGGGTGCTGCGGTGAACAGGCGGTCAGGACCAGGCAGGCGCCCAGCAGCGCCGCGACGCCACGTCGCTGCCACCTGGACATTCGGCCGGAGGCTCGCACCGCGGTCATCGCCTGTCAGGTGCAGATCGTGCCGGGGGACGGGAGCAGGCCGCGTGTCAGGTAGCTGTCGACGGCGCTCTCCACGCAGGTGCTGCCCTGGTGATAGGCGGTGTGTCCGTCGCCGTCCCAGGTCAGGAGCCGGCCGGAGGATAGCTGCCGGGCGAGGGCCTGCGCCCAGGCGTACGGGGTGGCCGGGTCGCGGAGGGTGCCGACGACCAGGATCGGCAGGGCGCCGGCCGCGGTGATGCGGTGCGGGAACTGGTTCGGCCGGACGGGCCAGTGGGTGCACATCGGCAGGGTCCCGGCGTAGTAGTCGCCGAACTGCGCGGCGGCGCGGCGGAATTCCGGCAGCGCCGCCCGTGCCTGCGGCACGGTGGACCACGTACCGAGCGTGGAGCTCAGGCAGGAGACCGCGTAGTACGACTGGTCGCCCGTGGCGGCGTTCTCGTCGGAGCCGATGAGTGCCTGCACAGCGGTGGTGTCACCGGTCCGCACCTCCCCGAGTGCGGCTCGCAGGGTGTCCCAGTCCGGAGTCCTGAGCCCGACGACGACCGCGGAGAGCAGGGCATCGCCGTTGACGGTGATGTCCTTGCCCTGCTTGAGGGGGGTGCGGTTCAGGGAGCGCACCAGGGTGTCCAGGGTGCGGTCGGCCTCCTGGACGGAGTGGCCGACGGGGCAGTCGGGGCGGGTGGCGCACTCGGCCGCGAACGACTTCCAGGCGACCTGGTAGCCGCGCGCCTGTCCGATGGTGAAGCCGTATCCGTCGATGGCGGGGTCGACGGCGCCGTCGAGCACCATGCGGCCCACCCGGGAGGGGAAGAGCCCGGCGTAGGTGGCGCCCAGGTAGGTGCCGTACGAGAAGCCCACGTAGTCGAGTCGTTCGTCCCCCAGCAGCGCACGTACGACGTCCATGTCCCGGGCGGCGTCCTCGGTGCCCACATGGGGCAGCAGCCGTCCGGCGTGCCGGGCGCACTCGTCCGCGATCTCCTCGTAGCCCGCCGCGGAGGCGTCGATGTCCGCCTTGCGCGAGGCGTGCTGCGGGGCCGTCGCGGGAGTGCCCGCGTCGCAGTCCACCAGCGTGCTGGCGCCGACACCGCGCGGGTCGACTGCGACCAGGTCGTACGCGGCGCGCACGGCGGGGGAGAAGGCGTCGACGTTGCCCAGGAGGTACTCGATCGCGGATGAGCCGGGTCCGCCGGGGTTGATCTGGAGCGACCCGACGCGTGCCGCGCTGTTCCCGGTGGCCCTCGTGCGCAGGGCGGCCAGGGTGATGTCGCCCGCCCCGGGGTGGGCGTAGTCCAGCGGCACCTTGACGGTGGCGCACTGGAACGACGGCACGGCCTTGCACTTCTCCCAGTCGAGCTTCTGCCCGTAGTAACGGGCCAGTTCCGCGGGCACGGCGGTGGCCGCGCCTCCGGCGGGCGCACGGGGGGCACTCGGCCTGAGGTCGCCCGCCGCGCACGCGGAGAGCAGCAGCCCGCACGTGCCGAGCACGGCGAGGGCGCCGTGGAGCCTGCGCCGGGATGCGTTCATGACCACGCCTTTCTGTGCCGCGCGGGGCGCGGGCCGGTCGGGATCGGGTCTCGGGTCGGCGGACGTCGAGGTCTCCGCGTCAGTCGCAGACGGTGCCGTTGGCCGGGAGCCGGCCGTGGACGAGGTAGTCGTCGACGGTGGTGTCGACGCAGGTGCTGCCCTGTTGGTAGGCGGTGTGTCCGTCGCCGTTCCAGGTGAGGAGGCGGCCGGAGGAGAGCTGCCGGGCGAGTGCCTGGGCCTGGTCGTAGGGGGTGGCGGGGTCTCGGAGGGTGCCGACGACGAGGATGGGCGGGGCGCCGGGGGCGGTGATGCGGTGCGGGGTCTGGGTCGGCCGGGCCAGCCAGCGGGTGCACGTCGTGAGGTCCTCGTTGTAGTACGCGCCGAACTGGGGTGAGATCCGCACGAATTCGGGGAGCGCCGCCCGCGTCTGCGCGGCCGTCGACCACGATTCGAGCGCGGAGCTCAGGCAGTTGATCGCCGTCATGGACTCGTCACCGGACTCGGTGTCCTCGTCGCTGCCGGAGAGTCGCTGCAGCATCGTGGTGTCACCGGTCCGCAGACCGCTGAATGCGGCGCGCAGTACCGCCCAGTCGGGGGCGAGGAGCGCGGTGACGACGGCGTTGAGAAGGGCCTCGCCGTCGAGGAGGACGTCCTTGCCCTGCTGAACGGGGGTTCGGTCGAGGGCGGCCGCCAGGGTGTCCAGCGTGCGGCCCGCCTCCTTGACGGAGCGGCCGACGGGGCAGTCGGGGCGCTTCGCGCAGTCGCCGGCGAAGGCCTCCCAGGCGACCTGGTAGCCGCGGGCCTGGTTCAGATAGGCGTGGAATCCGTCCATGGCGGGGTCGACGGCGCCGTCGAGCACCATGCGGCCGACGCGCGAGGGGAAGAGCTCGGCGTAGGTGGCACCCAGGTAGGTGCCGTAGGAGAAGCCGAGGAAATGCAGGCGGTCGTCGTGCAGGAGGGCGCGTACGACGTCCATGTCCCGGGCCGCGTCGAGGGTGCCGACGTGGGGCAGCAACCGCCCGGCGTGCCGCGCGCAGCCGGCTGCAGTCTCCGCGTGGGAGGCGGCCCAGGCGTTGATCTTCGCGGCGTCGTGCGAGGAGAGCGGCCCGCGGGCACCGGCCGTCGCGGGCGTTTCGGTGTCGCAGTCCACCAGGGTGCTGTGGCCGACGCCGCGCGGGTCGACCGCGACCAGGTCGTACGCGGCGCGTACGGCGGGGGAGAAAGTGTCGGCGGAGGCCCGTAGGTCGTCGATCGCGGAGGCCCCGGGGCCGCCGGGGTTGAGCTGGAGCGAGCCGATGCGCGCGGCGCCGCTCCCGGTGGCCGTCAGGCGGGCGGCGGCCAGGCGGACGTCGCCCGCCCCCGGATGCGCGTAGTCCAGCGGAACGTTCACGACGGCGCACTGGAACGCCGGGTCCGGGCATGGGTTCCAGCGCAACTTCTGTCCGTAGTAGCGCCGCAGCTCCGGTGGGACGGCGGTCGCGGGGGCGGAGGGCACACCCCCGGCGGGCGCGGGCGCGGCGGTCCGCCGCAGATGGGCGGCGGCGGTGCACACGGTGAGCAGCAGTCCGAGGGCGCACAGCACCGTGAGGGCGCCGCGGAGCCCGCGCCGGGGCCGGGGTATTCGGCCGGTGGCCTGGACAGCGTTCATCGCCACGCCTTCGTTTCCGCCCGTGCGAGACGCGGGGCTGGTCGGCATCGGTGAGCGGCCGCACGGCGGGCTCGGGCGCCGGGTCCCGTCGGGGACCGGCGAGGCCGCCGGCACGCCTCCCGCTGCGTAATCAGATCATCACACATCGTGTGCGGGTGACCGCCGGGCTGGGCCGAACGCGTGAACCGGCCGCCTCGCGCCCGCTTCGACGGGCATCACAAGTGCCCGCACGTGCACGCAAGTTGACCGGTATCGCTCTGGCCCCGCGCGCGGGGCCGGGGCTAGCGTCCGCGCGTGCCTTCACCCATGCGTGCCACCCGCCCCCGCACCGACCGTGTCCGCATACCGACGACCTTCCTGGTGGCGGCCGTGATCGCCGCCCTCGCCGCCGTCCTCCTCCCGGCGACCGCCGCGCACGCCGCCCACGCCGCCGGGACGGTACGGCACGGGCTGAGCCGGCCCGACTACTCGTACGCCGACGCCATCCGCGAGGCTGTCTGGGTCGACACGGGCCGTGACGACGACGGCGACGGCCGCACCGACCGGGTCGCCGCCGACATCGTGCGCCCCCGCGAACCGGCCGCCGCCGGCCGCAGGGTACCGGTGATCATGGACGCGAGTCCGTACTACTCGTGCTGCGGACGCGGCAACGAGAGCCAGTTGAAGACCTACGACGACCAGGGCCGCATCGTCCGGGCCCCGTTGTTCTACGACAACTACTTCGTGCCGCGCGGCTACGCCGTCGTCCTGGTCGACCTGGCCGGCACCAACCGCTCCGACGGCTGCGTGGACGTGGGCGGCCGCTCCGACATCGGTTCGGCCAAGGCCGTGATCGACTGGCTGAACGGCCGGGCCAGGGGCTGGACCTCCCGCACCGGCACGCGGCCCGCGAGCGCCCGCTGGTCCACCGGCGACGTCGGCATGATCGGCAAGAGCTGGGACGGCACGATCGCCAACGGCGTCGCCGCGACCGGCGTCCGCGGACTGCGCACGATCGTGCCCATCAGTGCCATCAGCTCCTGGTACGACTACTACTTCCAGCAGGGCGCCGCCCTCTACGACTCCGGCCCCGACTGGCTGTCGGACTACGTCGAGAGCCCGGCCGCCCGCGCCCGCTGTGCCGCCGTCCAGCAGCGCATCGTGGACGGGGCCCCGCGCAGCGGCGACTGGACGGCGTTCTGGAGCGAACGCGACTACACCAAGGACGCGGGCAAGGTCCGCGCGAGCGTCTTCGCCGTCCACGGCATGCAGGACCTCAACGTCCGCACCAAACACTTCGGCCAGTGGTGGAGCGCGCTGGCCGCGCACGGCGTGGAGCGGAAGGTGTGGCTGTCGCAGACCGGACACGTCGACCCGTTCGACTTCCGGCGCGGCGCGTGGGTGTCCACCCTGCACCGCTGGTTCGACCACTACCTGCTCGGCGTCCGCAACGGCGTGGAGCGCGAACCCGGCGCCGACGTCGAGCGCAGCCCCGACCACTGGACGACCGACCGCGCGTGGCCGCCGGCCGGCACCGAGCGGACCCGGCTGAACCTGCGGCCCGGCAGTGCCCCGGGCCTGGGCACCCTGGGGCTCGGCCCGGCCGCGCCCGGCAGCACGGCGGCCTTCACCGACGCGCCGCAGGAGTGGGAGGAGGACTGGGCCGCCGGAGCGGACGCCCCGAGCGCCTCCAGGGCCGTCTTCACCACCAGCACCCTCACCCGCGACCTGCGGCTGGCCGGGACCGGCACGGTCACCGTCACGGCGTCCTCCTCGACCACCAGCGCCCACCTGTCGGCGGTCCTGGTCGACCTCGGGCCCGGCACCGTCCGGGACTTCCTGGCGGCCAAGGAGGGCATCGTCGACCTGACCACGCGCTCCTGCTGGGGCGAGAGCAGCGACGGCGACAGCTCCTGCTTCCTCGACACCGCCGCCGACACCGTGGACGTCGCCCACACCGTGGTGAGCCGCGGCTGGGCCGACCTCGGGCACGCCGCCTCCGCGCGGCACGGGCGGCCGCTCGTCCCCGGCCGGGCGTACACGACCACCGTCACCCTGGCCGCCACCGACCACGTCGTCCCGGCCGGGCACCGGCTCGCGCTGATCGTCGCGGGCACCGACGCGGGGCTGATCGAGCCCCCCGACACCACTCCCACCGTGACGATCGACCTCCCCCGCTCCCGTGCCCTGCTGCCGCTCGCCGGCGGAGCACGCGGCTTCGGCGGCCCGCCTTCCCAGGCGGCCCCCGCGCACCGCGCCGCGGACGCCCCGCTCGCCCCGCGCCGCATCGCACCGACCGTTCCCGCGGGGCGCTGACCCCGGCCCTGCCCGTCCGCCCTCACGCATGACGAGGGCGGGCGGGTAGTGTCAGCGGGTCAGCGATAGTTGTACGAGGAAGCAACAGCACCCGTGGACAGCATGAAGAAGACCGCCGACGACGCCCCGGCGGACGATCCCACCGCGGACCGGGTCCCGGAGCCCGGTACAACCGCCGGCCGTACCCGCTGGCGCCGCTGGCTCATGGACACGCGCCCCCTGCGCCACCCCGCCTACCGCCGACTGTGGAGCTCCACCACCGTGACCGCCGTGGGCAGCCAGCTCACCGCCGTCGCCGTGCCCAAGCAGATCTACGACATCACCGGCTCGTCCGCGTGGGTCGGCTACGCGAGCATCGCCGGGCTGGTCCCGCTGGTGGTCTTCGCCCTGTGGGGCGGGGCCGTCGCCGACAGCGTGGACCGCCGCAAGCTGATGCTCTGCACCAACATCGGCATCGCCGTCACCTCGGTGCTGTTCTGGGCGCAGGCCTTCGCGGGCGCCGACTCCGTCTGGCTGCTGATGGTGCTGCTCGCCGCGCAGCAGGCGGCGGCCGGCATGAACGCCCCCGCCCGCAGCGCCGCCATCGCCCGCCTGGTCCCGCAGGAGGAACTGCCCGCGGCCATGGCGCTCGGCTCGACGGTGATGCAGACCGGTCTCGTCGTCGGCCCGCTGCTCGCGGGTGTGCTGATCCCCGTCATCGGCCTGCCCGAGCTCTACCTCATCGACGCGATCGCGCTGACCGCGACCGTGTGGGCGGTGTGGCGGCTGCCCGCGCTGCCGCCCCTGGAGGCGAACGGGGCCCCCGTCGCCCGGCGCGGCGGCTGGCGCGAGGTCGCCGCCGGCTTCCGCTACATCACGGCGCAGCGCATCCTGCTGATGTCCTTCCTCGCCGACATCGTCGCCATGGTCTTCGGCATGCCGCGCGCCCTGTTCCCGCAGCTCGCCGACACCACCTACGCCCCCTGGGGCGAGGGCTTCGCCCTCGGCCTGCTGTTCGCGGCCATCCCCATCGGCGCGGTCGCCGGCGGGCTGTTCTCGGGCACCTTCTCCCGCGCGAAGCGGCACGGCCTGATGGTCGTCATCGCCGTCTGCGGCTGGGGCGCGGCGATCGCCGGACTCGGGCTGAGCGGCAGCCTGTGGTGGGCGGCGGCCTTCCTGGCGCTGGCCGGATTCGCCGACATGGTCTCGATGGTGTTCCGCAGCGCGATCCTGCAGTCGGTCGCGACGGACGACATGCGCGGCCGCATGCAGGGCGTGTTCACGGTCGTCGTGGCGGGCGGTCCCCGGGTGGCCGACCTGCTGCACGGCACGGTCGGTTCCGTGTTCGGGACGCGTACGGCGGTCACCACGGGCGGCGTGCTCGTCGTGGTCGTGATGCTCGGCCTGGCGGCGGCGTTCCCCGCGTTCACCCGCTACCGGGGGGCCTGAGCCGAGGAGTTGCCGAGCGCCCCGGCCCCGCTGTGGCGGATCCCGGCGGCAACCCGGCCGCCGCCCCGTCCCGGTCGGGCACACGGGGGGCGAGGCGCGTCCGCGAGGTTGCGGCGGCGCGCCGATCTTGATCGTACCGGGTGCGGTGGGCCGAACGGTCCAGGGGCCCCGGCGCGCCGCGCCGCACGACCCGTTCGGGCCCCGGACACGGCCCCGCACGTACGGCTGCACCCGTGTGGCCGCGCGCCGCGGATCGGGAGGCCGCCGGCCGGCGCGGGCCCCGATTGGGTCCGCCCGGGTGAACGCGTGCGTCGTTCGGCGTAGTGAGCCGCGGGGTCCGAGGGCGTGCCCGGTTAAGAGTGGGGGGTACGCATCCTGAGGAGCAGCGCATGCCGCATGCCGCAGCGGGACGTTCCCACCGGGTCCCGGCAGGGGCCGCGGTCGGACTGTTCGCGGCACTGGTGTGCCTGCTCCACGCGCTGTGCGCGCCGGGAGCCGCGGCCCTGCTGCCGGTCGAGCCGGCGGCGGCCGTCGCCGTCGCAACGGACCAGCCCGGTACGCCGGCGCACCACCCTCCGGCGAGCATGGGGCGGCGCACCGTCCCGCAGCCGGGCTGCCAGCAGCGCGCCGCCACCCTCCAGGGGCATGCCGCCGACCTCGTCCGCGACACCTGGCCCCCCGATCCTGTCGGCGCCGCAGTCCGCGGCCCCGCCCGGCACGCCGCTCCCGCGGGCAGACCCGAGCACCTGCACCTCGTCCTGCGCTGCTGACGGGCGCCCGGCCGTCGCCGCCGCGCGGCGGCCCTCAGCCATGCCCGTCAGCAGGACGACACCGGACGACATCGCAGGAGAAGCACCATGCCCGTGGACATCTACGCAGCCCTGGGCGCCTTCGTGCGCGCCGAGGCCACCCGCGACCGCGAGCGGCGGGCCGCCGCCGCCACCCCGCCCGACACCGACCCCGACCGTACGGCGGCGCCCGGCGCGCGCCCGCAGGAACCGCGGGAGCTGACCGAACGCACCCACGAGTGAGGCAGCGGCCGTCGTGGTGCCCGAATCCCGGGAGGGACGGGCGTGGGCCGCCGGCGATCCACTCCTGGCGGGACTGCGCG
>NZ_JBSFLB010000075.1:0-6947 GCF_053598835.1 Streptomyces sp. NPDC001070
TCAACGTCATCAACCAGCAGCCCGCCGGCTCCTACCAGCCCGGCCAGTTCGGCTGACCGAAACCGCCTGTCCCCGTGCCGCCGACCCCGGCGGCACGGAGGCTCGGGGGTAAGGGTGCTCAGCGCGGTGCCGGCGCCGCGCTCCACCCTCCGGGGATGCCGGGGCCGCAGCCGCGACGGACTGTGAGCACCGGCTTGTAGCCTTGTCGGCCATGAACACCAGGTTGCCGCTGTCCGCGGTCCCCCGGCTCGCCGGCGCGGTCGTCATCGGAGGAGCGGCGGGCGCGATCGTCGGGGCAGTGACCGATGCGGATCTGGGCACTCTGGCCGGCATCGCGGTGACGGAGACCCTCTTCGTCGTGGCGGGCTGGATCGTGCTGTGGCCGATGGACGCCGCCGCGAGCCACCGCAACGCCCGCCGCGAGGACTTCAGACCCGTCGCCGAGGAACTCGTCGTCGTCGGGGCCGCCCTGTGCGGACTCGTCGCCATCGTGGCACTGCTCCTGCGCGGCAGCCCGGACAAGGACCACGCCGCGGCCGCGACGGCGCTCGGCGGTGTGTTCATGGCCTGGGCCGCACTGCACCTGATGTACGCGACGCGCTACGCGTACCTCTACTACACGGCGTCCGCGGGCGGGATCGACTTCAACTCCGAACACCCGCCGGCATACAAGGACTTCCTGTACTTCAGCTACAACCTGGGCATGACTTATCAGGTCTCCGACACCGATGTGTCGAGCCCGACGATCCGCGCGACGCTGCTGCGGCACTCGCTGCTCTCGTACGTCTTCGGCACCGGCATCCTGGCCACGACCATCAACCTCGTCGCAGGAATGGTCACCGGCTGACCCCGGGCGCGATCCGTACGCCGTGATCCCCCGGCGAAACGGGCCACGCCGGACCGGGCCCCGGGGCGGGGCGACCGTTTCCATCACCAACCGCACCAGGGTGACGCCTTCTACCCCAGGCACCTTATGCACGTCAAGTCCCGAAATGCAGCGACATGACGCGGAGCTCCGGCCAGGGCTTACTGGAGTCATCGGGGTTCACACCCCACCGGACACCACCGGAACCTCCCCCTGTTGCTCACGAAGGAGAACTCCCATGGCCCGCATATCCCGCCACCGTCGCCTTGTCACGCTGACCGCCGTGACCACTCTGGCCGCAGGAGGCGCACTGCTCCCCACCACCGCGTTCGCCGCCTCCGCTCCCGCCGAGGCGCACGCGGTCACCGCGAAGGCAACCGGCTGGGGCGGCGGCCACGGTGGCGGCTGGGGCCACGGCCACGGGAACCGGGGTCACGGCGGCGGCTGGAACCAGAACAACAACCGCCCCAACAACAACAATGGCGGCATCGTGATCGTCGTCGGCAACAACAACTCCACCGCCGTCAACAACGGCACCATCAACAACGGGGTCATCCTCGACTGAGCACCACACCGCACCGCCACCACCAGCACCTCCGGGAACCGGGGGTGCTGTTCCCGTGCCACCTCGCGGCACGCGGGTTGCCGGCGTACCCGTTCGTGCCCGCGGTCAGTGCAGCCCGTCGGCGACGGAATGGCGCGGCGAGGTCGCGCCGCGCACCGCCTCGACGGTGGCGCCCTCGCCGAGTTCCACCGGATGCAGCCCGTCCGGGCCGACGTCGAAGACCGCGAGCTCGGTGATGCTCCGGTCGACGGCACGGCGGCCGGTGAGCGGCAGGGCGCAGGCGCGGACGATCTTCGGAGAGCCGTCGCGGGCGGTGTGCTCCAACCACGATGACCCTGCGGGCGCCCTGGACCAGGTCCATGGCGCCTCCGATGCCTTTGACCACCCTGTCGGGGATCATCCGGTTGGCCAGGTCTCCGGCGGCGGACACCTGCACGGCGCCGAGCACCGTGGTGTCGATCCGGCCGGAGCGGATCACGCCGAAGGACGCCGCCGAGCCGAAGTACGCCGCTCCGGGCAGGAAGACGTCGGGGCCCGCGGTCACCGGGGCGGGCTTGTCGCGCTTCGCGGCGCCCCGGACCGGCTCCGCCCGGTCGGGGTTCTCCGGGTCGGCCATGTCGGCGAGGGCGATCCGGTGGTGCTCGTCGTCGTAGGTGATGAAGGCAGAGGCCGCGTCCTCGTGCATGACCTTGCCGTCGAGCACGGTCACGTACCAGTCGCACATCTCCGCCGGGTGACGTGTCCTCAGGACCACGTGGGCGAACTCGGCAGGGGACGTCGTCGCCGCTCCTTGGGGTCGGGGATCCGGAACGGCCGTCGGCGGCCGTTCGGCTTTCACCGTGGTCCACGGGACCGGATGCGCTCACCGGCGACCCGGCCTCTGGCGTGGTCACGGACCAACGGTGCGCTCGATGCTCCGGGGTATCCAAAGTGCGGGTTAGTCACTAATCATGAGTAAGTCGCTAACGGTCCTTTTGGCCGTCGGCGCCCCCTGCCTCAGCGTGGAGCTGTGGGACCTGCGCGACGGTCTTCCGCCGTCGAGGCACCGAGCCGGCGCCGGTCCCGCAGGGGGTTCGAGGCCATCCTCGCCCCCCTGCTCGCACCACCCCGGCGTACGGCGACCTCGCCCCACGCGCCCCGCCCGCCGGGACCCCGCAAGAACACGCCTCAACGCACCTGGAACATCACATGGCAACCCTGCTGCACCTCGACTCCTCCCTCCACCCGGGCTCCGGCTCCAGTTCCCGCACCGTGGCCCGGACGTTCCGCGACGCCTGGCAGGAGCAGCACCCCGACGGCACGGTCGTCTACCGCGACCTCGCCGCGAACCCGCTCCCCCACCTGGACGTGCACGGCTTCTCCGCCGCCTTCGTGGACGCCCAGGCCCGCACGCCCGAGCAGGCGGCGGCGTTCGCCGGGCGCCTGACCCTGATCGAGGAGCTGGAGCAGGCCGACGCCGTGCTGATCGGCGCCCCGATGTACAACTTCACGATCCCCTCGACGCTCAAGAGCTGGATCGACCATGTGCTCGTGGTCGGCCGCACCGCCGGGGACGCGTCCAGTGTCAAGGGCCTGCCGGTCACCGTCGTCGCCAGCCGCGGCGGCTCCTACGCGCCGGGCACCCCGCGGGCGTCCTCCGAGTACGTCCAGAACTACCTGCGGGCCATCCTCGGCGAATACATGGGCCTGGACGTCGACTTCATCGTCCCCGAGCTGACCGCCGCGTCCTCGAACCCGTCCATGGCCGATCTCGTCCCGCTGGCCGAGGCCTCCTGGGCCCGGGCCCTGGAGGACGCCGCCGTCAAGGGCAAGGAGACCGCGCAGCGGGTCGTCCTCACCACGTGAAGCGTCACAGCCGGACCTCCACCGCGGTCGAAGCGGTGGAGGCCCTTCCATCCCGGCGGTACGCGCGCGTCCCGTCTCGAGATTCACGTGAGGTACAGATGACCACCGACCGGACCATCCGCTGCCGCGGCAGCCTCGGCGCCCGCCCCGGCGGCACCTCCGCCACGACCGCCATCACGCACGAGATCGTCACCGATGAGCTGGCGCACCTGGTGTACGGCATCGCGCGCTCCACGGGCACCGCACCGGAGACGGTCCTGGCGAGCATGTCGGACGAGCTGCTGAACGGGCTCTTCCTCCTGCGCGCGCAGCACCTCCGCGACGCCCTCCGGGGAACGCCCGCGGCCCCCGCTCATCGCGCGCCGGGCCAGCAGCGGCGGCAGCGCCGCCCCCTCGGCCGGCCGGGCGGGCAGTAGCCTCACCCTCACCTGCCGCGTTCCCTCCAGAAATGTACATTTACATGGTGAATGACCGATTGGCGCTGCTCGCCGGCGTGGAAAAGGGCATCGCGGAAGGTGAGGTGCTCAGGCTCGCGCTCCAGCACGCCGTCGCCGAGTTGGACGGGCTGGGCGGCACCGTCCATCTGAGCGGCCCCATGTCCGCGCTGCGGCTGGTGTCGACGGTCGGGCTGTCGCCGGACCTCGTACGCCCCTGGGAGATCATCGATCAGCGCAGTCCCGCGGTCCCGGCACGCGCCGTGCGCCGGGGCGATCGCGTGTGGGCACCTCGCGGCTCGACCGGCGCCCCCCCGCCCGGAGCGGCCAGGGCGTGGCCCGGCACGGGCCTGGCGGCGGTGCCGCTGTCCGACGGGGAGAGCCCGGTCGGGTCGCTCACCGTGGTGACGGGCGCCGCGGGGGAGCCCACGAACGAGCAGTGGGACTTCCTCGAGGCGGTGACCGCCTGGGCACAGGAGCGGGTGGACCAGGCTCCGCCTCCCACGCGCCCCACACCGGAGGAACCCAGTGGCAGCCGGCTGCGGCAGGCGCTCAAGGCCGTCGAGGTGGGCACCTGGGACTGGAACATCCGTACCGGCGAGCTGGCCTGGGACGACGCGGCCATGTCCGTCTACGGCACCGATCCCGCCGACTTCGTGCCCCGGGTCGAGAGCTGGATGAAGGTCGTCCACCCCGACGACCTGCGGTGGACGCTCGCCGCCGCCGAGAGGGCGATCCGTGAGCGCGGGGTGTTCGAGGCCGAGTACCGGGTGCGCCGTCCCGACGGCAGCTACGGGTGGACCGAGACCCGCGCCAAGGTGGTACTCGACGAGGCGGGCGAGCCGTACCGGATGATCGGGACGGCGTGGGAGAGCAATGAGTCCCGTTCGGCCCGTGACGCGCTGAGCCGGGCCCTGCGGTACATGAGCGACGGCTTCCTCTCGGCGGACGACGACTGGCGCATCACCTTCGTCAACCGGGAGGTGGAGGACGTGCTCGGCTCCTCGGAGGAGGAGCTGTTCGGCCGGGTGCTGTGGACGCTCCCCTCTCTGCGGCGGATCGACGGTCTGGAGTCCCGCTGCCGTGAGGCCGCCGCCGGTGCCGCGCCCACGAGCTTCGACATACGCATGCCCGACACGGGTGCCTGCTACCAGGTGCGGCTCGTCCCGCTGCCCGAAGGCGTCACGCTCTATTTCACCGATGTCACCGACAAGCGCAGGCACGAGGCCGAACGCGCCGCCGCCGAACGCGCCGCCGCGGAGCGCGCGGCCCGCATCGCCGAACTGACCGCCGCGCTCGCCAAGGCGACGACCTCACGCGACGTGGTGGACGCGGTGGCCCAGCGCGTACTGCCGCCGTTCGGTGCCAGCGGCCTGCTGGTGCAGGCCCTCGAGGACGGCAGGGCCCACAACGTGGGTTCGGTCGGCTACCCCCAGGCCTTCCTCGACCACCTCGAGGGCCGCCCCCGGATCGCGAAGAACCCGGTGTGGGACGCGATCACGACCAACGGACCGGTGTTCATCTCCTCGGCCGAGGAGTACGCGGCGCGGTACCCGGACATGGCCGACCGTCCGTACCTGACCGGGAAGCGCTCCTGGGCCTTCCTGCCGCTGACCGCCTCCGGGCTCACCTTCGGCGTCTGCGTGGTCGCCTTCGACCAGCCGCGGCGCCTCACGGACGAGGAACGCACCCTGCTCAGCGCCATCAGCGCCCTGGTGGCCCACGCCCTGGAACGCGCCCGGCTGTACGACGCCGAGCACACCCGCTCCCGGGAGCTGCAGAGCGCCCTGCTCCCCCAGCAACTGCCAGATCTGCCCGCGTGCACGCTGGCCGCCCGTTACCTGCCCACCGAGCAGGGCGCGGACGTCGGAGGCGACTGGTACGACGTGATCCCGCTCTCCGCCGGCCGGGTCGCGCTCGTGATCGGCGACGTGATGGGGCACGGCCTCTCCGAGGCGGTCACCATGGGGCGCCTGCGCACGGCCGTACATACGCTGGCCGGTCTCGAACTGCCCCCCGACGAGATCATGGGCCACCTCAACGACATCGTCGGCGGACTCGGCTCGGACTCCTACGCCACCTGCCTGTACGTGCTCTACGACTCCACCACCGGGACCTGTTCCGTCACACGGGCCGGGCACCCCCCGCCGGCGATCGTGCATCCCGACGGGACCGTGCGCTTCCCGAAGGCCGTCCCGAACCCGCCTCTGGGGGCGGCGGAGCAGCCGTTCGAGACGATCGAGCTGCAGATCCCGAGGGAGAGCCTGCTGGTGATGTTCACCGACGGCCTGGTCGAGTCCTCCGAGCGGGAGATCGACCAGGGCCTGGCCGATCTGACCCGTCTGCTGGACGGCGCGGCCGGCAAGGAACTGGGCGCCCTCTGCGACTCCCTCATCGCCGGCCTGCTCCCCGCCGGGCGGACCAGCGACGACATCGCCCTGCTCGTCGCCCGCGTCCACGCGCTCGCCTCCGACCGCATGGCGTCCTGGCCGCTTCCCGAAGACCCCCGAGCGGCGGGGATGGCCCGCAGGCACGTACGGGAGCAGCTGTCGGACTGGGGACTGGACGAGCTGACGCCGACGACGGAACTGCTCGCCAGCGAACTGGTCGGGAACGTCGTACGTCACGGGAAGGGCCCCATGACGCTGCGGCTGCTGCGGGACATCGACCTGGTCTGCGAGGTCTCGGACGACAGCCTGACCATGCCCCGCATCCGTCACGCGTCCGAGACGGACGAGGGCGGCCGGGGGCTGCAGCTCGTCGCCTCCCTCTCCCAGCGCTGGGGAACCCGCTACACGCCGAACGGCAAGTGCATCTGGACGGCGCAGCAGTTGTCGGGCGCGGACGCCCCCGTGTCCTGGCTGGAGGCGTTCGACATCGATGCCGTACCGCCGCTCGACCGATGACCCGCGCCCGCCACGGGCAGCACGAAGGGGCCGGCGTCAGACGGGGGAGAGCACGCCCAGCGGCTCGGCGGGGGCCTGATGGAGCCGCCCGTCATCCGGGACCCCTGGCTCCGGCAGATCGGGGCATCGACCGAACGCGGCGCCAACCGCCACTGCGGGCAGCGGTGTTACCGGGTGCCGGGTCGCCGGATCACGCGATGCCGCGTGTGCGGTGTGACACGTCTGTGACAGTCGGCTGACACCGCCATGACGTCACCGCGGCACGGTTGTCCATAGAGGGCAAAACACCCTAATCGGACATTTGCCTACTGCTTCCGAGGGCGTGAGCAGAG
>NZ_JBSFLB010000076.1:0-5478 GCF_053598835.1 Streptomyces sp. NPDC001070
CGCCGGGCGGCGGCCGAGGCCTGCGGGATCCATCTGTACGTCGAGGGCGGTACCGGCACCGCGCCCGACCCCGAGGTGGCCACCCTCATCGCCAGTGTGCAGCGCCTGTCCGAGGCCGACCGCCGGCACGTCTCCGCCCTCGTCGAATCCCTCCTCCGCAGTTCGGCCCCGTCCTAGGGGAATCCCCGGGGCCGGGCCGGTGTGCCGCCGCCGGCGTCCCGGCAGCGGCGCAGGAAGCCGCTCTGGTCGAGGCCGCACAGCGCCGCCATCGGCTCGCCGCACCGGCGCGCGCGGTCGTGCTCCGGCGCGACCCCGAAGCGCTGCGCCGTCAGCGCGCTCAGCAGCGCGCCGCCGTATGCGAGGCGCCGCAGCCGGTTGCGCGCCGATGTGGTCCCGGTGGTCCCGCGCATTCAGCACGCCGCCGGTCTGGTGACGCGCAGCCAGCCGATGACCGCGTTGACGGTCGCGTAGTCGAGTTCGGCGATCCTGGCGACGGCGTCCGCGTCGTCCCGGCGCACCAGGATGCCGGCGGCGTCGAGGGCGCAGTGCAGCATGACCTGGTGGGCCTGGGTGGGCGGCAGGGTATGGCCCGGACGGATCTGTGAGCGCAGCAGGTAGGAGATCGGCAACGGGGGCGTCTGTCTTTCCACGGTCATGCTCGGGTTCCCTCGAAGTATTCGGAAAGGGCGGTGGTGAGGTCGAGCCGGCTGTGCCATTCGCGATGGTCCAGGAGTTCGGTCTGCGTCCGGGCCCAGAAAGCTCCGATCACGGCGTGGTCGTTCCGGTCGGCGACCAGTCCGGTGGGGGGCGCCAGCCCGCGGGCGTGGGCGCGTTCGGTGAAGACGAGCGTGGTGAAACGTCCCTCCGGCCGCGGCCCGGGGTGGACCGAGTGCCGCAGGACGGCCCTGCTCAGGGCGTCCGCCGCCACCGCGGCGGCCGGCGTGGAACCCGTGCTCCAGCCCACCAGCCGCCGGGCGTGGGCGTCGAGCACGACCACGCACAGCAGTTCACCCTGCCGGGTGGGCAGTTCGACGGCGTCGGTCACCCAGAGCCGGTCGGGTACGCCGGGGCGGCCCTGGAGCCCGGCGCGCCGCATGAGCAGCTCGACCGTGCCGTGGCTGATGGGGATCCCGTGCCGCAGGGTGAGTTCCTCGTGGATCCGCCGGTAGCCGAAGGTGCCGCGCGAGGCGGCGTGGATGGAGGTGATGAGGTCCGTCAGCCAGGCGTGCCGCGTGGACCGGGCCGACGGGGGCCGGCCACGCCAGGTGAAGTACCCCGATTCCGAGGTCCCGAGAACGCGGGTCGCGGTCCGGATCGGGAGACCTTCACCAGCCATCATGTGCACGACCTCGAATCGCCTTTTGGGGACACCACATCGCGCAGCAGCTCGGTGACCCTCCGGTGGACGGCGAGTTCGGTCTCCAGTTCGGCGATGCGCTTGCGCGCGGCGCTCAGTTCGGCACCGTTGGCCGGTGACCGCCGCGGCCTCCCCAGGTGCGGCAGATGGGTGCGTCGCCACTGGTAGATCGTCTGGTCGCCGAGGCCGAGGTCCAGGGCGACCTTCTTCACGGGCTCGCCGGCGGCCAGCAGATCGAGGGCCTGGCGGCGCAGCTCGGGCGGATATCGTCTGGGCACTTCATCCCTCCGGGAAGGCCTGTCGTGGTCCCGGGCCGGGGACCCGTCTGGGGGTTTGGGGAGGTGAGGGACGTTTCCCCGGCCCGGAAGCGGTGTGGCGTCAGCTGACGTGGCGGTGCATGGTCACGGTGGGCCGGAACTCCCGCAGCGGGCTGGCGCCGGAACCGGCCGGGACCCCGGCCGCGGCCCGGTCCAGGATGGCCCTGACCTCGGCGGCGAGCGCGTCCGCCCGGCGTTCGATCTCGGACATCGGGTCGCCGCACCGCTTCAGCGCGGCCAGCCGGCGCCGGATGTCGGCGAGCCGGTCCCGGTCGTGGGCGCTGAAGGTGAGCGGCCGCGGGGTCGCCACGATGAACTGGTAGGCGCCCGCGAAGGTCTGGCACCCGCTGCAGTGCTGGTTGACGGCACGGCTGATGTTCGTGGCGTTGATCCGGCGGAGGTCGACACCGGAGGTGGTGACGATCTGGAAGGAGAGGGCGATCGAGCGGCACGGGCGGTTGAGCGAGCAGCCGACCGAGGCGGCGACCGCCCGGTTGTGCGCCGCGGCGGCGATGAGCGGCCCGAACTGGTGGACCGAGAACTCCTCGTCGTACTGGACCGGGTGTGCTCGGTTGGCCAGGGTGTGCGCCTCGTCCACGGCGGCGGCCACATCACGCGGGATGCTCGACCCCGATGCCGCGCCTGCCGGTGCCGCGGTGGCGAAGGCGACGAGGCCGGCGGTGGTCAGCATGCCCAGCCGGACGGCCTTGCGGCCCACCGTGCTGGTGTGGGGCTTTCGGTGCGTCACGGACTTCTCCTGTACGGATGGAAGGGATTTCTGGGGGGAAAGCCCGCGTCACGTCGGCAGGGACGCGGGGAAGGACACGGTGAAGCTCGGGATGGGGGGATCCGATGGCGTCGCCGACTCCGACGGCGTGGCGGTGGGCGAGCCCGCGGAGGAGCTCGGCCCGGCCGTGGCCGTGGTCTGGGTGTTGCTCGGTTCCGGCTCGCCGCGGCTGGACCGCGGGCTGGGCGACCGGTCCGGCGAGGGGCTGCCACTGGCCGATGCCGAGGCGTCGGCGGAGCCCGACTCCGACGGTGAGGCGGACAGGGCCGTCGCCGGCGGCTCGCTCGCGGCCAGGGTCACCGGGGGTGTCGTGGTGCTCGGCAGCGGTGCCGGGGCGACGGGGCGCAGCGGCCGGATCTCGGGCACCCCGGGCTGCAGGATGGGGGCGATCGGCGGCTGCGGCGGCAGCGGTTTGGGGGTCACGCCGCCCACCCACGCGGCGCACAGCGCCGCACCTCCGGCCAGCGTGGCCCCGCCGATCAGGAGCCTCAGCCGGAGATTCCCCTCCGTGGCGCGGACGACGTAGCGGACGAGCCGGCCCCCGAGGCGTACGGACAGGTACGCCGCCCCCGCCAGGGGGCAGATCAGCATGAGGCTGCCGATGACCCCGACCGTCCCCGCGGCGAACTGGCCGTCGGCGAAGGCGGAGCCGGTCCCGGTGAGCTGCTCGACCAGGGAGCGCAGGCTCGTCTCCAGCAGGCGCGGCAGGTTCCACAGCACGTAGCCGAGCTCCGCCAGGAGCAGGGGCACCATCGTCAGCACCCATGTGGTGACGATGATCCGGGCGGATCGCTTGAGGTCGGCGATCTCGGGTGCCACCGGGCGGCCCGGCAGCATGCTCTGCAGGATCGGCTTGATCTTGCCGAAGAGGTCCGGGACGCCGGCGAGGTCGCCGAGGATGTAGTAGCCGTCCAGCCGCACGGCCGGCATCAGCTGCTCGATGATCTCGAAGTGCGCCAGGTAGATGGCGGCCAGGAAGAAGGACTGCCCGGTGGCGAAGTACCCGCCGGCCAGGGCCAGTATGAAGACGACGTTGAAGTAGACGCCGCCCAGGTCGGTGCGCATGCGTCCGGCCCGGCCGATCCGGTAGACGTCGGTGACGTCGGTGTACATGGACGGCCAGATCAGGAAGATGCCGCAGCCGATGGCGCCGGGGCGGGCCCCGCCGTACCGGCACGCGGAGGCGTGCCCGAACTCGTGGAAGACGAGCGAGGCGACGGTGAGCGCGAACACCGCCAGCATGAGCAGCGGCTGCTCCAGCACCTCGAGCACGGGGGTCATCGCCCCGTGGACGGCGAACAGCCAGATCTCCATGGCGATCGCCGCGGAGAGCACCAGCGTCACCACCAGGGGACGGTGCAGCCAGGCCAGGTTCCGGGCGATCCGGGCGACCTGCCGCTCACGGAAGATGACCCGGTGGCCCTTCAGGACGAGCAGGAGATCCGCGGTGGGGCCGGTGACCTGGTCGTCCTCCTGGCCGAAAGGGACGGTGACGCCCAGCGGCTGGAGCTTGTTCTCGATCAGGTAGTGCACGTTCTCGGCGCTGACCTCACGGCCGAAGCGTCCGCTGACCCGGTGCGAGATGGCCTCGGTGTCGCGTCGCCCGTCGATGGCGCGGGCGACCAGGTAGAGCAGCCGGCTCAGCTGCACGACCTGCCCGTCGCCCCTGCGGACGATGTACCGGGGCTCGGTGAACCCGGATCCCTGGTACTCGCCCAGGAGTTGCAGCCCCGCGCCGAGTCGCGGAACGGGGAAGCCCGTGTCGTAGGGAGGTTCCATCCCGTCCGCGCCGTACACCGCCGTCCCCATGGGGCCGAGGCCATGAGCAATGTGACTTTCCGTCACCTTCCTGCTCTTCCTCCCGAGACGGACCGCGCCACGACGGGCGCGGTCCGCACACGTACGGGTGTTGTTACTGGCGGATGCTGATGGCCTGGGTGGCCTCGGACTGGGCGACCGCGAACGGGGAGTACTGGTTGGCCGCGAGCGACTCGTTGTGCGCGTCGACGTGGGCCACGTGCTTGGTCACGTGCGTGGTCTTGACGAAGCTGAACTTCAGCTTGCCCAGGGCCTCGCGGCCCGGCAGCAGCTCCGCGGACTCGGCGTCGAGCTGGTCCATGTTCATGGAGGGGATACCTTTCTCGGTATGCGGAAGGAGGTGGAGCGCCGACTACTGCTTGATGCTGATGGCCTGGGTGGCCTGCGACTGCGCCACCGCGTACGGCGACCACTCGTTGGCCGCGAGCGACTCGTTGTGCGCGTCGACGTGGGCCACGTGCTTGGTCACGTGCGTGGTCTTGACGAAGCTGAACTTGAGCTTGCCCAGGGCCTCGCGGCCGGGCAGCAGCTCCGCGGACTCGGTGTCCAGCTCACGCATGTCGAGCATGGGGGATCCTTTGTAGGAAGGGTGCGAACAGCAGTCGGGTCCCAGAACCCGTCCATCCACACCGGACGATCTGTCTGACGGCGTTGGACAGTAGTCCGACCCCCCGGCCCCGGCAAGCGACCCGCATCCATGACATTCCGTCAACAGGGCGGCGGGACAAGGGAAACGACAGGTGAGAGGGCCGGCAGGGACACTCCGGCCACCGGGCGCCGGCCACCGGATATCACTCGAACGGGTCAATCCACCCGTTGCCTGACGTAGGGAAGTCCCGGCAGACGGGGCGAAGCGCGACGAACCGGTGGCTATCCTCTCGACCTCCGAGGCGTTTGGGCCGGCCGTTTGGGCCGACGGGGCCTCCGGTGAGAGGGGTGCACGTGCTTGTCGTTCAGGGGGCGTCCGCCACCGCTGTCGTCCGCCATCGGACCGGAGAGCCGGTGGTCCTGCTTTCCGGAGAACTCCCGGCGGTCCTCACTCCGGCCAGCCTCGACGAACTGCTGAATCTGGCGGCGGCGGTCCTCACGGTCGAGGAGATGACACTCTTCCGCAGTTGCCTGACCGCGCTGCGCTGCGGGGAGAAACTCCAGGAACGCCGAATCGAGGTCAGCGGAGCCGTCCTCACCGTCTACAGCAG
>NZ_JBSFLB010000077.1:0-5214 GCF_053598835.1 Streptomyces sp. NPDC001070
GTGAACCTGGTTGATTTCGTTGCGTGTTCACTGTCCTGCGGTCCGGGGTGGTCCGCCGTGGGCCGAAGGCCCGTCGGCATGGGGCCGAACGTCCCCGCCGCGGGCACCGGTTGGGGCGCCTCAGAGCGCGCGCAGGCCGTGCGCACGGAACTGCTCGCGCACACGGTCGGTCAGCGCCGGGTCGGGCACGGGCGTGTCGCGTAGCGGGAAGCGGACGCCGAGGGCGTCGTACTTGGCGGCTCCCAGCTTGTGGAAGGGGAGCACGTCGACGCGTTCGACATTGCCGAGCCCGGCTGCGAAGGCGGCCAGGCCGTCGACCGCGGCCGGATCGTCGGTCCAACCGGGCACCAGGACGTATCGCAGCCACACCGGGACGCCGAGCCGGTCCAGGCGGGTCGCGAACGACAGCGTCGGCGCCGGCTCACCACCGGTCAGCCTGCGGTAGCGGGTCACGTCGAAGCACTTGATGTCCAGCAGGACCAGGTCGGTGTCCGAGAGCAGCGCGTCCGAGGCGCGGGAGCCGAGGAAGCCGGAGGTGTCCAGGGCGGTGTGCAGGCCTGCCTGCTTGCTGCGGTGCAGGATCTCGGCGCTGAACTCCGGTTGGAGCAGGGGCTCTCCACCGCTGATGGTCACGCCACCGCCCGCGGCGGTCAGGAAGGGCGCCACGCCTTCGATGCGGGTCATCACCTCATCGGCTGTGCTTGCGCGGCCGTCCCTCATGTGCCAGGTGTCGGGGTTGGCGCAGTACAGGCATCGCAGTGGGCAGCCGCTGACGAAGAGCACGAACCGTGTGCCGGGACCGTCCACGCCGGTTGACAGGTCCCATGAATGCACACGGCCGGTGGCACTCATCGTGCCTCGTGGAAGGTGCGGCTGATCACGTCGAGTTGCTGCTCGCGTGTGAGGCGGACGAAGTTGACGGCGTATCCGGAGACCCGGATGGTCAGTTCCGGATATTTCTCGGGGTGCGCCATCGCGTCCCGCAAGGTGGCCCGGTCCAGGACGTTGACGTTCATGTGGAATCCGCCCACCGCCGTATAGGCGTCCAGCAACCCCACGAGGTGGCCGGCGCGCTCGGCCGGGTCGTGGCCCAGGCCCTCCGGCGTGATCGTCGACGTCAGCGAGATCCCGTCACGCGCGCAGTCGTACGGCAGCTTGGCCACCGACATTGCGGAGGCGGCCATGCCGTGCCGGTCGCGGCCGTTCATGGGGTTGGCGCCCGGTGCGAACGGCGTGCCCGAGCGGCGCCCGTCGGGGGTGTTGCCGGTGTGAAGGCCGTAGACCACGTTGGAGGTGATGGTCAGCACCGACTGGGTGTGCTCGGCGTCCCGGTGGGTCGGATGGCGACGGATCTTGTCCATGAAGCTGCGGACCAGGTCGGCGGCGATGGCGTCCGCACGGTCGTCGTTGTTGCCGTAGGCCGGGTACGCGCCCTCGATGCGGTAGCCGACGGCCAGACCGGTGGCGTCGCGGATCACCCTGACGCGAGCGTGCTTCACGGCCGAAAGGCTGTCCGCGGCCACCGACAGGCCCGCGATGCCGCAGGCCATGAAGCGGTGGACGGGATGGTCGTGCAGCGCCATCTCCAGCCGTTCGTAGGCGTACTTGTCGTGCATGTAGTGGATGACGTTGAGCGTGTTGACGTAGGTGCCGGCCAGCCAGTCCAGCGTGCGGTCGAAGGCGTCCCTGAGCTCGTCGTAGTCCAGGTACTCACCGCTCAGGGGAGCAGAGGCCGGAGCGACCTGCTCGCCGGTCATCTCGTCGCGGCCGCCGTTGACGGCGTAGAGCAGGGCCTTGGCCAGATTGACCCTGGCCCCGAAGAACTGCATCTGCCTGCCGACCGTCATCGCCGACACGCAGCATGCGATGGCGGTGTCGTCGCCGGTGCGGGGACGCAGCAGCTCGTCGGACTCGTACTGGACCGCGCTGGTGTCGATGGACACCTGGGCGCAGAACCGCTTGAACGCACCCGGGAGCCGGGGCGACCACAGAACGGTCAGATTCGGCTCCGGGGCGGGCCCGAGGTTGTACAGCGTCTGCAGGAAGCGGAAGGAGGTGCGGGTGACCAGCGGTCGTCCGTCGGTTCCCATGCCGCCGATGGACTCCGTCACCCACGTCGGGTCGCCGGAGAACAACGCGTCGTACTCGGGGGTGCGCAGGAAACGCACGATCCGCAGCTTGATGACGAAGTCGTCGATCAGTTCCTGGGCCCGGCTCTCGTCGATCAGTCCCTCGGCCAGGTCACGTGCCAGATAGACGTCGAGGAAGGTCGAGGTGCGGCCCAGCGACATGGCGGCGCCGTTCTGCTCCTTCACCGCGGCCAGGAATCCCAGGTACAGCCACTGGACGGCCTCCTGGGCGGTTTCGGCCGGGCGGGCGACGTCGCAGCCGTACGAGGCGGCCATCTGCTCCAGCTCACGCAGCGCCTTGACCTGCTCGGCGAGTTCCTCGCGGTCACGGATGACGTTCGCGGTGGAGGCCTCCGCGTCCAGCGCGGCCCGTTCGGTGCGCTTGGCGGCGATGAGGCGGGCCGTGCCGTACAGCGCCACCCGCCGGTAGTCGCCGATGATGCGGCCCCGGCCGTACGCGTCCGGCAGCCCGGTGATGATCCCAGCCTTGCGGGCCCGCCGCATCTCGGGCGTGTAGGCGTCGAAGACGCCGTCGTTGTGGGTCTTGCGGTAGGTGCCGAAGACTTTGGTGACGAAAGCATCCGGTTCGTAGCCGTAGGCACGAAGTCCGCTTTCCACCATGCGCAGGCCGCCATTCGGCATGATCGCCCGCTTCAGTGGTGCGTCGGTCTGCAGTCCGACGATGAGTTCACGGTCGCGGTCGATGTATCCCGGGGCGTGCGAGGTGATTGTCGAGGGGACGGCGGTGTCGGCGTCCAGGATGCCCCTGCGCTGCTCGTCGGGGAACAGCGAGCTCACCTTGTGCCACACCGCCAGCGTGCGCAGCGTTGGGCCGGCGAGGAAGGACGCGTCGCCTTCGTACGGTTGGTAGTTGTCCTGGATGAACCCCCGCACGTCGATGCCGTCTCGCCAGTTCCGGCCGGTGAAGCCGCGCCACGCCGTGCCGTGCGTTTCACCAAGAGGCTCGGATGTCATGGTCATCGCGGGTTGTCCCTTTCTGAGGCACGTTGTTGCCGTGCTGCAGATCCTCGGGCGGGTTGCGCACCACGGGCAGGGCCACGAGGGGTCGCTGAGGGGGCCACAGGGCCTCAGCAGGCGTCAGTTCGTGGCGACGCGGCCCCGGGCGGGTATCTTGCGGCCGGTGCTGCGGAATGCCGGCGTAAGGGCGTTCGAAGTCCCTCGATCCGGCTATGTTGAACGTGGTCACCTGCCTGCTGTGCCGGATGGAGGATCCATGGGGATGGAAGGCAGCGAGGGCGCGGAGCGCCTGCCCAGGTTGAGGCTGGACGAGCTCCTCGACGAACTGCAGGTGCGCATCGACGCGGTGCGGGGGACGCGTGACCGGGTGCACAGCCTGCTGGAGGCGGTGCTGTCGGTCGGGCGGGAGCTGGACCTGCCGCACGTGCTGCGGCGGATCGTGGAGGCAGCGGTCGTGCTCGTGGACGCCGAGTACGGCGCCCTGGGCGTGATCGGCGACGACGCCAAGCTCGCGCAGTTTCTGACGGTCGGCGTCTCGGACGAGCAGAGCGAGGCGATCGGGCCGCTGCCGTCCGGCCACGGCATCCTCGGCGAACTGATCCGGCACCCGGAACCGCTGCGCCTGGAGGAACTCTCCTACCATCCGGCCTCGTACGGCTTCCCGGCCAACCACCCGCCGATGCACTCCTTCCTGGGGGTGCCGATCCGGGTCCGTGACGAGGTGTTCGGGAATCTGTACCTGACGGAGAAACGGGGCGGCAAGGAGTTCGACGACGAGGACGAGACCGTACTGTCGACCCTTGCCGTCGCCGCGGGCGTCGCCATCGACAACGCCCGCCTCTACCAGGAGGCCCGGTCCAGGCAGCGGTGGCTGGAGGCGAACTCCGAGGTCACCGCCAGCCTGCTGTCGGGGGTGGAGGAGTCCCGCATCCTGGAACTGATCGTCGAGCGCGCGCGCAGCATCACCGGCGCGGACCTCGGCGTGGTGGCCCTTCCGGTCGAGGCCTCCACGGACGTGAAGGTGGCGATCGCCACGGGTATTGACGCGGACGTCCACCGCGGACTCTTGCTGCCAAGGGAGGGGTCGTTCGCGGGCGCCGCCATGGAGGCCACCGAACCGATCACCAGTCCGGACGTGGCACACGATCCGCGCATCACGACCGGCCCGCCACGGTTCGCCGGGCTCGGTCCGGCGGTGGCCGTCCCGATGAGCACGCCCCAGGGGGTGCGCGGCGCGTTGCTCCTGGCTCGCGCCGAGGGCCAGCCGCTCTTCACCGACACCGAGACGGCACCTTTGCTGGCGTTCGCCGGCTCGGCCGCGCTCGCCATGGAACTGGCCGAGCGGCGGCGCGGCGCCGAGCAGCTGGCACAGCTGGAGGACCGCGACCGCATCGCCCGTGACCTGCACGACCTGGCCATTCAGCGGCTGTTCGCCACGGGGATGACCCTGCAGAGCGCGCTGCGGTTCGTCGATCACCCGCAGGCGAGCGAGCGGCTGCTGCGCGCGGTGGACGACCTCGACGAGACCATCAAGATCATCCGTTCGACGATCTTCGGGCTCCGCGCCCACGAGACGGGCCCGGTCAGGGAGGGGCTGCGGGTGCGCATCGCGAAGGCGGTCGAGGAGGTCGTACCCGTCCTCGGGTTCACCCCGTCGCTGCGGATGGAAGGTCTCATCGATACCGACGTCCCGGCAGCGGTCGCCGGTGATGTCGTCGCGGTGCTGGGCGAGGCACTGTCCAATGTGGCCCGGCACGCGTGCGCCGGTTCGGCGGACGTGGCGCTGGTGGTCGGCTCCGGCGTGCTGACCCTGACCGTGACCGACGACGGCGTGGGGCTGCCCGAGGGCGGCCGGCGCAGCGGCCTGGCGAACCTCGCGCAGCGGGCGGAGAAGTTCGACGGGTCGTTCACCGCCCAGGCACGGCCGTCGGGAGGCACCCGCCTGGAGTGGCGCGTGCCGCTCGCCGAGTAGCGCGGCTTCCGCCCTGGTCCAGGACCTGGCCGGCGGGGGAGTCCCGGCGGCGGGGGCCGGGTGGCACGGTCTCAGTGGCGGGACTCGGCCTCTGCACCGCCTGAGGGCTGGTGCTGGGTGGCGAGCACGGCGGCC
>NZ_JBSFLB010000078.1:0-5150 GCF_053598835.1 Streptomyces sp. NPDC001070
CCTGCAAGCCTTCGACATCGCCTTCGACGGCCGACTCTCCCTCGGCCGCCGCTAACTCACACCACCCGAGTTACACCGTTCGTTGGACAGACCCCATCACCGGCGAGGGTCTGCATGCGACAAGCCGCTCCCTCGACGGCGAGCTGCCCAACCCGGAGAAGGTCCTCCCGACCGACACGCCCACCATCGTTACCGTAGACTACGCAACGCTCCGCGAAGCCCTCCAAGGCGTCGCCCTGGTCGCCGAAGGAACCGCCGCGCAGGTCGACCTCGACATCACCGAAGGCACGATCACCCTCCGCGGCGGGGACAAGAGCACCGGCCACGCAAGGGACTGGATCGACGCCGACCTCACCGGCGAACCCATGCGGATCTGCTTCAATGCGCAGTACCTGCTGAGCGCACTCTCATCGGTCGACGCCCCGAAGGTCCAGCTCACATTGGGCTCACCGACGAAGCCGGCACTCATCTACGCCGCTGGTGAATCCGTGGTCCAAGCCCGGTTCGTGGTCATGCCGATCAGGCGCACCGGCTGAGCTCATCGAGAAGACAGAACATGACGCCCACCAACCGCATCCCTGGGAAGGACGCTGCCGCCCTCAGGCGCCATCTCGACGCCAGCGGGTTCCAGGGCCTGGTCGTCCTCATCGGCGCCTCCGGATCGGGCAAGTCCCACCAGGCCGCCGCCTTCAGACCCGACCAGATCGCCAGCCTGGACCACTACCGGGCCCTCGCCTCCGGCCACTTCTCTGTCAAGTTCAGCGTGTTGAGTCGAGGCCGCGCTGGGACCAAGCGTCCTGGGCAGTATCTGGTGTCCTGGCGGCGGCTGGCGCCGGCGAGGGTGATTCGCCCGCACTCCGGGAGGTCAGCAGCCGGATCACTTCCTTCGGGTCGGTGCCGCTGCCGGGGCAGGTGAGGCCGAACCGGGTCGGCTCGGCGCGGGGCGATGATGTCCGGCCCGGCCGATGCCTCGGCCGCCGCATCGGCGTCGGCGAGCGCGCGGTAGGCGGAGGCGACGGAGGGGTACTGTCCGGCGTTCTCCCGGCCTTGATCGTGACTGGGGTGCGGGGTGCACGCCCGGAGATGCCTGCCAGCGGCGGAGCGATCTCCTGGAGACACGCGATCACCCTTACGCGAAAAAAGTTTCGCGTAAGGATTGACGTACATTCCGGACGGAAGGGACGCTGGAGATGCCCCTTCTCCCCGCTCCCGAAAGGAGCGAAGGTCATGAGCTCCCCACGTTCACTCTTCTCGCCCGTCATGGACACCGATTCCGCCCCCGGCCGTTCACGTCTGCGGTTCCCGGTGGCCGCGGTGCTGGCCGACCGTCTCGATGACACCGCGGTGGTGGACGTCGCGGTCCGGCTGGCCTCCGCCCGGGGTGCGCCGCTGCTGCTGATCGCCGTGATGCCCCCGCTGCCGCCACGGCTGGCACCGCGCCCGGACGGGGTGGCGGCCCGCGCGGTGCTGGGGCGGGCGCTGCCGCGCGTGGCCCGCGCCGGGATTGACTACCGGCCGGCCGTCTACCACCGGCCCACGAGCAGGGCTGGGCGCCTGTGTGAGGCGAAGGGCCTGCTAGACGTGGCCGTCGCCCACGGCTGCTCGGTGATGGTGGTCTCGCGCAGCGGGCCAGCGGGACTGGATGCGTGCACCGTGATGCAGGCGGCCGCGATCCGTGGCGGCCCGTTCGTCCTCGCGGCCTCGCCGGTGCCCTGGGCACCCCTGGTCGCGCCCTGCCCTCCGACCTGAACGAGCGTCGGCCCAACGAGGTCGGCCCCGGACCGCCCCACGGGGGGAGGGCGGCCGGGGCCGATGTCACGCACCCTAGCGCCGCTACGGGCTGCCGGGCAGCGGTCGGGAAGCGGCGGCGCGCTCGGTGTTGTCGGCGGGGGTGTCCTCACGGTGCAGGAAGGTGGCCAGCAGGTCACCGACGGGGTGGTCGGCCTCGGCGGGGTGGCGCAGGGCGACGGTGGGGTCGATGGTGTAGCGGTTGCGGCGGCCCACCCGTGTGCGGGTGAGGTATCCGGCCGCTTCGAGGTCGGCGACGATCAGCTGCACGGCGCGTTCGGTGATGCCGATCTGTTCGGCGACGTCGCGTCCGCGTGCTTCCGGGTCCCGGGCGAGGGCGATCAGGACGCGGGCGTGGTTGGTCAGGAACGTCCACTGGTCGCCGCGCGCGGCAGAGGGCTGGCTCATGATCCCCATCATACGAAGCCGCCTTCGCATAACCAACATCATTTCGCGAAAACTCATTGACGAAAAAGTTTTCGCGTAACTCTTGACGGGAATCAGGGTAGCGGGTGACGCTGAACACATCCCCACCTCCCGCCGAAAGGGGGTCACGATGTCCGCCCAGATCCTGACCCGGCCCGCCCCTACCAGCACGCCGCCGATCTCGCTGCCGCATCCGGTCACCGCACTGGTGACCAACCAGCCGGATGACTTCGCGGTGGTGGACGCCGCGGTCCGCCTGGCCGCCCCCCGCAAGGAACCGGTGCTGCTGGTCGCCGTCCTGCCCACCCAGCCCGAGATCCCCGAGGGGGCACGGGTGGACGCGCAGGCGGCCCGGCTGTTCCTGGCCCGGGTTATGCCCCGGCTGGGCAGTGCGGGTGTCGGCTACATCCCCGTCGCCCACCGCGTCCCGGCCGAGGGCGGTGGGCAGCCGCGACTGCGGGCCGCAGCCGGGGTGCTGGCCCTGGCCGCCCGGCACCGCTCACTGCTGGTGGTCGCCTCCAGCCGGGAATCGGCCGGGCTGGACGCGCACAGCCTGATCGAAGCCTCCGCCGTGCGTGGCGGGCCCTTCGTCTACGCCGTCGCCCCCGCCCGGTTCACCGTGCCGGTCGCCGGCGCCGGCCTGGGACCGGCCGACCTGTCCCCCGCCGGGGTGCGCAACGTGTGGACGCTCGCCCAGCGCCGCCTGCCTACGGCCGCTCGGCCGGTGGCCGAGGAGGCGTGATGGACGGGCTGACCGCGCTCGCCCCCTGGTGCCTGCTGGCGCTGGTCGACCTGACCGTCGGCGGTGTGTGCGTCGCCCTCGCGATGCGCCCGCGCCGCCGCACCCGCCCGGCGGCCGGTGTGACCGGGAGGTGAGCGCCTATGTGAAGTTCCGTCGGCGGCCCGGGCCCGGCTCTCCCTCCGCATCTCTGCCAGGGCCCGGCACCCGCCCCTCATCCCCGCCTCTGTCCCCCCGTCTTTCGTCCCAGGAAGCCGATCAACCATGAATGAACTGTCGTTCGCCGTCCCGCTGTGGGTGTGGGCCGCCGTCACCGTCGGCATCGGCGTGATGCTCGCCGTCGACTTGATCGCCCACCGCGACAACCACGTGATCGGCTTCCGCGAGGCCGCGCTGTGGAGCGGCCTGTGGATCGCCATCGGCCTCGGCTTCGGCCTCATCCTGTGGGCCTGGCAGGGCGGGGACGCGTCCTCCACGTACTACGCGGGCTATCTGATCGAAAAGGCCCTGTCGATCGACAACGTCTTCGTGTTCGCGCTGGTCTTCTCGTTCTTCGCCGTGCCGGACGCCTACCAGCACAAGGTGCTGTTCTGGGGCGTGATCGGGGCGCTGGCGGCCCGGCTGGTGTTCATCTTCATCGGCGCCGAGCTGCTGCAGGTGTTCTTCTGGACCGCCTACGTCTTCGGCGCGTTCCTGATCTGGACCGGCTGGAAGATGGCCGTCTCCAAGGACGAGGAAGTCCACCCCGACCGAAACCCGGTCGTCCGCCTGGTCAAGAAGCTCATCCCGACCGATCCGAAGTTCCACGGCGACAAGTTCTTCATCCGCGTCAGCGGCAAGCGCATCGCGACCCTGCTGTTCGTGGTCCTGGTCGCGGTCGAGGCCACCGACCTGATCTTCGCCGTCGACTCCGTCGCCGCCGTCCTGGCGATCACGACCAACACGTTCATCGTGTGGACCGCCAACGCCTTCGCCGTCCTCGGCCTGCGCAGCCTGTACTTCTGCCTCGCCGGACTGCTACGCCGCTTCCAGTACCTGCACTACGGACTGGCGGTCCTGCTCGCCTTCGCCGGCGTCAAGCTCATCCTGTCCGAGACCCCCGTCGGCAAGCTGCCCATCCCCCTCACCCTGGGCGTCATCGTCGTCACCATCACCGTCTCCATCGCCTGGTCGCTGATCGCCACCCGCGGCCAGAACGGCGACACCTCGCACGGCACCGCCCACCCGGACGAGGCCGCCGAGCCCGCACCGGCCACCGGCAGCCGCCCCGCCACCTCCTCCACGACCCCGTACCGCACGGAAGGGCCCCCGTCATGAGCACCTTGAGCCCCGGCCGGCACGTACACGCCCCGCCCGCCGCACCCCGCCCCGCCCCAGTCCACGTCTACACGCTCCCCGGCCGTCCGGCCGGCCGTGTCCTGGCCGTTCTCACCGGCGCCCGCGCCGACAGCGACGTCGCCGCCCACGCCGGGCAGCTCGCCGCCCGCACCGGGCAGAAGATCACCGCCGCCGTGGCCTTCCGTTCCACCGGCTTCAGCATCAACGCCCTGCTCCACCTCGCCCGCCACCGCCGCCTGAACCACCAGGCCGACGCCGTCCTCGCCGCCCACACAGGCGCCCTCACAGCGGCCGGCCACTACCAAAGCGCCGTCGTGGTGCTGCCCGCCCGCACCAACCCCTACCACCGCCTGCCCGCCCGCACCCTCGCCCGGCTGGCCGCCCGCACCGGCGCCGCCACCGTCCTCACCTCCGTGCCCATCCACCCGCCCGGCCCGCACCTCACCCCCAGCACAGCCACCGCAACCCGCACCGCCGATCCGCCCGCAACTTCCACCCCCGCCGCGTCGTTGAACGCCACGAACGCGGGTGCGCAACCGCGGCAACCCGGCTCCCCCGGCGGGCAACGCCCCAGCGCATCCGCCCTCTCCGGTAGAACCGGCCGGTGAAGCGCGCGGCCCCCGGGACGTCATGGCCTCGAACAGTCCCCGGGGCCGCCGCCCCTCACCGGCAGTTGAGGTTCGTGTGCTTGAGCGGCGAAAGCCGGGCGATGCGGGCTGGACAAGGACGGCGCTTCGGACGTGAGGCGAACTGTATGGATACGCCTAGAAGACTGCTGAAAATCTTGTTGTGGGGCCGCCCGGCCGGAGGCCGGGCGGCCCTTTCCTTTATGCGGTGGGCGGGACGATGTGCCAGGTGG
>NZ_JBSFLB010000079.1:0-5102 GCF_053598835.1 Streptomyces sp. NPDC001070
GCCCGGCTCCCCCTCGTCCGCGACCACGCCTGGCTCCGCTGAACCCCACCCGCACGACCCACCACACCGGCCCGGGGACACACATCCCCGGGCCGCCCATGGCAGAGGAACCGGAGAGACCGACATGACCGTGCGCATCGGCATCAACGGATTCGGCCGCATCGGACGCAACTACCTGCGGGCCGTACTGGACCAGGCGGACCAGGACGGCACGGCCGTCGAGGTGGTGGCCGTCAACGACATCGCCCCCACCGCCACCCTGGCCCACCTGCTGGAGTACGACTCCACCTACGGGCGTCTGCACCGGCCGGTGGAGCACGACCGGCAGTCCCTCGTCGTCGCAGGACATGACATCGCGGTCACCGCGGAGCGCGACCCCGGCGCCGTGCCCTGGTCCCGGCACAACGTGGACATCGTCATCGAGGCCACCGGCCGCCTGCGCGCCCGCGACGACGCCGCGCTGCATCTGAAGGCCGGCGCGCGCAAGGTCCTGATCTCCGCCCCGGGCAAGGACGCGGACGCCACCATCGTGATGGGCGTCAACGAATCCGCCTACCACCCCACGCTCCACCGCATCGTCTCCGGCGCGTCCTGCACCACCAACTGCGTCGCCCCGATGGTGCACGTCCTCCAGCAGCGGTTCGGCGTCGACAAGGGCCTGATGACCACCGTCCACGGCTATACCAACGACCAGTCGCTGCTGGACGGCCCCCACAAGGATCTGCGTCGGGCCCGGTCCGCGGCGCTGAGCATCATCCCGACCAGCACGGGTGCCGCCCGCGCGGTCGGGCTGGTCCTGCCGGACCTCGACGGCACCCTGGACGGCATCGCCGTCCGCGTGCCCGTCGAGGACGGCTCTTTGACCGACCTCACCGTCGTGCTGCGCCGTGCCGTCACGGCCGAGGAGGTCAACGCCGCATTCGAAGAGGCGGCCGGGAACACTCTGCACGGCATCCTGCGGGTCAGCACCGCTCCGATCGTCTCCCGCGATGTCATCGGCGATCCGGCGTCCTGCGTCGTGGACGCCGCGTTGACGCAGACCCACGGCGATCTGGTGAAGGTCTTCGGCTGGTACGACAACGAGTGGGGCTACTGCAACCGGCTCGTGGACCTCACCGAGTACGTAGCCGCCCGCCTGTGAGCAGCGGCCCGCCGGCATGGGCCGACCGGTCCCGGACGGGGACCTGCGGCCCCTGTCCGCCGCCGGGCAATCCGGGAACGGTAAGAGCAGAGGCTCCTCCACCGGCCTCACCCCACCCCGCAAGGAGGTCATCACCATGGCGCGTCCTGTCATCGCAGGTGTGGACGGCTCCCCCGAGAGCCTGGCGGCCGCCGACTGGGCGGCCAGGGAAGCGGGCCTGCGCGGTCTGCCCCTGCGACTGCTGCACGCCTGGGAGTGGCGCCCCTACGCCAACGCGCCCCTCGCCGGGCCGGTGGCCATGCGGTCCTGGGCCGCGGGCATCCCCAGGGACGCGGCCCTCACCCTCCAGGAGCGGTATCCGCTGCTGGAGGTCGCCTCCCAGGAGATCGCCGGGCAACCAGTGGCGGTCCTCGCGGCCGCCGCCGGTGAGGCGGAGGTGCTGGCGCTCGGTTCCCGCGGCCTCCATGGCATCACGGGGTTCCTGGTCGGATCGGTGGCACTCGCGGTGATCGCCGCCGTGCACCGCCCGGTCGTTCTGGTCCGGGCCGGGAAGACCGCCGAGGACGAGCACTTCCCCGACGCCGACGGGCTGGCGTCGGCCACCACGCCGTACCGGGATGTCGTCCTCGGTCTCGACCTGGACCAGCCGCACGACGACCTGCTCGCCTTCGCCTTCGACGCCGCCGCCCGGCGGGCCGCGCGCCTGCGGGTCATCCACGGCTGGACGCTGCCGCCGAACGTGCACGGCACCGGCACGGTCCTGCCCGATCTGATCAAGGCGGCGACAACGGAGCGCGACACGGCACTGCGCGAGGCCCTGCGACCGTGGCAGCTCAAGTACCCGGAGGTCGACGTCCACGCCCACCAGGCCATCGGCCGAGCGGCCGACCACCTGGTCGACGCCTCCGCCGAGGCCGGCCTGCTCGTCGTCGGCCGCCGCATCCGCCGGTCCGCCGTCGGCAGCCACATCGGGCCGGTCACGCACGCCGTCCTGCACCACAGCGCCGCACCCGTGGCAGTCGTTCCGCACCCCTGAACCCCGTCCGCAGTCCCCGTCCCCGCACCGGGAGGTCCGCCATGCCGACGTCTGCCGGCACACCGTACGTGTTCGACTTCTCCGACGGCGACCGAACCATGACCGACCTGCTGGGCGGCAAGGGGGCGGGGCTTGCGGAAATGACCCGGATCGGTCTTCCCGTACCTCCCGGCTTCACGATCACCACCGGGGCGTGCCGGCAGTTCCTGGCCACCGGTGCCGAGCCGCCCTCGCTGGCCGCCGAGGTGGACGCCCATCTCGCCACTTTGGAGGAGCGGATGGGCCGCCGGTTGGGCGACCCTCACGACCCGCTGCTGCTGGCGGTGCGTTCCGGGGCCGCCCATTCCATGCCCGGCATGATGGAGACCATCCTGGACATCGGGCTCAACGACAGCAGCGTGCACGGACTGGCCAAGTCCTCCGGCCGGGAACACTTCGCGTGGGACTCCTACCGGCGCCTGATCGAGATGTTCGGCACCACGGTGCTCGGAATCGACGGCACCCGCTTCACCGCCGCTCGCGCCGCACGCCCCGAACCCGCCGATCTCCCGCTGCTGATCGGGGACTTCAAGTCCATCGTGCGGGCCGCCACCGGTACGGATTTCCCGCAGGACCCCTTGCTGCAGCTCCGCATGGCCGTCCGCGCGGTCTTCGCCTCGTGGAACGGTGACCGGGCCCGCCTGTACCGGCGTCGCGAGCACATCGCCGACAGCCTCGGCACCGCCGTGAACGTGCAGGCCATGGTCTTCGGCAACCTGGGTCCCGACTCCGGAACAGGGGTGGCCTTCACGCGCGACCCGGCCACCGGGCTGCCGGGAATCTACGGGGACTACCTGCCCGACGCGCAGGGTGAGGACGTCGTATCCGGAATCCGCAACGCCGTGCCGCTGGCGGATCTCGAGCGCCTGGACCCATTGGCGTACACCCGCCTCCGCGATCTCCTGCGGATTCTGGAGGGCCACTACCGGGACCTGTGCGACGTGGAGTTCACCATCGAGCGGGGCAGGCTGTGGATGCTGCAGACGCGCATCGGCAAACGCACCGCGGAGGCCGCCTTCCTGATCGCCGTCCAGCTCGTCGACGAGGGGCTGATCTCCTGGGACGAGGCGCTGCTGCGGGTCTCCGGTGAGCGGCTCGCGCGGTTGCTCTTCCCCCGCTTCGACTCCGACGCGGCAGGTACTCCCTTGGCCCGCGGTGTGCCCGCATCGCCCGGAGCGGCCGTCGGTGCGGCTGTCTTCGACTCGGCGGAGGCGGTCCGCCGCGCCGCCGCCGGGGAGGCCGTGGTGCTCGTCCGCCGGGAGACCACGCCCGACGACCTGCCCGGCATGATCGCCGCCCGGGCCGTGCTCACCAGCCGCGGCGGCAAGACCAGCCACGCCGCCGTGGTCGCGCGGGGCATGGGCCGTACTTGTGTCTGCGGCGCGGAACAACTCACGGTCGACCCCACCGCCAGGCGCTTCTCCACCGCCACGGGAGAGGTCGTCAGCGAGGGAGCGGTCATCTCGGTCGACGGATTCGCCGGAACCGTGCACCGGGGCTCCCTGCCCTTGGTCGAGTCCCGCGTCATGCGCTACTTCGAGACCGGACAGCGCGCGCCCGGACTGGTCGACGCTGTGGCCAGGATCATGGAGCACGCCGACTCCGTGCGCCGGCTGGGGGTGCGCGCCAACGCCGACACCCCCCAGGACGCCGCCCGCGCGCGCCGGTTCGGCGCGGCCGGCATCGGCCTGTGCCGCACCGAGCACATGTTCCTCGGTGACCGCCGCCCGCTGATCGAGGCCATGATCCTCGCCGGGGACGACGAGGGGCGTGCCCGCGCCCTGGACGCGCTGCTGCCTCTGCAGCGCGCCGACTTCACCGCGATCCTTCAGGCGATGGACGGGCTGCCGGTCACCATCCGGCTCATCGACCCGCCCCTGCACGAGTTCCTCCCCGACCGCACCGACCTCGCGGTCCGCGTCGCCCGGGCCGAGGCCGGAGGCCGCACCCCGGACCCACGCGACCTGGACCTGCTGTCCGCCGTCGAACGCACCCATGAGCAGAACCCGATGCTCGGCCTGCGCGGCGTGCGCCTGGGCCTCCTCGTTCCCGGCCTGATCGCGATGCAGGTCCGTGCCGTCGCCGAAGCTGTCGCCGAACGCCGGCGCGCCGGCGGCAGCCCGCAGGCCGAGATCATGGTCCCGCTCACCGTCACCACCGGTGAACTACTGGCCGTGCGAGCCGAAACCGAACAGATCCTCCGAGAGGTGTCCGAAGCCACGGGCACCGGCATCCACTGCCCGATCGGAACAATGATCGAGCTGCCCCGGGCAGCATTGACCGCCGGGGCGCTGGCTCGGACCGCGGACTTCTTCTCCTTCGGCACCAACGACCTCACCCAGACCACCTGGGGTCTGTCCCGCGACGACGCCGAAGCCTCGTTCCTCCCCGCCTACCTCGACCGCGGCATCCTCACCGGATCTCCGTTCGAGTCCCTCGACCCCGACGGCGTCGGCCGCCTGGTCCGCATCGCCGTCGACGAAGGCCGTGCGACCCGCCCCGACCTGACAACCGGCATCTGCGGAGAACACGGCGGCGACCCGGCGTCGGTGCACTTCTTCCACCAGGCGGGGCTCGACTACGTCTCCTGCTCCCCCTACCGCGTCCCCGTGGCCCGGCTGGAGGCGGGTCGTGCGGCGCTGGCCTCCCCTCGTACCTGAGCCGGGCGGCAGGTCGCCCGGGTGGCATCCCGCGGGGTTCCGCATACGACTCCGTCAGGGAACCGGGCCGGCCGACGCGAACGTGACGGTTCGGCCGGCAAGGCTTCGGTGAGTTCGGATTCCCGGTGCTACCAGGCCGTCGAAGAGGGCACGGGCAACGACGTTGTCAGGCGGTGGGCGTCGGGTCGGCATGCCGGTTCCACCGGCGCAGCTTCTCCGGGTTGAG
>NZ_JBSFLB010000080.1:1830-3587 GCF_053598835.1 Streptomyces sp. NPDC001070
GTCGGGTCGGGCACGCTGTTGGGTCCTGAGGGCACGGAAGTGTTCTCGGTTGTGGACCGGACTCATTGAGGCTTCGCGGTTGCGGGGTGGATGTGGGTGACGGGTCGTTGTTTGAGAACTGCATAGTGGACGCGAGCATCTGTGGCCAAGTTTTTAAGGGCGCACGGTGGATGCCTTGGCACCAGGAACCGATGAAGGACGTGGGAGGCCGCGATAGGCCCCGGGGAGCTGTCAACCGAGCTTTGATCCGGGGGTGTCCGAATGGGGAAACCCGGCAGTCGTCATGGGCTGTCACCCGCTGCTGAACACATAGGCAGTGTGGAGGGAACGCGGGGAAGTGAAACATCTCAGTACCCGCAGGAAGAGAAAACAACCGTGATTCCGGGAGTAGTGGCGAGCGAAACCGGATGAGGCCAAACCGTATGCGTGTGATACCCGGCAGGGGTTGCGCATGTGGGGTTGTGGGATCGCACTTCAGTCGTCTGCCGGCGGCTGGGCGAGTCAGAAACCATTGCGATAGGCGAAGGACATGCGAAAGGTCCGGCGTAGAGGGTAAGACCCCCGTAGCCGAAATCGTGGTGGCTTGCTTGTGCGACACCCAAGTAGCACGGGGCCCGAGAAATCCCGTGTGAATCTGGCGGGACCACCCGCTAAGCCTAAATATTCCCTGGTGACCGATAGCGGATAGTACCGTGAGGGAATGGTGAAAAGTACCGCGGGAGCGGAGTGAAATAGTACCTGAAACCGTGTGCCTACAAGCCGTGGGAGCGTCGGACATCAGCTTGCTGGTGTCTCGTGACTGCGTGCCTTTTGAAGAATGAGCCTGCGAGTTTGCGGTGTGTGGCGAGGTTAACCCGTGTGGGGTAGCCGTAGCGAAAGCGAGTCCGAATAGGGCGATTTTAGTCGCGCGCCCAAGACCCGAAGCGGAGTGATCTAGCCATGGGCAGGTTGAAGCGTGGGTAAGACCGCGTGGAGGACCGAACCCACCAGGGTTGAAAACCTGGGGGATGACCTGTGGTTAGGGGTGAAAGGCCAATCAAACTCCGTGATAGCTGGTTCTCCCCGAAATGCATTTAGGTGCAGCGTCGTGTGTTTCTTGCCGGAGGTAGAGCACTGGATAGGCGATGGGCCCTACCGGGTTACTGACCTTAGCCAAACTCCGAATGCCGGTAAGTGAGAGCGCGGCAGTGAGACTGCGGGGGATAAGCTCCGTGGTCGAGAGGGAAACAGCCCAGAGCATCGACTAAGGCCCCTAAGCGTACGCTAAGTGGGAAAGGATGTGGAGTCGCAGAGACAACCAGGAGGTTGGCTTAGAAGCAGCCACCCTTGAAAGAGTGCGTAATAGCTCACTGGTCAAGTGATTCCGCGCCGACAATGTAGCGGGGCTCAAGCGTACCGCCGAAGTCGTGTCATTCGTATAGCAGCCCCAACGGGTGTACGGATGGGTAGGGGAGCGTCGTGTGCCGGGTGAAGCGGCCCTGGAAGGGAGTCGTGGACGGTTCACGAGTGAGAATGCAGGCATGAGTAGCGATACAAGAGTGGGAAACTCTTGCGCCGATTGACTAAGGGTTCCTGGGTCAAGCTGATCTGCCCAGGGTAAGTCGGGACCTAAGGCGAGGCCGACAGGCGTAGTCGATGGACAACCGGTTGATATTCCGGTACCCGCTTTGAAGCGCCAGCGCTGAACCCTCTGATGCTAAGCCCGTGAAGCCGCCGGCCTTCAGCTTTGCTGTTGGTCGGAGTGGTGGAGCCGGTGA
>NZ_JBSFLB010000081.1:0-3561 GCF_053598835.1 Streptomyces sp. NPDC001070
GCCGCATCCGCGCCAAGCTCGACATCACCACCACCGCCGAACTCACCCGCACCGCCATCGCCCTCGGCCTGTGACCACACCCACCCGCCGGCCGGGGCTCAGAGCGTCTCGAAGCCGTTGAGAAACGTGTCCACGACCAGGTCGGCCGCCTGCGGGGGCTCCACTTCGGGGAAACGGTGAGCGACGCCGTCCACGAGTTGATCGAGGACCGCCCTCACCCACGCCAGGGGGACATCGGTGCGCAGATGACCCTCGTCGGCCGCGCGCCGGAGGAAGGCGTCCAGCCGCCCGCTCTGCTCCTGACGCCGGCTGTTGGCGCTGGGGTCCTGCTGCATCATGCGGCGCGTGTCGACAGGCCACTCGCGGCTGACCGGGACGATCCCCTCCACATAGCGGTGCAGCGCGACCGCCACGGGCGCCTCCATGAGCCGCGCCTCGTCGAGCACCCGTTCCGCGGAGTCGAGTTTCGCCTGGAACACGGCGCTGAGCAGGGCTTCACGCGTGGCGAAGCGGCGGTGGACGGTGGTGCGGTCCACGCCCGCCGCGCTCGCGATGGCGGACATCGAGGTGCTCGGGTCTTCGGCCAGCAGTCGGGCTCCGGTACGCAGGACCGCGGTCAGGTTGCGTGCGGCATCGGCTCTCATGATGGCGCTCATCGTACCAGTGAGTCGCACTTGCACCCTTATCAACATCGTCCGCGATGCAAACAGAATCCGTAGTGCTACATTGGTGTTGCAGTTAGGCGAAAACCTTCAACAGTGACCGCGGGCCGGGCCTTCGTACCGGGCCCCGGGAGCGCTCATGAACGAGACAGGAGGATGTGCCATGGCACGGACGTGGCTGATCACCGGTGGTTCCCAGGGCCTCGGAAGGGCCCTGGCGGTTGCGGCGCTGGAGGCGGGCGACCAGGTCGCGGTGACCTCTCGCAAGCCGGAGGCGCTGGCGGATCTGGCGGAAGAGCACCCCGAGCGGCTCCAGACCCCGGCGCTGGACGTCACCTCGCCCTCGGAGGCCCGCGACGTGGTCGCGGCGGTGGTCGAGCGGTTCGGCTCCCTCGACGTCGTCGTCAACAACGCCGGCTACGCCACCGGCGGCTCGGTGGAGGACTTCCCGGAGGACGAGTTCCGGGCGCAGATCGAGGCGAACCTGTTCGGGGTGGTCAACGTGACGAGGGCGGCACTGCCCGTCCTGCGCCGCCGGCGTTCCGGCCACTTCGTGCAGATCTCCTCCATCGGCGGCCGTGTGGGCGGCACGCCCGGCCTCAGCGCCTACCAGACCGCGAAGTTCGGGGTCGAGGGATTCTCCGAGGTCCTGGCGAACGAGGTGGCCCCGCTGGGCATCAAGGTGACCATCGTGGAGCCGGGCGGCATCCGCACCGGCTGGGCCGCCGGCGCCGCGACGGCGTCCGGCCGGATCGGCGCCGATTACGGACAGACCGTCGGGCAGTGGCTGGAACGGTTCACGGCCTACAGCGGCAACGAACCCGGCGACCCCGCGCGCATGGCCGAGGCGATCCTCGGCGTCGTCGACGCGCAGGAGCCCCCGCGCCGGTTGCTCCTCGGCAGCGACGCCCTGGAGATCGCCCTGAGCGCGGAGGAGGCCCGGATCGCCGAGGCCCGCGAGTGGGCCCCGGTCAGCCGGTCCACGGACCACCCGGCCGCGTCGTAACCACCCCGCGCACCACCGCGCGCCAACGCCATCCGTCCGCCCCGACGCCCCACCGGGACGCGCCTGGCAGCGCGTTCCCCGTCAACTCCCCTCCCCCCCCGCGTGAAAGAAGCGACTCAATGATCGTCCGCGACAAGCTCTACATCGGCGGTTCCTGGGTGAAGCCCAGCGACCCGGACCTCCTGGACATCCGCTCCCCTCACGACCAGTCCGTCCTCGGCCGCGTGGCCCAGGCGGCCGAAGCGGACGTGGACGCGGCCGTGGCCGCGGCGCGGGAGGCGTTCGACAACGGGCCGTGGCCGCGCACCGATCCCAAGGAGCGGCAGGAGGTGATCCGGCGGCTCAACGCGCTGCGCGAGGCGCGCGCGGACGAGATCGCCGCGGCCATCTCCGCCGAGAACGGTTCGGCGGGCTGGTTCACCAAGGCCGGCCAGCCCTTCCTGACGCGGCAGGTCAACGCCTACCTCAAGGCGGCCGAGGAGCTCGGCTGGGAGGAGGTCGTCGAGCCCTCGGATCCCTCGGTGGCGTTCGACACGGTCGTCAGGCGTGAGCCGATCGGCGTGGTCGCCGCGGTCATCCCATGGAACTCGCCCTTCTCCGCAGCCACGGCCAAGCTGACGCCGGCGCTGCTGGCGGGCAACACCGTGGTGCTGAAGGTCTCCCCGGAGAACTCGCTGAGCATGATGCTGCTGGCGGATCTCTTCGACGAGGCAGGGCTGCCCGAGGGGGTGCTCAGCATCCTGCCGGCCGACCGGGAGACCAGCGAGTACCTCGTCTCGCACCGGGACGTCGACAAGATCGCCTTCACGGGGTCGACCCGGGCGGGCCGTCGCATCGCCTCGATCGCCGGCGAGCACCTGAAGCGGGTCAGCCTCGAACTGGGCGGCAAGTCCGCCGCCGTCGTCCTGGAGGACGCCGACCTGCCCGCCGTGATGCAGGGCCTGCGCCTCGGCTCCCTGGGGAACAACGGCGAGGCCTGCATCCTGCAGACCCGGATCCTGGCGCCGCGCGGCCGCTACGAGGAGGTCGTCGCGGCGCTGAAGGAGATGGTCGAGTCGCTGAAGGTGGGCGACCCGTCCGAGCCGGACACCTTCATCGGCCCCATGATCCGGCCCGACCAGCAGCAACGCGTCATCGACTACATCAAGCTGGGCATCGAGGAGGGGGCCCGCCTGGTGACGGGCGGTCCCGAAGTGCCGCAGGGGCTGGAGAAGGGCAACTACGTCACTCCCACCGTGTTCGCGGACGTCGACAACGGCATGCGCATCGCGCAGGAGGAGATCTTCGGCCCGGTCCTGGTCGTCATCGCCTACGACGACGAGGACGACGCCGTGCGGATCGCCAATGACTGCGACTACGGCCTGTCGGGCGGCGTCTGGACCACGGACCCCGAGCGGGCGCTGGCCGTGGCACGCAGGCTGCGCACCGGAACCGTCACCCTGAACGGCTCGCCCATGAGCTTCGACGGCCCGTTCGGCGGCTACAAGGCCAGCGGTATCGGCCGCGAGTACGGGACGGTCGGCCTGACCGGGTACGTCGAGCACAAGACGATCACCCGTCACCGGTGACCACGAGTCCGGGCCCGGGATGTGCGTGCCGAGTCCCGGGCCCGGCAACAGCGGAGTGACCAAGGACGAGCCGGTCGACCTCTTCATCCACCCGGCGGTGTACGCGGGAGCGGTCAGGGCCCTCGAGAGATCGCCCTGGAGGTCTATGCGGAGGAAGCCGGGGCCCGCCGAAGCCGGATCGGAGCGGGAGGCAGGAAGTCAGGGGTCAAGGGCCAGAGGTCAGGAGCCCTCGGTGTGGAGGTTCTTGACCTTGATCCAGTCGCGGCTGCGCCGACCCGGCAGATACGTACTGGTCAACCGCTTGGCCACCACACCGTCATACCCC
>NZ_JBSFLB010000082.1:0-3314 GCF_053598835.1 Streptomyces sp. NPDC001070
GGTGGACGCCGTCCCCGGACCGGCGGCCGCCGCGCTCGTCGAGGCGAGCCGCGCGGCGGACGTGGTGGTCATCGGCGCCCACCGGCGGGAAGCCCACCCGCTGGGAATGCGCCTCGGGCCGGTCACCCACGCGGTGCTGCACCACGCGCACTGCCCCGTCGTCCTGGTCCCGATCGACTGACCGCGGGACCGGCCGGCGTGCCGTTCACCGTGACCGCTCGCTGAGGACAACGCCGTGCGCCCTCGGCGGGCGGCCTCATCGACATGGCGGGTTCCGGCGCCGCGTCGAGGAAGTCACGGTCGGCGGCCCTCTCATGCCGGCTGTCTCATCACTGCGCCGGCCAACGTCCGTCATCGGTACCGGCCGGGCCCGGACAAGGGGCCGGAAGGCCCCTGCGCACAGCGGATTCGGGGACACAGGCTAGGGATGAGGGCCGCCGGAAGGGCCGCCCAGAGGTTCTCCCGTCACACCGCGTCGACGGGTTTCACCAGGGAGGTGCCGGTGATGACCACCGCCGCGACGATCGGCCTGCTCGATGCACTGCCGGATCAGGCTCGACAGCGTCTGATGGAGCTCGGCCGCGAGGTGTCGTTCCCCGCGGGGACCCGGATCTTCGAGGAAGGGCAGCGAGCCGACCGGTTCTGGGTCATCCACACCGGTTCGGTCACCCTCGACCTCCACGTCCCCGGCCGCCATCCCGCCGTGGTGGAGACCCTGGGCCACGGCGACCTGCTCGGCTGGTCGTGGCTGTTCCCCCCGTACAGCTGGCATCTGGGCGCCCAGGCGCAGAGCCCGGTGCGGGCCATGGAGTACGACGCCACCATCGTGCGAGCGCTCTGCGAGGCCGATCCGGCCTTCGGCCGGGCCGTGTCCCGCCGGATGGCGGAGATCATCGCCCATCGTCTGCTGCGGACCCGCACCCGTTTGCTGGACCTCTACGGGCCCGCCGGCAGCGGAACCGCACATTGACCGTCGCTGCGCGCGAGGAGGACCTCATGCACGGCAGCCCGCACATCGTCGGCGACGTGATGACCCGGGCCGTCGTAGCGGTCGGCCGGGACGCCTCGTTCAAGGAGATCGTCACAACGATGGAGCAGTGGAGGGTGAGTGCCGTGCCCGTGCTGGAGGGGGAGGGCCGGGTCGTCGGCGTCGTGTCGGAGGCCGATCTGCTGCCCAAGGAGGAGTACCGCGACAGCGACCCCTCCCGCTACGAGCAGATGCGGCGGCTGCAGGATCTGGGCAAGGCGGGCGCCACCACCGCGGACGACCTGATGAGTGCCCCCGCGGTGTGCGTGCACGCCGACGCCACCCTCGCGCAAGCGGCGCGTGCCATGGCTCACCGGCACGTCAAGCGGCTGCCGGTCATCGACGACGAGGGCATGCTGTGCGGCATCGTCAGCCGGGGCGACCTGCTGAAGGTCTTCCTGCGCCCGGACGAGGAGATCGCCGAGGAGGTGACCCGCGAGATCGTCGCGTACCTGTTTCCCGGTGAGCCTCCGCCGGTGCGGGTACGCGTCGAGGAGGGCGTCGTCCACTTCTCCGGCGTGCCGGGCGACCCCTCGCTGATCCCGGTGGCGTCACGGTTCGCCGGCGCCGTGGAGGGGGTCGTCGACGCCGACTGGGACTGACTCACCGGGCACGCGGCGCGCCGTGCCCGGCAGGTACCGTCAGGCGCGCCGGTGGCCCCAGGAGGGCCCGACCTCGGCCCACTCCCGGTCCCACGCCTGCGCGCGATGACGGTCGATACGCACCCGGACGGCCCAGCGTCCCGCCAGGACCAGCCCGCACGCGCCAACGGCCGCGAGCACACCGAAGACCTGGCCCTGCACCTCGGCCTGCACCGGCGTGAGCGGCGGTTCCCGGATGTCGTCGTGCCGGTCCACCCAAATGCGCGTGGTGGAGCCGGCACGGCTGTTCGGGTCCACACGGGCGGTACCCGTGTGAGCGGCCCCGTCCGGGGCGGTCCACCGCACGGTGGCCCGCACCTTGCCGGTGGATCCCGTGTAGTCGTTCTCCACCGCGTCCGCCGCGTCCTCGGTGACCACTGCCCTCACCTGGCGCATCCCGTCACCCTGGTGGAGCGCGTCATGCTCCACCGCGACCGCGGTGGCGGCACCCGCCGCCGGGGCGCCGACGGCGACCAGCACAGCAGCCGCCACACCCGTCCACGCCTCCGCGACATCCGTTCCACGTCGCAACGGATTGCGCCGCCAGCGCCAGAACACCACCGAGTTCTTCATGACCGCGCCCCCTTTCCCTGCAGCGACGGTCCCACAGGGGCAAAGTGGGAAGCAGGGGCCGAAGAGGTCGTCCGGGTGGGCCGAGCAGGCCGTTCTCGCGGGTTCCCGGGTCCGTTCGGCCCTGTGACCGGAGCCCTGAGCGGACGACGATCGGAAAGGTGTGATCCCCGCAGGCGGTACTTCAGAGACTCGGGACCAAGGACGTGAGCAGCATGGCACCGAATCCGTTTCCGGCAGCCCCCGGTGACATCGGGCGGCGCGTGGCCAAGCGGCGCGACGAGCTGGGTTTGAGCCGTGAGGAGGTCGCAGCCCGGGCCGGTATGGCCACCAGCTATCTGCGGTTCATCGAGGAGCAGTCCACCGCGGCTCCCGGCCCGGGAACCCTGGGAACCCTCGCGGCTGTCCTGGACACGACAGTCGTGGCGCTCAACGGCGGGGAGGCCGACCTTCCGCCCGGCCGACTCGGTCGCGCTTCACCGCACGCACGGCTGGTGGAACTCACCCCCGAGGAGTGTTGGTCACGCCTGGACCGCCACGGCGTGGGCCGGGTCGCGGTGACCACCCCGGGCCGCGAGGCGATCCTGCCGGTCAACTACAACGTGGTGGACCGGTCCATCGTCTTCAGGACAGCACCCGGTTCCGGACCCGCCGAGGTCACCGGAACGGAGGTCGTCTTCGAGGTGGACCACGTGGACGAGGCGCTCAGCCAGGGCTGGAGCGTCCTGGTCCGGGGCCGGGCCCGCCGCGTCGAGAACCCGGAGGTCTCGCAGTACCTCGCGACACAGGTGTACAGCGGTCCGTGGCCCGGGGACGACGATCGCACCGTCTGGGTGCGGATCGACGTGGACGGGATCAGCGGGCGCCGTATCGATGTGCCCTGACACGGCGGACCACGGCACGGATGGGTCCGTTCGGCCCTGGTGCCGAGTGACCGCGGGGGTGACGATCATCCGGGACAGGGGACAACAGCACAGCGAACAGGGCAGGGGGCCGGGATGACCGGTGCAGGGGAGTTCTCACCGCGGACGCCGATCAGGGTGTTCCTGGTCGACGACCACGAGGTGGTACGGCGG
>NZ_JBSFLB010000083.1:0-2859 GCF_053598835.1 Streptomyces sp. NPDC001070
GGTGGACGCCGTCCCCGGACCGGCGGCCGCCGCGCTCGTCGAGGCGAGCCGCGCGGCGGACGTGGTGGTCATCGGCGCCCACCGGCGGGAAGCCCGCCCGCTGGGAATGCGCCTCGGGCCGGTCACCCACGCGGTGCTGCACCACGCGCACTGCCCCGTCGTCCTGGTCCCGATCGACTGAGGGCGGCCGCCGGGAACAGGACCGCGACGGCAGGCCGGGGGGTACCGGCCGGGTCGCAGAGGGGCCGAACGGCCCCTGCGCGCGGCTGGTGCCGGGGCCCACGCTGGAAGTGCGGGCCGCCGGACGGCAGGCCCGCCCCCGGCCCCGGGGCCCGCCCGGAAGGGCCGCCCGACCGTACTCGCGCCGCCGCAACAGCGGCGGGCTTCAGCAGGAAGGGGTCAGCGATGACCACCGCCACCTTCGGTCTGCTCGACGCGCTGCCGCCGCAGGCCCGTGATCGCATGGTGCAGTTGGGGCGTTCCGTGGCCTTCCCGGCCGGGGCCAGGATCTTCGAGGAGGGGCAGCGAGCCGACCGCTTCTGGATCATCCACACCGGTTCGGTCACCCTCGACATGCGCGTCCCCGGCCGGCGGCCCGCCGTCGTGGCGACCCTGGGCCACGGCGACCTGCTCGGCTGGTCCTGGCTCTTCCCCCCGTACAACTGGCACCTCGGCGCGCAGGCTCAGAGCCCGGTGCGGGCGGAGGAGTACGACGCGACGGTGGTGCGCGCGCTGTGCGAGGCCGATCCCGTCTTCGGCCGGGCGGTGTCCCGTCGTGTGGCGGAGATCGTCGCCCACCGCCTGCAGGACGCCCGCAGCCGCCTGCTCGACCTCTACGGGCCCGCGGGCAGCGGGACGGCGCACTGACACGGGCCCCCGGCCTTTCGAGGGAGGACGCCATGCAGGGCAGTCCGCACAACGTGAGCGACGTGATGACCCGGGCCGTCGTAGCGGTCGGCCGGGACGCCTCGTTCAAGGAGATCGTCACAACGATGGAACGGTGGAGGGTCAGTGCCGTGCCCGTGCTGGAGGGGGAGGGCCGGGTCGTCGGCGTCGTGTCGGAGGCCGATCTGCTGCCCAAGGAGGAGTACCGCGACAGCGACCCCTCCCGCTACGAGCAGATGCGGCGGCTGCAGGATCTGGGCAAGGCGGGCGCCACCACCGCGGACGAGCTGATGAGTGCCCCCGCGGTGTGCGTGCACGCCGACGCCACCCTCGCCCAGGCCGCCCGGGTCATGGCCCAGCGGCGGATCAAGCGGCTGCCGGTCACCGACGCCGAGGGCATGCTGTGCGGCATCGTCAGCCGGGGCGACCTGCTGAAGGTCTTCCTGCGCCCGGACGAGGAGATCGCCGACGAGGTGACCCGCGAGGTCGTCGCCTTCCTCTTCCCGGGCGAACCCCCGCTGGTGCGGGCTCGGACCGAGGAGGGCGTCGTCCACTTCTCCGGCGTGCCGGGCGACCCCTCGCTGGTCCCGGTCGCGTCCCGGCTCGCCCGCGCCGTGGAGGGCGTCGTGGACGTCGTCTGGGAGTCGAACTTGACCCGGCCGTAGACGACCGGGCTTGAAGGTAGCGCCCAACTGGCTGCTGAGTGGGCTCCTCCGTCCAGACACCCCTACGGGGTGGCAGGGGCGCGTGACTCACGCCCCGCAGTCCACACGGTCTCACCCTTACGGGCGATGTTGTGGGACGCATTGTCGTCCGCGTGCATCAGGGCCCCGCAGGACCGACAGGCGAACGCCGGAGCCCGGCACCCGCCGCGGGCACCTGCCTCGCTGCCGGGAACGGCCGCACGGGTGGGCCGTACGGGAGGGCCGTCCGCGCCGGCCCGTGGGTCCGTTCGGCCCTGGTACGGGCACCGCGTACGGGTCACGATCGAAGAGGCTCCGGACTGGCATGCCGGAGTGCGCCGCGGCCGGGCCGCAGCGGTGCCGGCCGTGGCAGACGCCGTCCGCCGCATCGGCGGGCGGGACGCCATCCCCCTTCCGGGGCCTGGGACAAGGACGTGAGCAGCATGGCAGCGAACCCGTTTCCCGCCGCTCCCGGTGACATGGGGCGCCGTGTCGCCAAGCGCCGCGACGAACTGGGCCTGACCCGCGAGGAGGTCGCGACCCGGGCGGGCCTGGCCACCAGCTATCTGCGCTTCATCGAGGAGCAGTCCACCGCGGCTCCCGGCATGGGGACCCTGCGCACCCTCGCGGCCGCACTGGAGACCACGGTCGGCGCCCTCAACGGCGGGGACGCCGAACTCCCCCCGGGCCTGGGTCGCGCTTCGCCGCACGCGCGCCTGGTGGAACTCACCCCCGAGGAGTGCTGGGCGCACCTCGCCTCCCACGGCGTGGGCCGCATCGCGGTGACCACCCCGGGCCGCGAGGCGATCCTGCCGGTGAACTACAGCGTGGTGGACCGGTCCATCGTCTTCAGGACAGCACCCGGTTCCGGGCCCGCCGGGGTCACCGGAACGGAGGTCGTCTTCGAGGTGGACCAGGTGGACGAGGCGCTCAGCCAGGGCTGGAGCGTCCTGGTCCGGGGCCGGGCGCGCCGCGTCGAGGACCCGGCGGCCGTACGGGAGCTGCACGAGCGGATGTACAGCAGCCCATGGCCGGGCGACGAAAACCGCAGCCTGTGGGTGCGGATCGACACGGACGACGTGAGCGGGCGCCGTATCGACGTGCCCTGACGCGTCCTCTCCCGTGCCGATGGGTCCGTTCGGCCCTGGCGCCGACGGTGTGCCGCGGGCGAGGATCGGGGGGACATCGGGACGACGCAGGGCAGGGGGCCGGGATGACCGGTGCAGGGGAGTTCTCACCGCGGACGCCGATCAGGGTGTTCCTGGTCGACGACCACGAGGTGGTACGGCGG
>NZ_JBSFLB010000084.1:0-2296 GCF_053598835.1 Streptomyces sp. NPDC001070
TCGGCGCCGCCGCACCACGCGCCGCATCCCAACCCGCGTCCAGCGTCAGATCCACCCGCCCGGCACCCGGACCCGCACCGTGCAGGACGTCACCCGCCCCGCTCGACGGCGCGGACACTGCCCGCGCCGACACCCCAGTGGGGTCGTCCAGAACCGGGAACGACTTGTCCCCGCTCGCCAAGCGCACCGTCACGTTCTCCGCGCCTGAGCCGTGGACGACGGCGTGCCGCACGTCCCGCTGGAGCCGCTCAAGCGTGTCCAGCAGACCATCCGGCGGGAAACGCCTGTTCAGCGCCTCAAGCAGGCTGGACTCCGAGACGCCCAGTTCATGCGCCAGATTCCTGAAGTTCTCATCCTCGTTGTTCCAGCCCGACCTGGCGTTGCCCGGCCCCACGTGAATGGAGTTGTCCGCCGTGAGAATGGACGGCCCATGCTCGTCGATCAGATCCTGGGCCGCCCTCGAACGGGCGGTCAGGTGGAACTTGCTCCCGGTGATCGTCACTTCCGTCGTACTGGTGAGCTTCTTCCCGCCCACCTTGACATCGACCTCGTTGCCCGAGCTGAGCATCACGTTGAGATGGACGGCCACTTCCGCCTGCGTCCCACCGTCATGGACCGTGATGACGATCGGCCGCGAGATGAGGTTGTTGCCCCCGTGGTTACGGGTCTTCACGCCGAACTCGAAGCCACCGAGCGTGCGACGCGCATCCTCGGGCCTCCCGCCGCCCCTGCCGATGACGGCGTCCAGGACCTCGTCCCCGGTCAGCCGCGTCGAGCCCGCGGCAGCCGGCGCTGCCGCGGAGACGGACTGCGGCAGCAGCCGCTTGTTGATGCCTGTGACGAGGGCATTCCGGGTGTCGATGGACATCTGGACGAGCTGCTTGAAGGTGTCGTTGACGCCCCCGGTCGCCGAGCGAACCGCGGTCAACTCGCCCTTGAGGGCCGTGGTGAGTTCAGTCCCCTTCATCACCCGGAGTTCCGTGCCGTCCAGCCGGATGTCGTGGAAGGCGATCGCCGCCAGGCTCTTCGCGACATGCTGGTCCTTGGCGAGGACACCCGGGTGGTGCAGCTCGAGGTAGTGCTCCATCTGCTCGGTCCAGGTCTTCTGGTTCGCATGGCTCTGCGTGAGACCGGTGAGGAGCGACTGCGAGTCGTCGCCCACCTCCAGGGCGATGCGCTCGCCGTCGGTGACGAGAGCCAGGTCCGAATCGAAGACCACGGCCTGGTTCTCCCGCCCCTGCCACAGGTGGCGGCGGTTCTTCACGAGGCTGTCGAGGAGGCGCTCCCCCTCCCTGGCCTCGTAACTGATGGCCCTCCCGGAGACCTCACCGAACCGGATGTCCTTCTCCAGGCCGAGGGAGTTGGCCGGGTCGACACGGACGAACGTGTTGGGCTCGGGGAAGTAGATCGCCCGCGCGTCGGTCTTCGCCATCGCGTCGCGCACGGCCAGGTCGAGGTCGGCGGCGTTCTTCGCGGCACCCCCGGGGAGGGTGTAACCGCCACTCACCATCTCGGGAGCGGACCCGTTCTGCTCCGTCAGGGTCTCGATCTTCGCGGCGGCACGCTCGAAGAGCGGCTTGCCGCCGACGACCATGCTCTTCACATCGGCGTCACCGACGTGCAGGTACACCTCACCCTCGGCGTTCAGCTTGACCTTGTTCAGCATGCCGCGGGTGAGGTCGTCCCGGACCACCGCCTCACGGAGCGCGCCGTAGGGGATCTCCTTCTGGGCACCGGCCGCGACGAGCTTGGGATCGGGCTGACGCCAGGTGAAGCCGGTGACGGAGACCTCGAAGTTGCCTTCCCTCTCCCACTGCCGGGAGAACTTGCGCACCGTGTCGGCGATCTGGGTTTCCGTGCCGGCGCGCCCGTTCACACCGATGACAAGGCCGAGCCGCTCGCCGACGACCGACTTGTCGGTGAACGCCGTCCCGTACGTCTTCGCCAGCTTCAGCAGATCGGTGTCCGGGGTCGCGATGACCGTGGCGACGAAGCGGGTACCTTCACCGCCCTGCAGCGAGCCCTTGGCCGCACCGTCGTACTGGGCCACCGGCGTCAACCGGTAATGGCTTGCGATGTCGCCGTATCCCTCGCTGAAGCGCACGGCGTCCGTCCGCTCGGTGAACGTGGGCGGCACGGGCCCCAACTGCGAGCCACCTGCGCTGGTGTTGCCCTTAGGTGCGTGGGGGGCGATCCCGTCGACCGCGTCGACATCCACGTGCGGCACGTGGACGTGATCGTGACTGACGACCTGGGCGTGGATGAGGTCGAGATAGCGGGGGCGCAGCCCGCCCTG
>NZ_JBSFLB010000085.1:0-2242 GCF_053598835.1 Streptomyces sp. NPDC001070
CGTGGGTGCCGGCCTGCTCGACGACCCAGCGGGCCACCTTCTCGCCGTTGCGGCCCGGGCGGGTGCTGCCGAGGATGATGCCGATCCTGGTCATATGTGGCGAATTCCGATCTGTGCAGTGCATGGACAGTGACTTGAAGCTTCAAGTTGACGTTACCCCGATCAACTTGAAGCTTCAACTCCGTCGACTAGTGTGGCCCGCATGACGACGAACAAAGGAGGGCCGCCGGCGGCGACGACGGCGGAGCCGCGCTGGCTGCGGGGCGGCGAGCTGTCCGCGTGGATGTCGCTCGCGCGGGTCCTGACCCTGCTTCCCTCGGCGCTGGAGCGGCAACTGGAACGTGACACCGACCTGAACTGGATGGAGTACCACGCACTGGCCAGGCTCTCGGAGCAGGACTGCCGCACCATGCGGATGAGCACGCTGGCCGACAACGCCAACTCGTCCCTGTCCCGGCTCTCCCACGTGGTCAGGCGCCTGGAGCAGCAGGGCTTCGTCCGCCGCGAGCCGGATCCCGCCGACGGCCGGTACACGCTCGCCACCCTCACCCCCGAGGGCTACGAGAAGCTCGCCGCGTCCGTGCCCGCACACGTCGAGAGCGTCCGCCGGTTGGTCTTCGACCCCTTGGAGCCCGGCGAGCTGGAGACCCTCAAATCCGTCTTCGACCGCATCCACGAAGCCGTCGACGCCGCCGAGCGCGGCCGCTGACGTGGAGAGGGGCGCTGCGGTCATCGGCAAGCCGGAGCGTCCGGCCCCGCCTGCCGGAGGTCCTGCGGGGGCGGGGCACCCACGCCTTCCTTCTCGGGTTGATCCGGGTCATTCGTGAGATCGGTAGGCCGAGGGGTTCCGGGCGTGGCGCCATGAGGTTGCCGCTCGAATGGCTGGAGGGGTCCGGCTGCCCGGAGCCTCGCGACGATTCGGCCACTCATTGGGGTGCGCGAATCTCTGCGCCGCCGTACGCCGGACGGCGGCGGTTCGTGCCGCGAGGTTGAGCGGACGCCCCAGGCGGGGTGGATGGGTTGCGTCATACCCGGGACGCAGTTTGTGTCGCCGCCCCTGGCGGCCGCCTCCTCCCCTTGTTTTGCCCCGTTATGCGCGATTCGTTCACGTCCGTCGCCCTTCGCTCCCCGCCCCCCTGTGATCCCTTTGCGAGTCGGCTCGATGGCTTGAAGCTTCAAGTCAACGTGCTACGGTTAAGTTGAAGCTTCAAGTTGGGGTGTGGCTCGCCGACCAGGATCGGCATCATCCATGCGCCGCCTCATCGCTGGGCTTCACTCAATCGCCAGGCCGCGCCGTGACGTCGGTCCGATCCCGTGAGCAGCGAACTGGTCGTCCACGGAAAGGAACATCCATGTCTGATTCGCTCACCATCCAGCAACCCCACACCCACGCGACTTCCGCCGCCGGCCGCGGCACGGGCCGGCATCGCGGCCTTCCCTCCGAGGAGGGTGGACTGGCACGCCCGGACGTGACGATGGCCGGGTACGGTCGGCACCGCCGGTCCTCCCGCGCCGCGCACGTCCGGCCCGGCGTGGATCCCGGGAAGCGCCGCTTTCCGGACGACGAACGCTTCGAGCGGGAGGTTCTGGCTCTCCTCGGCCCGGTGTATCAGGCGGCGTTGTACATGACAGGCAGTCCGGATGACGCCCAGGACCTTGTCCTGACCACATTCGAACGGGCCTACGTGTCCTTCCCCGGCGTGCGTCCGGGTGCGGACATGGAGTCCTGGCTGTGCCGGATCCTCACCGCCGTGTACTTCGACGCTGACGGTCTGGAGCGATCCGAGCCGACGGCCACAGCGATCCGTGCCGGCCAGGACACCGCTGACATCGCTTTTCTGGGCGCTCCGGTGACCGCGGACGTCCACAAGGAACTGCAGCCGTGCTGAACCGTCACATGACAGCGCATCCTGGAAGTGCGACCCCGCCCGGGTTTTGGGACATGGCCCGCGAGGCGGGGCCGCCCGAGTCAGCGCGAAGAGTGTCCGTCCAGCTGGTCGTGTGAGTTGGGAGCCGGGTGCGGTCGGCCCTGCTGAGCGTTGTCTTTCCTGCCTTCCTGGCTCTCCGCGACCCGGCGCGATGTTTCAGTACTGTTCGGTCTCCGCGAAACCCGCATCCGCGCTGTCGTCCGCGCCGAAGGCAGCTGCGGTCGGGTCGAATCCGGGCGGGCTGTCCTTCAGGGCCAGGCCCATGCCGGCCAGCTTCGCCTTGACCTCGTCGATCGACTTCGCACCGAAGTTGC
>NZ_JBSFLB010000086.1:0-2112 GCF_053598835.1 Streptomyces sp. NPDC001070
GGGGTATGACGGTGTGGTGGCCAAGCGGTTGACCAGTACGTATCTGCCGGGTCGGCGCAGCCGCGACTGGATCAAGGTCAAGAACCTCCACACCGGCCGCAGTTCCTGAGCCCGGCCGTCGACCGGCCCCCAATCCCCGTCTCCCTGGTGGAAACGAGGCGGCATGCTTGATCGGGAACCCTCGTTCCGTCAGGTGCGGGGAGTCGAGGGCTACTTGCCCCTGGAGGACTTCGGCCTCATCGGGGACGGCAGGACGGCGGCCCTCGTCGGTGCGGACGGCTCCATCCCCTGGTTGTGCCTGCCCCGATTCGACGCCGATCCGCTCTTCTGCGGGCTGCTCGACCACGCCCGCGGCGGGCACTTCACCGTGGCGCCCGAGGAACTGGTGGCGGCCCGCCAGCACTATGAGCCCGACACCGGGGTGCTCGTCACCGAACTGCGCTGCGCCACCGGCCTGGTACGCGTCACCGACGCACTGGTCCTGCGCTCCGGGGCCGATCTCACCGACGACGCCTCCGCCGGCCGCGGCGAACTCGTCCGCTCGGCCGTGGTCCTCGACGGCGACGTACGGCTGCGCGTGGACCTGGAGCCCCGCGGCGGAGCGCAGGCCCGTGCCCTGTTCAGCGGGCTGGAGGTCCGCATGGCGCGCCGGCCGGAGCTGCGGCTGCACCTGCGCTCCAACCGCCCGCTGGAATCCCTGCACAGCACCCACGGATTGCGGCGGGGCGACCGCCTCGACCTGGTCCTGTCCTGGGGCCGCTTCCACCGGCACCACCGGTTCGACGCCGAGGCGATGCTGGCGGGGACCGCGGGCGCGTGGCGCCGCTGGATGACGCGCTTCGCCTATCGCGGCCCCGAGGAACCCCTCGTCCGCAGGGCCGCGATCATATTGAAGATGTGCGACGACTGGACGAACGGCTCACTGGTCGCGGCGCCCACGTCGTCCCTGCCCGCGCCCGTCGGCGGGATCCGCAACTGGGACTACCGGTACACATGGATCCGCGATGCCGCCTTCGCCGTGTTCGCCATGCGCCGTATCGGCTTCGGCGGCGAGGCCGACGCGTTCCTCGGCTGGGTCCTGGACGCGTTCGAGCACAGCCGGGAGCCGCGGATCATGTACGGCCTCGACGGCGGCCCGGTACCCGAGGAGGTCGAGGACGCCGGGTTGGAGGGCTACCGGCGCTCCGCCCCGGTGCGATGGGGCAACGGTGCGGCCGACCAGCGTCAGCACGACGTCTACGGCGAGGTACTGGACTGCGCGGACCAGTGGCTGCGTGCCGGTGGGGGGCTCGAACCCGCGCTGTGGGCGGGTCTGGGCAGCCTGGCGGAGGCCGCGGACCGGGCCTGGCGGGAGCCCGACCAGGGCATCTGGGAGGTGCGCAGCGAGGGCCGGGTGTTCACCTACTCGGCCGGGATGTGCCAGGTGGCCCTGGACCGGGCCGCCGGGATCGGCGAGCGGCTCGGCCTGCCCGGGCGGACCACGGCGTGGCGGGCCTCGGCGGGCAAGCTGCGGCAGCTGATCCTGGACCAGTCCTGGGACGAGGACGCGCGGACCCTCAGCGAGCACCTGGACGGCGGCGGCGAACTGGACGCCAGCCTGCTCGCGCTTCCGCTGCGGCAGGTCGTCCCGGCCGGCCACCCGCGCATGGTGGCGACCGCCGACGCGATCGCCGAGCGGCTCTCCGCGGGCGACGGTCTGCTCTACCGCTATCTCCACGACCAGTCGCCCGACGGCCTGCCCGGTGACGAGGGCGCCTTCGTCCTGTGCAGCTTCTGGCTCGTCGACAACCTGGTCGGCCAGGGCAGGGTCGAGGAGGCCGGGGAGCTGTACGCCTCCCTGTGCGGACGGGCGAGCCCGCTCGGGCTGATGTCGGAGCAGATCGACCCTTCGACGGGTGGGTTCGCGGGTAACTTTCCGCAGGCGTTCAGCCATATCGGGATCATCGCCAGCGGCGTCAACCTGGCACGGGCGGAGGCGGGCACGGCGGTGTGATCGGGCGAGGCGCCCTCTCCGGGACCGGCCGGCGGGTGGGTGTGGTCACAGGCCGAGGGCGATGGCGGTGCGGGTGAGTTCGGCGGTGGTGGTGATGTCGAGCTTGGCGCGGATGCGGC
>NZ_JBSFLB010000087.1:0-2090 GCF_053598835.1 Streptomyces sp. NPDC001070
GGCCGCCGTGCTCGCCACCCAGCACCAGCCCTCAGGCGGTGCAGAGGCCGAGTCCCGCCACTGAGACCGTGCCACCCGGCCCCCGCCGCCGGGACGATCGGCCCCTCCCCCGCCGGCCCGCCGGCACCGGACCCTGGAGGCAGGTTCCGGCCGGGAGGAGAGCGTCATGATGCCCACGACCCTCGACGGGGCGACCTTGGAGAAGCTCGTCGCCGCCGCCGTCGCCGCACCGTCCTTCCACAACAGCCAGCCCTGGCGTTTCCGGCTGGACCCGGACACCTCCACGCTCCTGGTCCGTGCCGCCGGTGAGCGCGGGCTGCGGGAGGCCGACCCGCTGGGCCGGGCGCTGCACCTGTCCGTGGGTGCCGCGGTGTTCAACCTGCGGGTCGCGGTCGGCCATTTCGGCTGGGATCCGGTCGTACGGCTGCTGCCCGCCCCGGCACAACCGGACCTGCTGGCCTCGGTCCGGCTGGCCGGACCCCGCCGGATCGGCACGGAACACCGAGGCGACCTGTACCAGGCGCTCTGGCGCCGCCACAGCAGCCGCTCGCCCTTCTCGGGGCACCGGCCTCCGGGCCCCGTCCTCGCCGAACTGGCAGACGCCGCGCACGCGGAGGGGGCGACGCTGCGCCTGCCCGGCGCCGACGAGACGCAGCGGCTGCTGAAGCTGACCGCCGAGGCGGAGCGGCGCGGTGTCACCGACCCCGCGCGCCGCGACGAGAGCCGCGGCTGGCTGCGCGACGGCGCGCCGGACGGGCTGTCGACGGACGTTCTGGGCCCGCCGGACGCCTCGGGCCGGCTGCCCGTGCGCGACTTCTCCGCGCTCCGGCCGGAGCACCGGCCGCCTCCCGCCGTCTTCGAACAGCGGCCCCTCATCGCCGTGTTGTCGACCGCCCACGACCGGCGTGCGGACTGGCTGCGGGCGGGGCAGGCACTGGAGCACGTGCTGCTCGTCGCCACCGCGCACCGGGTACGGACGTCGCTGCTGCACCAGGCGCTGGAATGGCCCGACCTGCGGTGGGCGCTGCGCGGCACCGACGGCGGCCCGGGCCATGTCCAGATGCTCATCCGGCTCGGATACGGCCCCCAGGGCCCGGCGAGCGCCCGCATCCCGGCGGACGAGGTACTCGACCGGACGTGAGCATGCCCGGAGGGTGAGGCACGTCCCCACCGTGAGGCCCGTCCGGACGGCTCGAGGGGGCGGCAGGGACGCGGGGCCGGCTATCGGCCGTTCGGTGGTACCCGCCGCTGCAGGCGGGTACCACCGGTGGCGTGTGTCCGGGCGGTGAACGACCAGCCCAGCTTCTCCGCCCGCTGGGCGAGGTTGACCAGGCCGTTGCGCCGGCCGCCCTCGGGCAGCCCTACGCCGTCGTCGGTCGCGGTCAGGGTCAGGGTCAGGGTCAGGGTCAGGGTCAGCATGCCGGAGCCGACCACGAGCACCACGTCCGCCGAACGGCCGTGCGCGTGCCGGGCCACGTTGGACAGGGCCTCGCCCAGCACCGCGACGACGTGATCCGCCACCGTGGCGGGGACATCGGTGTCGATGAGGCCCTCCATCCGCAGCGCGGGGGTGGATCCGAGCGCCGCGACGGCCTCCTCCACGGCCTTCGCCGCACGGACCCGGAGTCCCTGCCGTGCCGGGCCCGTCTCGTGGGCGCGGAGCCCGAAGACGGTCGAACGGATGATCTTGAGGGTTTCGTCGAGGTCGTCCACCGCGCTCAGCAGCCGCTCGCTCGCCTGCGGGTGATCGACGAACCGCAGCGCGCTCTGCGGGGTCATCCCCGTGGCGAACAGCCGCTGAATGGCCAGGTCGTGCAGGTCACGGGCGATGCGGTCGCGGTCCTCCAGCTGTGCCAGCTGCTTCCGGCGCAGCCGCTCCGACCTGCTTCAACATAGCGGCATCCGGACCAATCCGAGCGCTCTTCCGTACGCCGTGCGCGTGGACGCACCGATCGCCCCCTGGGTCATGAGGCGCCCCAACCGGTGCCCGCGGCAGGGACGTTCGGCCCCATGCCGACGGGCCTTCGGCCCACGGCGGACCACCCCGGACCGCAGGACAGTGAACACGCAACGAAATCAACCAGGTTCAC
>NZ_JBSFLB010000088.1:0-1704 GCF_053598835.1 Streptomyces sp. NPDC001070
CTAGAAGACTGCTGAAAATCTTGTTGTGGGGCCGCCCGGCCGGAGGCCGGGCGGCCCTTTCCTTTATGCGGTGGCCGGGACGATGTGCCAGGTGGTGTTGGTCCGGGTGAGTCCGAGGGTGATCAGTCGGCGGAGGTTGAGGGCGGCGGCGCGGTGGTGGAACCAGATGTTGTTGGCGTTGACGCCGCGGTGCGGGACCCGGCGGTTGCCTTTGGCGACCAGCCAGGCGATGGCGCGTTCGACCGGTGGCCGCCATCGGCGGTATTCATCCTGCCAGCCGGGGTCGGTGGCGGCCTGACGGCGGGCGGCGGTCAGCAGTTCGTGCTGGGGATGGACGTTCAGGGTGCGTCCGGTCTTGGACCTGGTGCAGCGTTCCCGCAGGGGGCAATCGGTGCAGGCGCGCTTGAACTGGGCCGTGCGGGCGCCGTCGGCTTTGACCTGGCCGAGGTTGGCGGTGTGTCCGGCCGGGCAGGTCGCGGTGCCGGCGGCCAGATCGAGGCGGAAGTGGTCGATGGTGAAGCCGCCGGGGACGGCCTGCCGCAGCGGCGGCGGCTTGATCACCAGGGTGTGGCCTTCTGCCTGCAGACGTGCACGCAGATCGCCGGTGCCGTAGGCGCAATCGCCGAGCACGGTTAACTCCGCGCCCTCCTCCTCGTCGGCCAGCAGACCGGGCGCGACGGCGGCCTCATGGTTGTCGGGGCCATAGCCGCCGGTCAGGGCGACGGCGGTGAACAGTCCGGTCTCCGGCTCGAAGGCGACGTGTCCTTTGAAGCCTTCGCTGTGGCGGGTGCGGTTCTTGTGGATGTGCCGTGCGTCGGGGTCGACGGTGGACACGGTCCGGTCCGGCACCGTGCGCTTGGCGATGCGCCAGCGGCCGTCGCGCCCGTCGGAGTCCTCGGCAGGTTCCACGTCCTGGCCCGCGACCAGGGCCAGCAGACCGACCGCGTTCGCCGCTTTCTCGCCCAGGTTCTGCTCGGGCAGGTGCCCGAGCAGGTTGAGAGCGTCGGTGACCAGCGCGTCGACCAGCGCGGCGCGGGCCGACTCGTCGTCCCAGGCGATCCTCGGTTTGCCCGGGTCGGTGTAGTCGTGCGCCCGGCAGTGCCCCGCAGTCACCTCCTCGGCGCCGGGAACCTCGCGGATCACCCGGCGGATCGCGGAGATGATCTGGGTGACGGTGTCCTGGGTGGCCACCGCGTCATCGAGCACGGTGGAATCCAGCGCCCGCCGCTGCCTGCCCCTGAGCACGCCGGTCGCGGCCACGACTTCCCTGACCTTGGTGAAGATCCGCAAGGGATCCGCCGAATGACGCAGGCGGCGCCGGAAATACGTCAGCAGCGACGGATCGAACGCGGTGTCATACAGCCCGAGCCCGCAGGCGGCCTTCCACCGCAGGTCACACCGCAGTTCCTGAACGGTCTCGAAGTCCGACAATCCCTGCAGGCTCTGCAGTACCACCGTCGCGGCCAGCACCTGAGGCGGCAGACTCGGCCGGCCGTTCGCCGACGGATACATGTCCGCGAACATCCCCGGCGGGAACAGCACCTCGCGATGCTCGGCCAGGAACGCGAACACACTGCCCGCCGGGATCAACTCCCGGCAGGTCTCCCACACATCCGGCCCGACCGACTCCCCGGCCCATTCCCCCTGCATGCCTACAAGACTGGCCCCGACTCCACAGAGCCGGGGCCAGAACCCGAGATTTTC
>NZ_JBSFLB010000089.1:0-1362 GCF_053598835.1 Streptomyces sp. NPDC001070
GCCCGGCTCCCCCTCGTCCGCGACCACGCCTGGCTCCGCTGAACCCCACCCGCACGACCCACCACACCGGCCCGGGGACACACATCCCCGGGCCGGTGCTGTACGCGGCGCCGCCTGGTCACCGGCGGTGCCACTCCTCGGCCAGGAGCCGGTAGGAGCGCACCCGGTCGGCGTGGCCGTGGGTGATGGTGGTGACGATCAGTTCGTCGGCGTCGGTCGCCTCCTGCAGTTGTTCGAGCTGGTCGGCCACGCGCTGCGGCGAGCCGACGAACTGGGTCTCGACGCGGTCGGCCACCAGGGCCCGGTCCTCCTCCGTCCAGGGGTGGGCGCGGGCCTGCTCCGGGGTGGGGAACTCGATGGCGCCCCCGGCGGTGCGGATGCTGCGGACCCAGGGCCCGTAGTGGCCGGGCCACGGGCTCACGCCAGGCGGCGGGGTGTCAGCCGGCACCGTCGAGGGCCACGGCGAGGCGGGGACCACGGCGGACGCGCTCGACACCATCGGCACGACCGGCACCTCCGCTCTCCCCGGCTCTCTCCGGCCCGGCGGGCAGCGCTCCGCCGACGTCTCTCCACTCAACGCAACGGCCCCGAGCCGCAGGGCGTCGTGGCCCCCCCCGCAGGGTGTCCCGCCAGGCCTGTGGGGCGACGATCGCCGTCATGGTCGCCAGGTCGACGCGCAACGGCGGAAGCGCCGTGGCGTCACCGCAGATCCAACGCACCCGTTCGCCGCCCGGCTTGGCCCTGGCCACGTCGATGGACGCACGGGCCGGATCGACTCCGGTGACCTCGATGCCGCGATCGGCCAGCAGGAGCGCGAACACTCCCGTTCCGCATCCGATGTCCAGCTCCCGGCGCGCCGAACTCCTCGACCACACGGACGTACGCATCGAGATCGCCTCGATCGGGATCGAGCGGGTCGTACACCGCGGCCAGCCGCGGGTTCCCGAACGCCTCGTCAGCCATGCGGCCGAAGCTACACGGGGACACCGGCCCGCGGCCGTCCTGTTCCGGTCGCCGCCGGCGCCGCGGCTCCCATTGCGGCGGCGGGTCACGGAGTGCGCTCGCGTGCGGGCCCGCTCGCTCCGGCGGCAGCAGATGCGACCCACGTCACACGAGTCCTCCTGTCACGTTTCCCTCCGCCGTGCGGTCAATGCTCCGTAACCACCGACACGGCCAAGGAGAACGCCATGGAAGCCCGTCTGAACTACTTCGGCCACCCCCTCGCAGGCAAGTTCCTGAAGCACATCAACTCGGCGGCCAAGGTGGCGTCGGACTCGGCGCTCCCCGCCGCGACGCAGGAACTGGTGAAGATCCGCGCCAGCCAGATCAACGGCTGCGGCTTCTGCACCGACATGCACACCA
>NZ_JBSFLB010000090.1:0-1228 GCF_053598835.1 Streptomyces sp. NPDC001070
GTCGCGGGCGTCCGCGAACTGCAGCGACAGGACCGCGAAGGTGATGCCGACGATCAGCTGCCCGGCCATCTTCGCCTTGGCGCGCAGACCCAGGCTGCGCTGCTTGACGATCTTGATGTAGTCGTCGAGGAAGCCGACGACGCCGAGTCCCGCGAAGAGGAAGAGCACCAGCACGCCGGACATCGTCGGGCGCTCGGAGGTGATCACCTTGGTGAGCGCGTACGCGACGAGCGTGGCCAGGATGAAGGCGATGCCACCCATGGTCGGGGTGCCGCGCTTGCTGTGGTGTTCCTTGGGGCCGTCGTCGCGGATGAACTGGCCGTAGCCCTTGCGGGCCAGCAGCTTGATCAGCATCGGCGTGCCGATGAGGGACAGGAACAGTCCGAGGACGCCCGAGATCAGGATCTGCTTCATGACGCGGCGCCCCCGCCCTCGACGCCGTCGAGCAGCGCGAGTGCGACCCGCTCCAGGCCGACCGCCCTCGATGCCTTCACCAGCACGACGTCCCCCGGACGCAGTTCACTGCGCAACAGGTCGATCGCCGCCTCAGCGTCGGACACGTGCACCGACTCCTCACCCCACGAACCCTCGTTGTAGGCGCCCATTTGCACCCAGGCGGCCGCCTGGCCGCCGACTGCCACGAGCTTGCTGACGTTGAGCCGGACGGCGAGCCGCCCGACCGCGTCGTGCTCGGCGAGGGCCTCCCCTCCGAGCTCCGCCATCTCGCCCAGCACCGCCCACGTGCGTCCCCCGCGTGCCTGGGCGGCACGGCCCATGGCCGCGAGCGCGCGCAGGGCGGCCCGCATGGACTCGGGGTTCGCGTTGTAGGCGTCGTTGACGACCGTCACGCCGTCCGGTCGTTCGACGACCTCCATACGCCAGCGGGACAGCGTCCCCGCCTCGGAGAGCGCGGTGGCGATCTCGTCGACGGGCATGCCGAGTTCACGGGCTACGGCGGCCGCGGCGAGCGCGTTCGACACGTGGTGCTCACCGTACAGGCGCAAGGTCACTTCGCTGCACCCGGTAGGTGTTGTCAGCGTGAAGACCGCCTGACCTCGGTCGTTGAGCCGGACGTTCTCGGCACGCACGTCGGCGTCGGCGGACTCGCCGAAGAGCACGACGCGGGCCTTGGTGCGGGAGGACATGGCGCGTACGAGGGGATCGTCCGCATTGAGCACGGCGACGCCGCCCGCGGCGGCCTCCGGCAGCGCCTCGACCAGTTCGCCCT
>NZ_JBSFLB010000091.1:0-1201 GCF_053598835.1 Streptomyces sp. NPDC001070
GAGGGCGGGCTCCTGCAGCAGCTGACCAAGCGCGTGCTGGAGTCCGCTCTGGAAGGCGAGATCACCGACCACCTGGGCTACGACAAGCACGACCCGGCCGGTACCGGCAGTGGGAACTCCCGTAACGGGGTGAGGTCCAAGACCGTGCTGACCGACGTCGGCCTGGTCGAGATCGCGGTGCCGCGGGACCGCGACGGGAGCTTTGAGCCGCAGATCGTCAAGAAGCGTCAGCGGCGGCTGACCGGCGTCGACGAGATGGTGCTGTCGCTGTCCGCGCGGGGGCTGACGCACGGAGACATCTCCGCGCACCTGGCCGAGGTCTACGGCGCCAGCGTGTCCAAGCAGACCATCTCGACCATCACCGACAAGGTCATGGACGGGATGGCCGAGTGGCAGAACCGGCCGCTGGACCCGGTCTATCCGGTGATCTTCATCGACTGCGTGCACGTGAAGGTCCGCGACGGTCAGGTCGCCAACCGGCCGATCTATGTCGCTCTGGCGGTGACCGTGGACGGCACCCGCGACATCCTCGGCCTGTGGGCCGGCGACGGCGGCGAGGGCGCCAAGTACTGGCTTCAGGTCCTCACCGAGATCAAGAACCGCGGCGTCGAGGACGTGTGCATGGTCGTCTGCGACGGACTGAAGGGCCTGCCCGATGCGATCGGCACGGTCTGGCCGCAGGCGGTCACGCAGACCTGTGTGGTCCATTTGATCCGGGCGTCGTTCCGCTACGCGGGCCGCCAGGACTGGGACAAGATCTCCAAGGCGCTCAAGCCCATCTACACCGCACCGACCGCAAGCGCGGCCGAGGACCGCTTCCTGGACTTCCAGGAGGAATGGGGCGCGAAGTATCCGGCGATCGTGCGGCTGTGGGAGAACGCCTGGGCCGAGTTCGTGCCGTTCCTGCAGTTCGACACCGAGATCCGCCGCGTCGTCTGCACGACCAACGCGATCGAGTCGGTCAACGCCCGCATACGCAAGGCCGTCCGGGCCCGCGGGCACTTCCCCAACGAGGCCGCCGCCCTCAAGCGCGTCTACATGGCCGTCATGAGCCTGGACCCCACCGGTCAGGGCCGCAAACGCTGGACCATGCGCTGGAAGCCCGCCCTGCAAGCCTTCGACATCGCCTTCGACGGCCGACTCTCCCTCGGCCGCCGCTAACTCACACCACCCGAGTTACACCGTTCGTTGGACAGACCCC
>NZ_JBSFLB010000092.1:0-1153 GCF_053598835.1 Streptomyces sp. NPDC001070
TACTGAGGATTAATGTGTGATGTCGCCAGGGCTTGTGGCGAGGCCGGTGCCGATGAGGCAGCCGGTGATGATGGTGGGTCGGTACTGGATCTGGCGTAGGCCCCGGCGCACTGCGATGACCAGTTGCGTGTAGTCGGCGAAGGCGATGTTGGCCAGACTGGTGCGCCGCAGGCTGGACCAGATCCCCTCCACGGGGTTGAGGTCGGGTGCGTAGGCCGGCAACTGGAACACCGTGAGCCAGTCCCGAGCCGTGGTCCAGGCGCGCATCGCGCGACTGAGGTGCAGGCCGACGTTGTCCCAGACCAGCACGATCGGTCCGCCGAGCTGGGTGTGGGCCGCGGTGAGCAGGTCTCGTAAGTCCTTCCAAGAGAAACCCTTGCGGCCGTCGGCCCGCCGGTCACCAGTGTGGCGGAAGACCAACCGCGGCCGCTCGCCGGGCTTGTAGCAGCACAAAGCGGCCACAGACAGGTGGCGCCTGCTGCCGCCGTTGACCCGGATCACCGGGGTAACGCCTCTGCGGGACCAGGTGCGGGCGGTGTGCGGCGTCATCGAGAACCCGGCCTCGTCAGCGAAGACGGTCCAGGCGCCGAGCGCCGCCGCGGTGGTTCCACGGCCGGCCAGGTCTCCTTCACCCACGTCGCGACCGCCTCATCGTCGCGCTGCACCGCCCTGCGAGCCGGCACCTGGGGCGACCAGCCGTGCCGGTGCAGCAACAGGCACACCCCGGGCACGGTGTAGCTCTTGTGGAACATCCGCCCGATCAGCGTACGGATCCGCGCGAGCGTCCAGCGCTCGTCAGACCAGCCGTGCGCCACCGCCCCCAACGCCAGCGCCGCCTCCAGCTTCACGAACAACTCGTCGCTGAGCTTGGGCAAGGACGCCGGCCCCTTCGAGACCAGGCCCGCTTCACCCCGCTCGGCCCACTCGCGCCGCCAGCGCTGCACCGAGCGCACATGAACCCGCAGCACCTTCGCCACCTCGGCGTTGTCGCTACCAGCCGCGAACATCTCACCCGCGTCCAGACGGATCCGCTCGCGAAATGCCCTCCGCTCAGCAGTCAGCCCGCCACCCTGCGCGTACCTCATGACCGTGGTGTACCGCGACGATCACGACCTGTCAGCACCCCACGACATCACGCATTACAAGTCAGTAG
>NZ_JBSFLB010000093.1:0-1053 GCF_053598835.1 Streptomyces sp. NPDC001070
TGTATTGACCCGCAGCGTTGTTCACGCGGCTGATCGGTGGGTGGCCGCCGAGTGCGGTGTGGCAGCGGTGGTGGTTGTAGGTGTGGAGGAAGTCTGTCAGGGCTTCGGTCCGTTCGGTGTTGCTGGTGTAGGGCCGCAGGTAGGCCCATTCGTCGAGCAGGGTGCGGTTGAAGCGTTCGACCTTGCCGTTGGTCTGCGGCCGGTAGGCGCGGGTGAGCTTGCCGGCCGCACCGAGGTCGGCAAGGGCCTGCTGCCAGGCGAAGCTCTTGCGGTAGGGCCAGGCGTTGTCGGTCAGGACCCGCTCGACGCGGTCGATACCCGACGCTGCGAAGAACGCCGCGGCCCGGCGTAGGAAGCCGGCGCAGGTGGCGGCCTTCTCGTCTGCGTGGATCTCGCTGTAGGCGAGGCGGCTGTGGTCGTCGACGGCGGAGTGGACGTAGTCGAAGCCCATGCTGCTGCGCCGGGCCCGGCCGGCCTGGCGGCCGAGGACCTTGTGGCCGCCGCCGTCGGGGATCCGGCCGAGTTTCTTGACGTCGACGTGGATCAGTTCGCCGGGCCGTTCGCGTTCGTAGCGGCGGATGACCTGGCCGGTGGGCCGGTCCAGGTGGGCCAGTCGGTTCAGGCGGTGGCGTGTCAGGATCCGGTGCACGGTGGAGGCGGGCAGGCCCAGGATCGGGCCCAGACGCGCAGGGCCGAGTTTGCGGGCCTGGCGGAGCTGGCAGACCCGGGCCTCCACGGTCGCCGGGGTTCGATGCGGTGTCGTGCGGGGCCGGCTGGAGCGGTCGGCAAGGCCTGCCTCGCCCTCGGCTCGCCAGCGGCGGACCCATTTGTGGGCCGTGGCGCGGGAGATGCCCATTTCAGCGGCCACATGCGCGACGGGGCGACCTGCGCAGACACGTTCGACCAGCAGCCGCCTGCCGTGAACGGTCAGCCGGGCATTACGGTGGGACACGAAGACCTCCGTGTGGTGCAGTCCTAGACAGCTCCACCACACCGGAGGTCTTCGCCATGATCAAGCCCGGGCCAGTGTCAACAACGTTCGTGATCAATACA
>NZ_JBSFLB010000094.1:0-1051 GCF_053598835.1 Streptomyces sp. NPDC001070
CGGCGCGGCGAGCCCGGCCAGCGCCACGGCGGCCGCCCCGGCCAGGACCAGTCCGATGGCGGCGCGTACCGGGACCTTGCGAACGGCCCATGCCGCGGCGGCGAACAGCGCCCAGGCCACGGCGTATCCGGCCAGCAGGCGACCGGGGTCGCTCACGCTGTCGCCCGCGCGGACGGTGCCGACGACGACGGCGGTCAGCAGGGCGAGCAGAACCGCGACGACGATGGTGCGGATACGGGCCGATCCACGGTTCACGGATGCCGCAGCCTGACCCGAGGGCGGCTGCGGTGACTGGTGCTGTGCGGCGGCAGCGTCGCTCACGAGTGCCCGGGCCTTCTGGTGGTCATGGGGCGCTCATCGTGCTGCCCGGGCCGAGGCCGGTGCAGTTCCACGAACGGGCGGCCCGCGTCGGACCACCGGCCGGACGGGATCCACCCCGTCGCCTCGGCGGTGCGCAGCAGGGCGGTGGTGCCGAGGCGGGCCCAGGGAAAGGGGCGGCCGTGCCGACCGTGATCGTCTTCGACTCTGACGGTGAGGCGCTCGTCGATGTCGTGCGGCGCGGCCTCTGCCAGGAGGCGCCCGCCGGGCGCGACCAGGGTGCGCAGGCGGGTCAGGAGGGCGTGGGGGTCGCCGCCAATGCCGACGTTGCCGTCCATCAGCAGAACGCTGACCCATCGGCCCTCCCCCGGCAGGCGGTCGAAGACGGACCGGCGCACAGCGGAACCCCCGTGTCGCCGAGTCCGGGCCACCGCGGCCGGGCTGACGTCCACGCCGAGGGCGCGCACGCCCCGGGCGGCAAGGGCGGCGACCAGACGTCCCGGTCCGCAACCCACGTCGAGAACGGGGCCGGCGCAGCGGTTCAGGACGGTGGTGTCGGCGGAGTCCGGGGCGGCGCACCAGCGCTCGATGTCCAGCGGCAGCAGATCCCCCATTGCCTTGACGTCGTGCGGCCTAGCTGTATTGACCCGCAGCGTTGTTCACGCGGCTGATCGGTGGGTGGCCGCCGAGTGCGGTGTGGCAGCGGTGGTGGTTGTAGGTGTGGAGGAAGTCT